>JABSQE010000007.1 GCA_013214245.1 Hyphomicrobiaceae bacterium
GCTAGACCGGGCTGTATCCAGGTTAAAATAAACTGTCTTCGTGCTATGAGCGCTTCATTTTCTCTATCCTCATCACGAATATACTTCTGTTCAAGTTTGTCTGCAGCAGCAACATGGTCTGCTTCTTCCGATGCAAGATCGCCTAAAAGTTTTCGGGTGTCGGCATCTGTTACTTGTGATGCAGCTTTCAAGTAAAAGGTATGAGCGGCTGCTTCCATATTAGCAGCTTCTTCTCGTATACGTTCAATGCCGAGATTTTCGATAAGCCAAACAGGGTTGCGTCTGTAAAAGCCTGCAACATTTTCTCGACGTATAAGCGGAATTACATCGCCAAAACGACGTTGGTGCAATTCAATTAATTGACGACGGTGTTGGTCTTCCTCTTCCGCCATACCGTCAAATATTTTGGCAGAATCAGGATAATCATCACGCAAACGTTCAGCGTAAGATCGATATATTCTTGCGTCGTCTTCTTCTGCAGAGATACCAAGTGCAATAATTTGCTGCTCACTTAGATCGGAAAATTTGTACTGGTTTAAAAATGCAGGAATCATCGACAAGCTCCGACGTAAAACAAATTTGATGTTTCTACTATTATAACTTAAATTCTAATGAAGATATTAATATGCTAAAACTCTGGACTTACTTACATCTTCATGGGCGCAGAACATTATGCTGTTAACAAGTATTATCTGCAAAGTGCAGGTCTATTCTGATCTTATTAGCGCTTAATTTTACTCTAGATTCAACGTAGTTTTTATAGATTATGTCATAATCAGGTCATTATCAACTGTAAGCTGTAAGTACTAATCTAAAAATTTCTCGTCGAAACAGAGGTGGTTTGGTTTCACCACGCCTGAGAATTGAGACAGTAATGATAATAAGTCAGTACTACGCGCTAAATTAAAAGCTGTTACATCTGTTCACTGTCAAGCTCAGTGTATTCTTTAATGTACAATATTATAAAAGATAATCTTGAATTAAAAATAAAGCTTGTTAATGGTTAGCAAAGAACTCCTATGTTGCGGGGTTATGATTTAACAAATAGTTATAACTAATTAAGTGTTAAAACAATTAAGTCTCTTGTTATTAGGTAATAACATAAAAAAAGTCTAAGATGTAAATGTTTCGTGCATTTATTATAATTTTAACACTCGTCCGAAACAGTTATGTCAAACAGCATAAACCAAAAAGTTTAGGCATGTACCTTTTTTGGAGCTGTTTGCGTATGTTAACGTCTATCCTTATCGCGGCGGTGGATGAATCTTGTATTGTAGTATAATAATATTGAATTATGTTTATTGTACACTTTTTTTTAGTAACAATGTAAAGTTTGTTAAAAAAATACACAACCTAAACTCGCACACAATGTAATCAGTTATGTCTTACGCACATATTAACATCTGAATTAATTACGTCGTGTGATGCGCATGTAAACCAAATCTATAATCACGACTAATAATAATTGCAATACCATGTAGCATTTTACATTTAGCCAGTAACTTCGGTGAATTAATACTATACAAACCATTCTCGTGCACTTAAGGACGCCAATGAGATCTGAAACAGAAAGCTACCAACTTTAAATCCCACTGAAAAAATCGTTTTGAAAGACTAATAATCATAGTTCCGAATAGCTGGATCCCTAGAATAAGAATGTGTTACACGATAAATCTAAGCTCACAATTTGTGTTTTGAATGCAAGTATTGATTAATCAGGAAAGTACTACAGATAATTAATCAGTAAAAGTGAATAAATCATACTTAGAATTCCGTGATAACTGTATAATGCTAAGATAACCTGAAAACCTTTATAAAAAATATGACCGAAAACGAGATTTTTCAAGTTTCCACCCTAAGAAGGGACTGTAAAGCTTTTTGGCTTCACATCTTTCTCAGCACGCATTACGGTCATAAAAAACTAGAATTAACATTTGTATCAATCTCTTAGGCCGTAAGCGATAATTTTACGCATCACAGATGGAAGAGCATAGCGCTTGAGATCGTTGCGCGGCACCCAAATGCAGCGACTAGGATTTGCCCACAAAGTTAAAGCTACGTCTTTTTGAACAATCGCCCGATAAACCCCCATTTGTAATCGAAAATGCGTGAAAGTGTGAGAAATCGTGCCTGGAATATGCCACCAATTAGTATTCACAGGCGCAGCGCGAAGAACATCATCTGAGCCTTGTACAGCATTCAACCATTCAGTAGAAGGAACCTCCATCATGCGGGCTAGAAGTCCTTTCTCTGGACGTCGACGCAATAACAGTTGGCCATCCTCAGATAAAACCAGGAATCCGATACCATATCTAATGGGTCGATTTGGTTTTGGCATTTTAGCCGGTAATTTTGTTTCAAGCCCTAAGACATGAGCATCACATTGTCTTTTAAGGGGACACATTAAACATGAAGGCCGTCTAGGAGTGCACACAGTTGCTCCTAGATCCATCATTGCTTGAGCAAAATCACCAGAGCGTTCGGTTGGTGTAAGTTGTACCGCCAAGCTCCGCAGCCGTGATTTAGATTGAGGTAAAGGTTGTTCTACTGCAAACAAGCGAGAAACAACTCGTTCTACATTACCATCGACCGGCGTTGCATGCTTACCAAAGGCAATAGCGGCAATAGCTGCGGCTGTGTAAGGTCCTATCCCTGGTAATTTACGTAGTTTGACTTCATCTTCAGGAAAGCGGCCACCGCATTCCGCTACTACTTGTCTCGCGCAAGCATGTAAATTACGCGCTCGTGAATAATATCCTAATCCTGCCCATTCTTCTAAAACACTATCTTCTTGCGCGGCTGCTAATTCTAAAACATTAGACCAACGCGTTAGAAATTTGTGAAAGTATGGAATAACAGTTTTCACGTTGGTTTGTTGCAGCATAATTTCACTCAACCAAACCCGATAAGGATCAGGATCGATCGCAGTATTATGGCGCCAGGGAAGATCCCGACGTTCGTTATCATACCACTCCAATAATGCCATTGCCGGTGCTTTGCTGGCACGGTATTGGCGTTGTGTGCGTGCGATGGTACTCATTATGCGGCCCTCCAAGAGCAAAGCGAATCGTACTAACAGATCATAACCAGTTAAAATCACTTAAGATACGGTTGAGGTTAGATAATGCGTGTAAAACCTTTACGACAGAATTATAAATCTAGTAAAAAAGTGTGTTCCCTCGGCGCACTTGTGTCAGATATCACAAAACGAGCATTTGAGAAATATGGCTTCTGTGGCGCAGCGATTTTAACAGACTGGAATGAAATTATTGGAGACGATTTAGCAGCTGCAACGTCGCCTGTGCGTCTAAAGTGGCCACGTAACTCTTCTATTCCTTGGGATGCTAACACTTACTCTCAAAATAGCGAACAAGGTGCAACACTCATCTTACGCACTAAACCATCACATGCACTTGATGTTCAGTATAATAGTTATAAAATAAAAAAGCGTATTAATGCGTATTTCGGATATCATGCGGTATCGCAAATACGCATTCTACAAGCACCTATCAATCAAGTTTCAGAACCTGTACAAAATTTCGATGCCGCAAAACAAGTAACAAAGCTGTGCATGTCTAGTGAAGGTATTATCCATTACGACAATTTTGATAAAGATCTGTCGTGCAGAGACAAGCTTATACGTTCTCTAGCGCGGTTAAAAGAGAATATAAGAGTAAATAGTGAGGTTTAATCTACCTCAAAACATTAGGTCTGCGTCAAGATATAAAGTTTTTGTTCAGTTATATTAGCTCTAAGTATTAAAAAAATTGGCGAATTAATAGCTAAGTTATATCATGATCGTGGTAATATAGTGATAATCAGTATTAATAAATTATAATACGGAGTGTAAGAATGCCTGGATTACTAAAAATTTTTAATGATAGAATCTGCATAATTTATCTTATACTTATTTTGGTTGTTTTTAGTGTTGGATTTATTCCTGCTCATGGTGTTTTAGCTGAGGTCCAAATTAACGAAGTCCCAACCAAGAAGTTATTAGCGCCAGATGGATTGTCAGAATTAAGTGTTGGTGTCCCAGACGCAGAGGTAACTATTGTTGAATACATGTCAATGTCATGCGCGGCATGCGCCAAGTTTCACAAAACTACATACTCTGAGCTGAAAAAAAAATACATAGATACTGGTAAAGTACGTTTTGTTATGCGTGAGTTTCCTTTAGATAACCTTGCAGCTGCAGGAGCGATGCTTGCACGGTGTTTAAACGATAATAATAAATCTGTTGCTCTGATTAGTGTCTTATATTCCAGACAACGCGAATGGGTCTCAAGCCAAGCGTTAGAAGTTTTACTGGAAATTGCCAAACAGGCTGGTTTTTCTAAAGTGAGCTTTGAAGCTTGCCTCAAGGACGGTGAGTTACTAAAAAAGCTCCGCCGACGCCGTGATAAAGCAGACAAGGAATTTGGCGTTAATGCAACACCATCGTTTTTCATTAACGGCAAACGCTTGCGCAGTCATACTCTTAGCGTAGAAGAATTTGAAAAAGTAATTGGTCCACTGTTGAACAAATCTTAAATTTTTTACTTGTTAAAATCACGGCTTTATTGATTGTCTAGAGGAAATTGTGTTAACAAAATTCTCCGTTTGTTTAATTTTAATGTCATTAATTCCATTTGTGATTACATCTGGTTGCTCAAAAATGAGATCACACAACGATTCCGCACAATTAGGCACTTATTCTCGAAACAGATATAGTACCTTGCCGTTAAATGACAAGTTCAATCCTTTTTCTGAAGATAAGGGTACCGACATTAAGCGTCGGCACGTTATTGAAAATCCAACCATAGCACAAATTATGCAACCAGGCCCTCTTCCGGAAATGTCTCTAGGTCGTTCTGATGCTCCAGTAAAGATTATCAAATACGCTTCAATGACATGTGCTTATTGCCGACAATTTCAAATAGAAACATTTCCCATTCTTGAGCAAGAATACATCACCACAGGAAAAGTACTTTACATATTAAGAGAGTTTCCTATCGGATTTCAATCAGGTGCTGCTACCATCGCTTTACGTTGCGCTAAACCGAACAAATATTTCGCATTGTACGACAAATTTATGAAACAGCAGAGTACGTGGGTGAGTCGACAAGTGCGGCGTGAACCGATATTTCAAATTGTTAGCCAGGTGGGGGTAACACGGGATGAGTTCGATGCCTGTTTCGAAGATAAAATCCTTAGTTATAATTTGAATCAAATAAAAGAGCGTGGACGTACTCTTGGCATTATCGGCACCCCAAACTATTTCATCAATGGACGCCTCTACAAACGTCGTTTAACTATTCGTGACATCAGGGAACTTGTCAATAAGGCCCTCGCAGACTCTGACAGCACTGTACGATAGTATTGAATAGAAAGTATTATTTACCTTCATAAATAATACCAGAGTTTATTCAGTGAGTGCATGTATCCAAATTCAAGACTTCTTATGTATATTGTCAAACTTAGGCTTACGAGTTTTAAATCATTTGTGAAACCAGTAGAATTATTCATCGAAAAAGGATTGACAGGTGTGGTTGGACCGAATAGATGCGGCAAGTCTAACTTATTAGAAGGGCTATGCTGGGTTATGGGAGAGGCATCCCATAAGTCTATACGCGCCACAGCTATTGCAAATAGCATCAAAGAATTTTGGCACTGCAACACTACATGAAACCCAAATGTTGAAGAAGGGAAGCTGAACTATCGGAAATGCTCCAGCCTTTACGTAATGCAGAGATTGTTCGCACAGCCACTCTTACGCGTCTTCAACACGTACAAAATAGCTTAGAAAGTGACTTGCTTCTAGCAAGACAGCGTCATCATGATCTTGCCGCGTAAGAAAAGCATTTTGAGTTTTATATACATCGAGAGCGAACCTTGTTTTATGAGACTAAAATTGAATGTGAATGTTTTAAAGTCAAACTGCAGGCTCTCGCAACACAATACAGCGATCAAAGTCAAAGTCTTGAGTATCAGCTTAAGTCCAATATTAAACTTAGCGAAAAAAATTATCATAATTTAGAGGCTATAGCTGCAAACTTAGCCCTACAACAGTCGGAACTGCATAAAAAACGTAGCAAAATTAAGGGAATCATTAAAGGACGTTGTCTCCAACGCGAGACATTAGAGTTAGATATGAGATATATAATATCTAGTATTAAGTGTGCAATTACCAAAGATTCAAACAATAAAAAATTATGCTGTGCACGGGAAGAAGTTTCGAAGCTTAAATCGACAATTGCTTATTGTGATGACCAAGCTGTTGCAGCAGAACAGCGTGCGATACAAAGTCAAGAAAAATTACAAAAAGTAGAGATCTTGCGGGAAGTGATACATATGGAATTACACGCCATAGAAACTGAACAAAGAACTTTAACGCAATTGTTTGACAATGTGAGCCATAATGAAAGAGTTATGATTGATCAGATATTTGTAAGTAAGAGCTATAAAACTGCGCTTGGCGCTGCTCTAGGCGAGGATCTGGACTACGAAAAGCACTATGCATTGGCCGATCTTATAAAGAGCAATCATCACGATTAAATCCAGAGGTGATGCCCGCAGAAGTAAAACCGCTTATTGATTATGTTGTAGCACCACCAGAACTAGCATGGCGACTTGCACATATCGGATTGGTCGAAGTTCAGAAAGGCTACAAAAAACAGAAACACCTGAAACCAGGACAACGCTTAGTTTCATTATCTGGTGATTTATGGCGTTGGGATGGGCTTGTTGTATCCGCAAATAGCTTTTCACAAGTATCTCAGCATCTGACTGCACGTAACCATTTAAAAGAACTAGCTGAAAAAGAAATTATTATTCGCAATGAGGCATTACGTTTTGCAGCAGAGTCTGAGGCAGTGCGTAAAATCGTACATGATGCTCGACAAAATGAACGGTATTACATCCAACAACGCAGAAAGATACAAAAGCAACTCAGTAAGTCGGAAAAAGTACTAGCGCAAATAGAGCGTGTTACGCGTGAAAGTCACTTATCGGTGCTGCATGATCGTCAAAATCAATTTATCTCAGTACTTGCACAAGGCGCGTCAAAAAGCATTAGCAGAACACGACAGAATTGCTTGATATAAGGCTGACTCAGTTGCTCTACAACTTGAACAAAAAAAACGTCTCGAACATATTAAACACTTGACGAATGATATGGAACGTTGGCAAGCCCGTACCAAAACTAGTTCAGCACGCTTGAAAACTATTGATATGTACCTGCAGCAAATGCGGGCTGAGACTAAAAAGGCTAAATCTTACCAGAAAGGCTCAAAAAACAAAAAATTGAAATTTTAAGTAAACTTTCATTGGTCAAAACACAACTTCGAACAGCTGTTGATAAAGTCATTCAAACTGAAAAATAAGTTAGAGAAGTAAATCATAATTTACTTGCTGCACAAAAAAAACGTTACTGAACAACGAGAAAATCGTGCACGAGCTGTGGTTATCCTTAATACTGCTCGTACTCAAAGAGCTGAACTCGTTAGATCTATAGAAGAGCAATTTTTCACCCTACCGGACAGTATACTAGCTCTTTCTGGTTATAGCCTTAAAAAAACCATTGCTTACCTCTGAAGAGGTAGAAACCAGGCTTGCATATTTAACTAAAGACCGTGATAGACTCAGAGTGCGAAGATATCAAAGACGCCATTACTAAATTGCGCATAGGGATTGCGAGTCTCAATCACGGAGGCTATAAGCCTCTTAAAGAATCCTTTAATATTGTTAATCAACATTTCCTACAGTTGTTTGAAACATTGTTTAATGGCGGAGAAGCGAGGCTTAGAATGATATAGAATGACAAAGATTCTTTAGCCAGAGGTCTCGAGATAGTTGCACTTCCTCCTGGTAAAAAAACCAACAACTTTATCATCACTCTCAGGTGGAGAACAAACCTTAACCGCGCTATCCCTTATTTTTGAAGTCTTCTTGACTAATCCCTCTCCTCTATGTGTTCTCGATGAAGTAGACGCATTTCTTGGTGACGCAAATGTTGATCGACTTTGCACCTTGATGGAGAAAATGGCGGAAGGTACCAACACTCGCTTTATATTTATTACACACCACCCAATGACAATGGCACGTATGAATCGCTTGTTTGGTGTGACTAAGACTGAACATGGTATAAGTGAGCTTGTTTCCGTAAATCTTAGCTTTGCTGAAAGCAGTATAGAGGCCAGTTAATGTTTATTCATTTGATCTTGTCTTTAATACTTATGTAAAGCAACACACTATTTTCGACGGTTGGTAGTAAAGTTTAGAAAATTCAACCGCGAATTACAGGGCTTAGCGATGCTGCAAGTAAACGCATTTGACGATCGGTTGAGGATACCTGAAGTTGTACTTCGAACCATTCTGACACAAGCCGACAAACTGTAGCTTCAGGTGCAACTGATAGAGCTGCCGGATTTGAAAATAAATTTACATCACCTTGCGTCCAACCACGATTACTTAATAATTTGGTCATTACCTTAAAATCATCTTCGCTTGGTTCGGAATAAGATTCGGAATTTTGGCCTCTATTCTCTGCAGCAGCAATGATAGCTTCAATTTGAGCACCTAAGACGGTTAAATGCGTTGCGTTATTATAGAGTGTCAGAACGGAGGGACTGAGTTCCCCTTGAGATATAAAACCATAGCAGGCTTTTACATCCTGATTTTGTAAATATCTGAGGTTATCTGCGAAAGTCTGCGCTATCTGCCTAAGATAGTAAGGTTCGGTGGTGAGAATTTTATCAGCATTACGACGTCGCCAGCTTACTAATGCGCTTACAACAAATTCAAGTCGTTCTAGCTCCGGTCTGCCATTTGACCTTAACTTGGCTAATAATTGTTCCTGTTCTCCTGCCCACACTCCATCATGAGCACGCATATCACTCCAAAATTTCTCGGATAAAATGGTAAGTCTTGGCTCAATACCGAGAATATTCTTTTCATACGTCTCTGTTGTTGGTATTTCGACAGTCACAGATTTAATTGTTGTACCAGCTGGAGCATTAACAGTGGTGTGCACATGTAAGTAAGACTTGTGAATAAAATCTGTTATTATTTTAATTATTGGGATTTGATTAGAATTAATATACCAACTGCTTAAAATAGCTATAGCTAAGGTTGTAATTACTATGATTATTAAAATTTGATTTTTCACACTTCTTTCATATTTGCAATCGTTGTGAAATTCTTCTTGATTAATAGGCTGTGTAGAGCTCTCCTGACAAGAACGAATTCCAGTTCGCCGTCGATATTGTGCGGTAGCTGATTCTAAATTTTGCTGTATTTGCAATACTGGTTCATCTGATTTTTCGACACTGTTTAAATGTTGGTTATAATCTTGGGAGCCCAATCGGCTTTTGCTAATACCATCCAAACTCTCTGTTTGTTTCTCTAGATAATATTGCATTTCTGGAGTTGCATCTACAGAAAAATCGTTTGGCTCTTCTGTTTCTGCAGATAGTAATGTAGCTGCGCCCGACTGATATTCTGGAAAAACATCATCTGCTGTGCGCCATTCTGGAAAACCTGCACGCCACACTAGATCGTCTGGCTTAAGATGGCCAAGTTCTCTAAATTTGTTTAATTCTGCGTCTGATAGTGGGCCATGTTGTTGACCATTACGCGCTAGGTACCATTCAATATATGTATCTGCCTCGGACATCTCACACTCTTGTATCCTGGGCTACTACCAGGTTTTTGGCGAACCGTAAACTGCTTGCACAAAATATAGTACTGGCAGCTAACTCGGCTTTAGCAGTAAATCTGAATTACAAATGTACCAAAACTAAAGTAATTTAGCAAAAACTTGACTTGACATGTCACATCTTTAATTCTGTGCAGATTTTACATATTCTTAATAAAAACACGGTGCTTATGATACTATATATCATATCTTAATAACTTATTTTACGTCTATTAAACATGTTAACCAATTTTGAATAGTTTTAAGGGTTTGGTTGCAGAGTTTAAAATGCATGGCTATATCTAAATCAATACCAAATTTTATCATGGATAGAACACCTATGACATTAGAACGTACATTTTCTATAATCAAGCCCGATGCAACGGCCCGTAATCTAACTGGTAAAATTAATGCTGTGATTGAGAATACAGGCCTTCGTATAGTTGCCCAAAAACGTATATGCTGGACACGTGCTCAAGCTGAAAAATTTTACGAAGAGCACAAAGAACGCTCTTTCTACAGAGAACTGGTGGTTTTTATGACGTCAGGTCCTATCGTGTGTCAGGTTTTAGAAGGTGAAAATGCTATTATGAAATATCGAGACATTATGGGTGCTACTAACCCTGCTGAAGCTAATGCAGGCACTATCCGTAAAGATTTTGCTAAATCAATAGGCGAAAATTCAGTGCATGGATCTGATTCACCTGAAAGTGCTGAACGAGAAATTGGCTTAAACTTCGATAATTCGGAAATTGTCGGCTAATTGTGGTTAACACCAAAGTAGTACACTAAGCATAGATTACTAAAATGTAATAAATTCAGTCTTTTAAGAGATGGGCTCTTTCTAAGAAATCGTATTAAAAAAAACTTACAATAATTAAGGCTCATACACATGCTCGATATGTAGAGGCTAAGGATAGACTTTTTTCAGTAAAAATTCAATCTCGCCTTTATTTGCGTAAAAACTTATCATAATCAACAAGTTATCTTCATAACTAAACCAGGCTGCATTCTACTTAATGTGTTCCATAGTTGGTAATAAAGCCCACACGCATATACATTGTGCAATAATATAATATTTTAAGAGAATTAGATTTGTGTTTAGTGAATTTCTTGAATATATCCTTTAAAAATATTAATTCTAAGTGGGTATTCGTAAACGATACTTCTTGAAATTTTGGGCCTTGTTTACCTTTTTTCGAAAAATGCATTTTTGATTTTCAGTCCATGAAAGTTAAGTCATGCTTATAAGATCAGTATAAGAGAAATAAAACTCTACACTTTAGACTTCAACGACTAATTAGTGTTTGTTACCCTCAAACGTAATAGGTTATGATTTTTTTTTTAATAACTTAACTGATATTGCTTCTTTATATGCTTACTTCTGATATAGATATGAAAAACCAATGCCGAGTTTCGTCCCAAATTAAGCTGAGAGTGTTTTGCCCCTGTTGGAACTCTCACCATGTAATAGTAACTCAGCATAAAGTTTCTTTGATGTTATCAGTCCTTTCCCCGTCACAGAGATTTTTGTAATTTTAAAGCTTAAGGTCTACTTTATGGGTTGGGTATCGACTGAATTTTAATACCTAGTTCGCGCAACTGAGATTTAGTAACCTCATTAGGTGCTAACATAAGTAAGTCGTTAGCTTGTTGGTTCATTGGAAACAATGAAACTTCACGTAGATTTTTAGAACCTGTTAGAAGCATAACAATACGATCAATACCCGCAGCCAAACCACCATGTGGAGGAGCACCAAACTGGAAAGCGCTGTACATACCACCAAAACGTTCTATAAGGGTATTTTCGCTATAACCAGCAATGCTAAATGCTTTAACCATAACATCTGGTAAGTGATTGCGTATAGCACCAGAAGCGATTTCATAACCATTACAGATGAAGTCGTACTGGTAAGCTTTGACTTCTGTTAACCTACCAAGTTTTTCAGCGTTCTTAAGAGCTTGGAGCCCGCCCTGAGGCATAGAAAATGGATTATGCGAGAAATCAATCTTACTATCGTCTTCATTCCACTCATACATTGGAAAATCAATAATCCAGGCAAGTTCAAAACGATTTTTATCGATCAGCCCTAATTCTTCGCCGATTTGATCACGTGCTTCGCCTGCAAATTTTATAAAATTATTTGGTTTTCCAGCTACAAAAAAAACCGAATCTCCATCTTTGAGATCAAGTTGAAGTCGTATAGCGTTTGTCCGCTCTAGACCTATGTTTTTTGAAATGGGGCCAGCCCCTTGATTGTTACGCCAAAAAATGTAGCCTAGGCCAGGCTGATCTTGGCCTTGTGCCCAATTATTCATTCGATCACAAAAAGATCTACTACCACCTGTTGGGGCTGGAATTGCCCATACTTTATTTTCCTTATCCTCCTTAATCATGTTAGCAAAAATCTTGAAACCAGAATCTCGAAAATGTTCTGTTACTTCTTGCATCTCTATTGGATTACGAAGGTCGGGTTTATCAGAGCCATATTTTGCTAAAGCTGTGTTATAGGTAATTCTAGGTATCTTTTCTGTAACCGGTTTACCTTCAGAAAATGTCTTAAAAGTTGAGTGTAAAATTGGTTCCATAGTAGCAAAAATGTTTTCTTGTTCTACGAAACTCATTTCTACATCAAGTTGATAAAATTCACCAGGTAAACGGTCTGCACGCGGATCCTCATCTCGAAAACAAGGTGCTATCTGAAAATAACGGTCAAATCCGGATACCATAATAAGTTGTTTGTACTGCTGTGGTGATTGCGGAAGAGCATAAAACTTACCGCGATTAACTCTGCTTGGAACCAAAAAGTCACGTGCGCCCTCTGGCGAAGAAGCGGTCAATATAGGTGTAGTGAATTCAGAAAAACCAGCAGAATTCATGCTATCTCGGATATATTTAATAATATCAATTCTACGCATAATATTAGCGTGGAGGGTGTCACGCCTTAAGTCTAGAAAGCGATACTGTAATCGTAGATCTTCAGGGTAGTCAGGTTCGGCAAATACGGGTAGAGGTAATTCTTTAGCTGCCGAAATAATTATAATTTCACTAGCAAACACTTCTACTTCACCAGTTGGCAACTCTGGATTAACAGTACCGTCAGGTCTCATACGTACTTGTCCATCCACGCGAATAATCCATTCAGATCGCACCGTCTCAGCGATCACAAATGCTCCACTCTCCGGATCCAC
Organism: Hyphomicrobiaceae bacterium; assembly: GCA_013214245.1. Classification (GTDB taxonomy): domain Bacteria; phylum Pseudomonadota; class Alphaproteobacteria; order Rhizobiales; family Hyphomicrobiaceae; genus Tectiglobus; species Tectiglobus profundi. The sequence continues at coordinate 12,869 of JABSQE010000007.1, forward strand.
GACTACCTGAGTTAGACCGTAGTGATCTCGCAGATCAATGAATAAAACACCGCCGTGATCCCGCACACGATGAACCCAGCCAGAAATGCGAATTATTTGGTCAACATCATTAGTTCGAAGGGCGCCGCAAGTGTGAGACCGATATCGATTCATATTAGTTTTGCTCTATATCTTGTTGTGTTGAAGATGATATTGAAAAGACCTTAGATAATGTTCACTGGTATGTTTAGTCCAGCAAAGAATAACATCTAGGCACTATTCGCGATGAATACTTTTTAGGTTAAGCGAATGTTTAAGTAGACATATCAAGATGTAGCATAAAATGTGTCTTAAAGTTAAGGTCTATTAAAAAATCTATTAAATAAATTAGATTAAAGCTTATACATTTTTACTATAATATAGCGACAACAGATAAATCATAAGTTAAAGTTATAAGTATGGAATGTATAAATAACTCAGAACAATTGCTTGCGGCATGCACAGCCCTTGCTAAACACGACTACGTAACTGTTGACACAGAATTCTTGAGGGAACAGACATTCTGGCCTCATCTCTGTCTTATACAGTTAGCAGGACCTAACCACGAGTTCCTCATTGATCCTTTAGCAAAAGGGATCAAGCTCGACGCCTTCTATGATTTGATGGCTGATTTGGATACAGTTAAAGTCTTCCACTCTGGTCGACAAGACATAGAGATAATTTTTAACAAGGCAGGTTTGATACCCACGCCACTATTCGACACACAGATAGCTGCTATGGTCTGCGGTTTTGGAGAATCTGTAAGTTATGTAAACTTAGTAAAGAAAATTTTAGGGATTGATTTAGATAAAGGTGCTAGATTTTCTGATTGGAGCAGTCGTCCACTCAGTAATAAACAACTGGCTTACGCTATAGCCGACGTGACGCATCTTCGTGATATCTACGTATTCCTACTCAACGAACTTCACGTGTCAGGTCGTTCCGAATGGTTGTTAGAAGAAATGTCGACACTTTCCTCTGCTGAGACTTATCACACATCGCCAAGAAATGCTTGGAAAAGACTTAAAATGCGTGTTAAAAATAAAGTATCCTTAGCTATCTTAATAGAATTAGCGGCCTGGAGAGAAACAGTAGCGCAGTCTCAAGACCTGCCTCGGAATCGTATCCTACGAGATGAGGCACTTTACGATATTGCCAATCAAGCTCCTACAACAGTTGAAAAGCTTGGCAGACTGCGCAGTTTAAGCCAGGGTTTTTCCCGTTCTATCAAAGCCAAAGAAATCATAGAAGTGGTTAAACGTGGCCAATTGCAACCACTTAATAAAATTCCTCCTCTTCCAAACGGACGCCAGTTATCGGCTGAGGCTTCTGCATTAATTGATCTTCTAAAAGTTTTGTTACGGGCGAATGCGGCTCGCCATCGCGTCGCTCCTAGGCTTATAGCAGACAACAACGATCTCGAAGCCATCGCCATGGAAGAAAAGCCTGATATTCCTGCTCTGAGAGGTTGGCGTAACGAACTTTTTGGTATAGATGCCTTGAAACTTAGAGACGGCACTACTGCTTTGACGGTGGAAAAAGGAAGAGTTGTTACTATTAAGCTTTAATACATCTAACGCGTAGACACACAATAATATTTAGATGAAAATAAAGTGCATTTTGTGGGATAGAGTATATATGCAAAAGCTGCTGTTATCTCGATTTAAGATAAATTGTTATTCGTTTATGTAAACTGGTTGCCACTATAATAATCGCAGTAATTCTCAAATCGGTGAAGCTTTAGAAAAGTCACAAGACCATATATTAAGAGCTAGTTAGGCACGAAATTATATAAACGATTAATAGTAAATTAGGTTTTAAGTGTCAAAAATTTATTAACTACATTTTTAGAAGCAGTTTAACTTCCTATTTCAGAAAACGCAATAGACTTTCATAGAATTAGATCTAACAATTTACCTATGGCGTGCGTACTAAATTGAGCTTCAAGTTTTAAAGCACTGAGATTGTGCTTATAATAGCATGGGCAAGACAAATCCTTGTGAAACGCTTAGCGAATTAAAATGTTGATTGTGAATGTAAAAAGGCCAATTTTTGCCAAGCTTATATAACATCTGCAGTACATCAACGTTGGAAGTATGGTAATATATACCCATTACTTGGTAAGCATTCTAAGTCATTAAAATGATTTAACTTTGCCGTTTTTAATCTAAAGAATTAAAACGAGTTTAATTTCTAGAAAATGTTTAACATTTACAGCAAAACTTAAACTTTTAGTCCAATAGTAATTAAAGGCATGTATAGGCGTACTACAACCTTTCACAGACACCCTAATAGGAGATTTATATGTTATTCTTTTATTATTAAGACTCTTGGCTTGTAACATGTGTTTCGGGGTAATTAATTTACAAATGACTAATTTGTAAAAACTTTATACTTTAAATTTCAGCGAATAGTTGAAGCTTTTAACTTAAATAGGCGATTAACATGCAAAATCAGAGGTGTTGAATATTAACTACACTATCACTAATTACTTTTTTAAATGAAAACCATAACTGTATTTTTCTCACTTACTAATATGTAATCAAATTTTAGCTGAAGAGTTTAACACATAAACTTATAGAGCTATGTGTCTTACAAATTTATATTCTGCTTTAACACCACTTTAACTCGACGATTTTGCGACCAGCATAATATGTCATTGCATACTGCGGTAGGACGTTCCTTGCCTAAGGTTACTGTGTGTATGCGTCTGGGATCAACACCAGACTGTGTTAAAAAATTTTGGACAGCTACAGCACGACGCGCACCGAGTGCTATATTGTATTCTCTAGTTCCACGTTCATCAGCATGACCCTCAATTTTTATGAAATATTTATTGTGCTTATTCAACCAAATAGCTTGTCTAGCAAGTATTGTTTGAGACTCTTGTGTTATATGTGAGCTATTTGTTGCAAAATAGATAACATCACCAATATGTTCTGTGAAATAACGTTTAGAGCTAATAGCTTGTGGTTTCCTATCCGCAAATTGGACTAATTCGAATTCAAGCTCATTATGAGAACAGGCTGGTATAAAAGTTAAAACTAAGCATGCAACGGTTATAGCGATATCTTTACGTAACTTATAAAAATCTGTCATGAAATTTCGCTTAATAAGGCAATGATACAAGTTGTATGTAGATTCCTCAGTTTTGAACGACTATCACTTTATATCTCTTAATCCAGAGTGTTAATGTTTGGCTCAATTATTAGCAATTAAGGCTAAAATCATGAGACGTTGTGTAATAATAAAAGGGAATCTAGAAATGTGCATTAAACAAATACTGATAATTTAAGTTTAAAAAAGGCTGAAGTGTTGTCAAACACTACAGCCAATTTTACGCATATTGATGCGAAATAACAATGTACCAGAAGATTACTGACTAGCTTTTTTAGTAATAGGCTGAACTTCTAATCCAAGTTTCATCGGCTCGTGATAACGCTCTGAACGGCACGCGCCAAGAGTTGTTGCAACAAGTATGGTAGCGATTACGATAGCGCCCTTCATTAATTCTCTCCTATGCTTTTTTAATCTAGCCGACCTAGTAGCGTAAATCTACACTTCACGTGTTTGTTAACCTCATATCAACAAATCATTTAAAGCATATACTTCAGGTACCTCTACGTTCATTTTTACGCAACACTCGATGGTAAGTAATTAGCTTTTCAAAGCAATGCTGGTGCGTAAATGACACAAAGTAATGAAGATGGTAATGCTAGGCAGTCTACGATTAACGACTGAGTCGATCTTAGACTTTCTAATAAAAGTTTTGAGATTACAGCGATTACTAGTCAAAAACAGACTAACGTTAACACCATATAAAATTAGACTAACCTAATAGAGAAGACCAAGATGGATCCGATGCGAATGCGGGAGTTTTAACCAGTCTTTCATTGTAACCAGTTAAATCGATAGAAAATATTTTTGGCCCTGCATCAGCCCCACGCGCATCTCTAAAAAACATCAGCACACGACCATTAGGAGCCCAAGTGGGACCTTCATTATGAAAACCTTCAGTTAAAATACGCTCTCTAGCTCCATCGGGGGATACTACACCAATAAGAAAGCGTCCAGCATATTGTTTAGTAAACGCAATGTTATCTCCGCGCGGAGACCATACTGGTGTTGAATACGTTCCATCACCGCGACTGATACGTCGTTGGTTAGAGCCGTCATGATTCATAATATAAAGTTGTTGGCTACCGTCACGATCAGACTCGAATACGATGTTGCGTCCATCAGGAGAAAAGCAAGGACCCGTATCAATTGCATTTGACTCCGTCAAACGTCGCAAACGTTGTAATTTAAAATCCATTTCAACAATCCAAGAATTAGTGCCTTGTTGAAAACTCATAACGATACGTTCCCCATCAGGAGAGTAGCGCGGAGCAAAGGTCATACCAGGAAAATCTCCAACTACTTTATGCTGACCACTAGTTAGATCCATCATAAGAACACGGGGTTGTCCGTCAACGTATGACATATATGCCACTTCTTGTTGTACAGGATTAAAACGTGGCGTAATGACTAGCTCGCGACCATCACTTAGTATTTGTAAATTATGACCATCTTGATCCATAATCGCGAGGCGTTTGAGACGTTGTTGTTTTGATCCAGTCTCATCAATGAATACAATTCTTGTATCAAAATAACCTTGCTCTAGTGTTAATTTTTGATAAACCTGGTCTGCAACTAGATGACCAAGGCGGCGCCAATGTTTAGGTGCAATAGAGAATTGTTGTCCCGTCAAGAGCTTGCCAAGAACAATATCCCAAAGACGAAACTGTACTGTAAAGCGTCCATTTTTTTGTTTTATAGTGCGACCAACCACCAACGCTTCAGCTCCAATCGAGCGCCAATCTAGAAAACGTGGCGAGACATCTATGTTACCAGTTTTTTGCAGAAAAATCTTTTGTTCTAAGAAACGAAACAAACCAGATCTTTCAAGATCGGCTTTGACGATTTTAGTAATAGCGGTGCCAAGCCTTTTATCCTCGCCAATGAAGTTAGAAATTGCGAGTGACTGGGGTATGAGCTTAGATTCATTAACTATTATTCTTGTTTGACCCATAAGCATTTTGGGTAACACGCACGTTGCCACGCTACTCCCTAAAATGCGCAAAGCGCTTCGCCGCGAAATACTGTTATTAGGCAATAACCTAGCTGAACCGATCGATTTGCTCATCTCTCAACTTCTTATAATGACTTGGCACACCCAAAGGACAACTTTGGGAAGGTTTCAAGCACTTATTCACTTTAAAATGTAGTATTGTACGGAAAATCTGTCTGTTAGTGCGAGTTTGCCGAACATTAAATTCGTGAGTTAAAATAGTGTGTTAACTTTTTCAGCATTAAGGGAGAGTTTATTTCGCGATACTGCGAGTAATCAAACATAGGTAGCTCGTATTGAACATGTTTCGTAGATTAAATCTGATAAATTATGTGATCCTAGTCATCTATGGAAAGGTTTTGTGGCAATTTGGTGCAAGGTGTACATTTTTCATGATTACGGACGGCTCCGAGCGCAGAGGTACTCGATGCTGAGTTGGAACAAGAATCCCACACGATTGGCTCGCTATAATACTTCCCACACTATTCAACCTCGATATTCCCAGTGATAATAAATTGCTAGGTCACAATCAAACTGACTTTTTTTTCTACAGCAGTTCTGCCATAATATTTCTTGGATAAACTTGTATAAGTTTTAAATAGTTACTTTTGACCGAAAGTTTGTGTTGTCCGATTTAGCAACTTTGTTTGGCAGAACCTGTACTATTAATAGATTAAAGCTATATTCCTCTAACTCGTGAAATATGCAGACGAACAGCGAAAGTCAACTATTATTGTACTTTTTTTACTGGTCTCAATGACGTTAAGTTTTATCCTCTTTTCTCTTTTGTTATCTTTAAGAGATACCCTAATAGGTTTCTAGATACAGAGATATGAGAGACGTCAATAGCTTTTTTAAATTATATTCTGTCGTTCAGTTTGCTTGCTAAGTTTGAGAGAAATAGTTTTTGTACTTTTAAAGCATGGCAATTCTTAAACATATCTACGTCGATATTATGAACAATACAACTACTACAGCTCTATCTCTCAATTGTTTAAGAACTAGATCAAAAGAGACTAGAGTCCAGCACAGTAAGCTTAAGTTCGAGAATAATCACAAAGTTGAAGATAACTCATCTTAAAATTTTTACATCGCATTTTAGTTCAAATACATATTTAAATTGATATTAATACAGTATTTATGTCTGCAGATACGAGCAAAAGAAGAATTTAATACTAGATTGTAATATACTAAATGTATGATAAATAAGCTTCCTAACCACCTAAATCAGCCTGTATTACCAAAGATAATTTATTAAAACCTGCCTCTTTGATATGAGTTATCGCTTGAGCCACCACGCCATAATTTACTTCGGCATCACCTCGTATGAAAACGTGCTTCCTACTGCCATCATATCTAGACTCTGTTTTGAGTTTAATAACTAATTCGTCCAATCTAACTAGATCCTGCATTTCTTCACCCAAGTAAATACTCCCATCCTTGAATATAGAAATGATAATCGGTTCGTGTTTTTCTAACTCAAAAGAGCGACCTACGTTAGAGGGCGATTGTAAAGGCACGCCAGAGTTTAATGAAGGCGCTGCGACCATTAATGTAATCAACAGGACAAGCATTATGTTAACAAAAGGTGTTACATTAATCTTATTTATTGGCTTACTTAGCCTACGTTTTCTACAACATCGTCTCATATCTTTTACACATGCTATTTCCATATTTATTATTTACTAAAATACCATCTGTTATCCTAGATTTGTTGTGTCAATTTGCCTGGACACAATGGCTGAGAATTCATCAGCAAAAGCCTCTAAACGTTGATTAACGCGTGCAACCTCCCCCAAAAATTTATTGTAAAAGACTACCGCTGGTAATGCTGCTATCAACCCTATTGCTGTTGCAAATAAAGCCTCTGCAAGACCTGGAGCTACTATTGCTAAACTGGTAGTCTTAGATACTGCAATGGCCTGAAAACTACCCATGATCTCCCAAACAGTAGCGAAAAGCCCAAGAAACGGCGCCGTAGATCCTACCGTAGCAAGAAATATTAAGCGCTGTTCCAACCGATCCATTTCACGACCTATGGTTACATCCATAACTTTCTCAACTCGCATTTGTGTACCGTTTAATGCCTTGATACCTCCCTCAGATGAGGTTGACCTATTCCATTCACGCATAGCTGCAATAAAAAGTGCTGCAGTTGCAATAGGTGGTTTGCTACGACATATGTCAGCGTAAAGCTCATCTAGTGAATGTGCTGACCAAAACATCGCCTCAAAGCTATCGGCCTCTTTACGAGCACGGTGAAAATATACAAGTTTTTCAAAAATGATTACCCAACATCGTAAAGAGGCAATGATAAGGATTATTATAACGATTTGGACAACAATGTGTGCTTGCAAAAAAAGCTCAAGAAATAATAAACCATCCGTAGCCGATAGCATATCTGCAAGACTTGCGCTCATTGCATCACCTTCGTTAATGGGGTAGGCACAAACCTATCGTATTCTAAAACAACACTTAAACTGTTGATGTTCTAATCTAGTACGACCATAACACGCCAACTATAAAACACCGAAGATCTTTCACCGTAAAGAAAAGCGTGCAAGTGTTAAAGCACTGGTTATTGCTTTTTGGGTATCTATATCTTCATTATTAATGTATCAAGTGATTGATGATACTAGGAATTCAATCGAAACCTTATTCACAATGAACAGCACTTTGTTATAAAGAAGAAAGTTTTCTTGACATCGTATGTCTACAGTTACTAATCACACTCCTAATGATCCTGCAGAAACTAAACCTGTACAGTAAACACCTATTATTGCAAAAGAAATTTTAAAATTTGCTATTAGATATTAGTAGACTAGCTTAATAGTATTCATAAGGAAAGCGCAGATGACATCTAAACAATCAGTGCTTAATATTTTCCTATGTTAAAATTAATATTTGATTTTCCTAATCGCAAGAACACCACACGGATTCTACTCGCGCAAAATCTCAGCTTTTAGTTTGATCAATGATAGCTTTATTCGTAGATTCCTTTTCATCCAAAATTGCAATCGGCACCTCTAGATTTTTTTTAGCAAAGCCCATTATATTAAAGTGACGATACGTCCTCAGCGTCAAAACGCGGCCACGTGGAGTGCGTCCGATAAATCCTTTCTGTAAAAGATAGGGCTCTACAATCTCTTCCAATGCATCTCGTGGTTCGGATAAAGCTGCAGACAGCGTTTCAATACCGACCGGACCACCATCATAATTTTCTGCAATGCACTTTAAATAGCGATGGTCGAGCGTATCTAAGCCTTCGCTGTCTACATCCATCATACGTAAAGCGTTATCTGCAACCTCAGCTGAGATAACTTGTGCCTTTTGAACTACAGCAAAGTCTCGAACTCTACGCAACAAACGCCCTGCTACGCGTGGCGTGCCTCGCGAACGACGCGCTATCTCTTGAGCGCCATCTGCGTGAATAGGCACCCCTAAAACTCGAGAGCCTCGCTCAATCACTAAGCGCAGTTCCTCATCTGAGTAAAAATTTAGTCGCACAGGAATACCAAAACGGTCACGTAAAGGAGTAGTCAGCAATCCAGCACGGGTAGTTGCTCCGATCAAAGTGAATTTAGCAAGCTCAATTCGAACGGAACGTGCTGCCGGACCCTCTCCTATGAGTAGGTCAAGACAGAAGTCTTCCATTGCTGGGTAAAGAACTTCTTCTACTATTGGGTTCAAGCGATGAATTTCATCAATAAATAATACATCGTGCTCTTCCAAATTAGTTAACAATGCCGCAAGGTCACCTGTCTTAGATATTATTGGACCTGCAGTAGAACGGAAACCAACTCCAAGTTCCTTAGACATAATCTGAGCTAGTGTAGTTTTACCAAGACCAGGTGGACCTACAAACAATACATGGTCGAGTGCGTCGCCACGCGCTTTTGCTGCTTGAATAAAGACATGAAGGTTAGCACGAACCTGCTCTTGGCCAATAAAGTCTTCTAAAGACTGAGGCCTGACAGATGCGTGTGTCACATCTGAATGAGATGGCAGAGATGAAAGTATACGTTTATTTTCGATCATGTGTTCATCTTATGTTAATATATTAAAGCTTACTCCTGCGTGTCAAAAAACCTAATTTCAACATGCCGAGACAACACATAACACCCACCAAACCAGCACCGAATGAAAAAATTGTTAAGGAATTATTATGATTAAATGGCATAAGGATAAAAGTAACCGTGAAACTAAAAACGCTGATACAGCCAGTTTTAAGCCAGGTGACACGCAAATTTTAGCAACCATGAGTGACAATACAATACCTAATATCGAAGCAGGAATTGCGGTACATACGTAAACTTTCATAAATGCTATACCTAAGACAAACAGTATGTAATGGAGTGTTAGATAACTCAGGTAGTGTGACCGCAACAACTCACCATAACTAAATATTGAATGCTGTTGTGTAATTAATGTGGCTGTAGAGAAAGTAAACGAAATAACTTGCTACAAGCGGAGCTGTCAAAGAGATAAAAATAAAAACTACGTGTTGTATATCTGACATGGCTTGATTAACTTCACGTTATCGCTGCATCTGAAAAAAACTATTAAACTAAATGTGATAATATTTTAAGGCCTCTACGAATGAGCTCCGCTGTTTGCGGGTTATCTCCAATATCTTTAGCTGCCAAAGTAACAGCTTCAGAAGCCTGCGCTGGCTGATATCCTAAATTACATAATGCGGAAGTCGCCTCTGTTACAGATGAGCAACCTGACACTGGCGTATTTATTGGAGTATCGTGTTTTGTTGATCCTACAGCTCCAACTTCAGCCAGTGGCAATACTTTATCTTNAAGCTCTGTTACTATGCGTTGGGAGATTTTCTTGCCAATACCAGGTGTCTTACTGATTGTAAACCAATCTCCTGCTAGAATGGTTTCAATTAAACCGTCAGGTGCGAGAATACTTAGCACGCCTAATGATGCTTTAGCTCCCACCCCTTGAACGCGTAACAGAATTCGAAAACAATCCCGCTCTTTTTCACTGGTGAAACCATACAATTTTATAGCATCCTCGCGAACGTGAGTATCTATTATTAGAGAAATCTGGTCTCCAACACTCATGCTATTTAAAGCTCTAACAGTCGTCGCTACTTCATATCCTACCCCACTGACATCAACTATGCAATGCGCCTCGCCAACAAGATCTACTATTCCACGTAATTTTCCAATCATGATTGAAGATTACTCATGCTACATCTATACAATGCGGAGATCAGCTCTGGAACGCTGATGAGCATGGCATATCGCAATAGCCAGCGCATCTGATTCATCAGAATTAACGAAACTTGCCTTGGGCAAAAGCAACCTCACCATATTTTGTATTTGTCCTTTTTCTGCATGCCCAGTACCAACCACAGTCTTTTTAATGAGGTTTGGAGAGTACTCAGCGACAACCAAGCCGTAAAGTGCAGGAGCAAGTAAAGCCATCCCTCTAGCTTGTCCAAGTTTCAAAGTTGCTCTAGCGTTATCATTCACAAAAGTCTCTTCAACAGCAGCCTCATAGGGCGAATGAATCTGCACAGCATAAGAAAGACCTTCAAAAATCTCTTTAAGACGGTACGCAAGTCCTTTCGTGTTTGTTGAAGTAACAAAACCCGATGCGATATATGAGAGTATAGTACCGTTGCTTTCAATAACACCCCACCCCGAACGGCGAAGACCGGGATCTATTCCAATAATTCTAGTGGTTTTCCTCATGGATATAATTGTTAACGAGATTCGCTGTAGAAATCCTCTTTTTAAGGATAACGTTCAAAACATTTATTAAAATTTGACTTTAATTAAGGTTACTAATTGTGCACACACCACAATTTATAGCAAAACGAGATAGATACTAGTAATCTCCTATACTAAGTTTTTTTGAATTGGCATCCAGCATAATAATAACTCCAGGAGACAAGTGAGTCGCTAACGCATTTAAATACCTAGTCGATGATTTCTACTGTAAATGTGGTGACGACTTAAAGAATATATTGCTTCTGAAAACATAAAGCTACTGTCTAGTCTTGCCTTGTAACAATGTAATTAATAAAATAGCAAGTGAATTAGGAAAACTTATATAGTATACTTGAGATAGGCGATATTCAAGAAAACACCTAAATCTATAAACATTTTTAGTTGTGTTGCAAAAGATTGTTATGAGGGCTGTTCACGTGTTAGTAGACGCAAAAAAGCCACGATCGCCAGAATCAGGTGAGGCGTCGTGGCCGAAATCGTAAAGCTAGCTGTATTACAACTTCTCGGGTTACACTTTGTTACCCGTTAAATGTTCAAGAAGTTTCTGAGGTGATGATTCGCCGTAAGGGTCACTTTCACAGTTATCAGAGTATCCAGGCTCTTCATACCAAGCTTCAATTGTACCGTTATTAACAATAGCCGCATAACGCCATGAGCGCATTCCAAAGCCCAGATTGTCCTTACAAACAAGCATGCCCATTTTACGGGTGAATTCACCAGAACCGTCAGGAATAAGGCCGATATTTTTAATATTTTGAGATTTACCCCAAGCGTTCATTACAAATGCATCATTAACCGAAATACAGTAAATCTGATCGATACCAGCTTTAGAAAACTCACCGTAAAGCCTCTCAAAGTCAGGTAGTTGATAAGTTGAGCATGTCGGCGTAAAGGCACCAGGCAATGAAAACACGATGACACGTTTGTCATTGAAATAATCTTTACTAGTTTTGTCTTCCCAGCGAAATGGATTAGAACCTCCAATACTGTCGTCACGAACTCGCGTTCGAAAAGTTACCTGAGGAACTTTTTTTCCGATCATAATCTCTCCAATCGATGTACTTATCTCCGAGCTCGCTAAGCCAAAACGTGGCGTTAGCTTAAACGGGTCTGCTTATTTATACCATCCTAAGATGATGCTGCCTTTATTCCACTGTCAAGTAAAAGAATAATCTAATCTCGACACTGTCTTAATCACCGCATCGATTAAGCCATGTGTGCTACACCATCATCAGCATCTTTACCTGTCTTTACGCACTGCGGCAGCTCCAATAAGTCAATAAAGCTACAAATTGATGCTCTAAGCTCAGTAAGCCATAGACTTATATTCTTGGTTAATACCAAAAGGGATCAAATAACAAGATATAATCGCTTCGAGCAACACAAGCCAAAACTATAACACTAGCTGAAAAGTGATTATCAACTAGAAATAATGCAACTTAAGCTACAACCAGACTGCTATTAAACTGGCATAAAAACTTACTGGAGTAAACATTACTGACTGTGGATAACACCTATCACAGAACTAAAAAAATAAACTACTCTCACTTTTCAGTTTTTTTTAAGTAAAACTAAGAATACTAAAGCCTTTCGATAATCTAAGAGAAGATTATGTTATTTAGCTGAGAGAATAGTATCCTTGGCTAATGCAGATAGCTAAATACGGTTTTATTTACATCTAAAGTCCAACCGCAACAGCGTAAATACTATTTACTATTATACTATCGATACTTGACTTTGAGATTAGCAATAGTTTAGCGCTATTTCTTTACCCATAAAAGATATATATATAAATCTAATCGAGATTCTACGGCTCTATCTTAGCACTAAGCGACATCATTTTTTTGAAAACGTTAAGTAAGAATAAATCAAATCTTTTTTTGAATTTTCAGTCTTTATCTTTCTAATCTCTAAAGAGACTTAATATTCCGTACCGTACGTCACGTTAGTTGGCTCTACGATAAAAATATCGGTAGCGACTTTTAGTAACTTCAAACGACGCTCCATTGCTGGTGTTATGTATAACCTACCTCTACTATCCACCAAAAGTGCCAATTTAACATTCATTCGCCAAGCTATCCGTGCCCAGTCCTCAGGACCTGCTACTGCGAGTGCGGTTGCTGCAGCATCGGCTACCATACCTTTGGTATGCAATACACTAGCTGAAATAATATCATTTACCGGATATCCCGTGCGTGGATCAAGAATATGTGAAAAGCGCACACCATTGTGCTCGAGATATCTTTCATAGTTGCCCGAGGTGTAAAGAACCTCACCTGGTCGCATATCTATCGAAGCAATGGCGTTCCAGCTTGTGGGATCGCGAATTGCAACTTTCCAAGCACGTGCCTTATACTTGCCTAAAACATTAAGATCGCCGCCCGCATTGAGAACTGCATTCTCGATGCCACGACGCTTCAAAACATCAGCTGCGAGATCAAGTGCTGCTCCTTTAGCTACAGCACCCAAGTCAATGCGTACGGACGTTTTACTGGAGCGGACTGTATGTCCATCAAACACAAGATCCTGCAAGCTTGGACTTGTATCTGCTAGCTTTAAAATCGTCTTATTTGTAGGTGGAACTCCTTGCGGGGAGATATCGCTATGAAAACCCCACGCAGCTATAAGGTTACCAATGGCTGGTTCAAAGAGACCCTCACTTTGGATTGTAAGGCGTTGTGATGTCTTTAATAGCCAAATTAGCTCATCACTAATCTCTTTGTCTTCGTCACGCGCTAACGCTTCGTTTAATTCGTTTAATTCACCACCCGATTTCCAAGCATGCCAATCAACGTGCACGCGTTTGAACACGCGGGCGATTTCCGAAGTGGCCTCTCTTGATTTTTGAACTGTCTCGCCTCGAATAACAATATCCACTAAAGTACCGAAAACATAAATTGTTTCCCTATATTCTCTGTCACTATTAAAAATCCTTGAAATTGATAACGTCACTAATACCGTTAACAGAACAAAGCAGGTAGTTAACAAAACGGATTTTCGTAGCATTGGTACTGTTCCTTAACTATTGTTAACGAATACGAATCAAAGCTATCTAATGACAAAAATGTCAGTAATAGCCGGCATGAACTTCACCAAGATCTGAATCCTTTGACGTTAGACTTCTTAAGCGCCAACCTGTAAGCGAAATCTCATCACCCAAAACTCTCAAGTGTTGCACCGGGAGGTGTACCATAATCATCTCACCTAGGGACGGTAACGTAACATCCCAAGGGCAATGAATGTAAAGAAACGTACTATCCGGTAGGCGGCACAATAATTCTTTAACTGCTCCCAATTCACGAAAGCCCGCGACTTTTACTTGTAACGCGCACTCAGAATGAGATCTACGTTTCAGATTAATATGTTCAGCTCGGATTGCCAACCACTTAGCCGATTCAGGAATACCATTCACCTGGATCTGTCCCCAAGGACCTACAGCCAGTCGAGATTTGGTGCTTATCTTAAAATTAGACAAAGAACCATCTTGATTTAATGTAAGTGGTAATAAGTTACGCCAACCCAGTACAGTCGCGGTTTTGTAGTCGCCAGGATCGTTAAAAATATCTCGAGCAGCCCCGAACCGAGCTAAACGCCCAGCTGTAATGACACCAATCCAATCGGCCACCTGACGTGCTTCTTCTAGATCATGTGTTACCAAGATGGCTGGTTTTTTTATTGCCGCAACCAACTCAATTAATTGGGTGCGGAGTTGAAAGCGAAGATGACTATCAACAGCTGAAAATGGCTCGTCTAAAAGTAATAGATCAGGATTAGTAGCTAGCGTTCTAGCGAGTGCAACGCGCTGACACTGCCCTCCTGACAACTGTGAAGGATAGCGTTTCTCCAAACCTGAGAGATTAAGACGCTCGACCCACCTTGTCACAGCTGCCGGACGCACTTTTTTTGCCACTCCATAACCTATATTCTGCGCAACAGTCATGTTTTGGAACAGAGCATAATCTTGAAATACAACTCCTACATTACGTTTTCTAACAGGAACATCTATACCTTGATCTAAATTAAACCAAGTATTTTGCCCAAAACAGATGCTGCCCGCATCCGCTTTTTCAAATCCTGCAATGAGACGCATTAGAGTAGTTTTCCCACTGCCTGATGGTCCGAGCAAAACGGTTATCCCCGTTCCCGGGATTTCAGCATACAAGTTTAACGTGAATGATAGCCGACGAAATTTAAGGTTTACTGTAAGAGATGTCATGCAATCGTCGACTCCCGTTTGACACCTTGAGTTCCATACACAGCTAGCAATACTACAAACGAAAATGCTAATAGCATTAAAGACAATAAATGCGCTGCTTCATACTCTATGCTCTCTACATGCTCGTAAATAGCAATAGATATAACCTGAGTTTCGCCTGGGATGTTGCCGCCCACCATTAAAACCACACCAAATTCACCCACTGTGTGCGCAAAGCCTAGAACACTGGCTACTACTAAACTGCGGCGCATGTTCGGTAACATTACGTCTAAAAATGTTCGTAAAGATGAAGCACCGAGCGATAACGAAGCTTCAATAGTGCGTTTGTCAAGTGCCTCAAAACCAGCTTGTAATGGCTGTACGACAAACGGGAGAGAATAAATACAAGAGGCAATTACTAAACCAGAAAATGTAAATACTAGAGGCTCTCCGGTCATCGATGTCCAGGTTTCACCAATAAAGCTTCCTTTACCAAGAAAAACAAGTAGATAAAATCCTAGAACACTTGGAGGAAGAACTAACGGTAAAGCCGTAAGCGTCTCTACAACGCGCCCCAAACGACTCTTGGTGTTAGCCAACCACCAAGCTAGCGGCATACTTATCATGAACATAATGGCAAGCGAAATAGTAGCAAGGTGCAGAGTTAGAAGGATCGGACCATAGTTAATAATGCTTAGGCTTTGTAACATTGGTTTACTCCACATTGTAGCCAAAAGCAACGATGCGTCTTTTTATAGGTTCTGATTTGAGAAATTTGAGGAAATTTATTGCTACCTGGTTATTTGCGCCTGATTTCAATAACACCGCCTCCTGTAAAATTTTAGGATAGTAGTCGTTTGGTATAAGCCAGCTGCTACCGCGATATAGATCTTTAGTGAATATATTTTGGGAATAGGCTAAGAACGCAAGTTCAACGTTTCCAGCAACTGCAAATTGATGCGCTTGGGCTACATTCTCGCAAGTAATTAAGCCTTGATGTGCAATTTCAGATACTCCGAGTCTTTCTAGAACCTTGAGACTGGCTTGTCCATAAGGTGCTAATTTGGGGTTAGCTAACGCGATGTGTTTATAATGACCGTCAATCAACAGTTGTCTGGGATCCTGCTTAGGATCTCGTGTCCACAACACAAGCCGACCCAATGCGTATGCAAACCGTGAACCTACAACAGTGTCTCCTTCGTTTTCAAGGCGTGCAGGCTCTCGAGCATTCGCAGCTAAAAAAACATCGAAAGGTGCACCTTGCTTGATTTGTGCGTAAAGTTTGCCTGTTGAGCCTGCACTAATCCTGACAACTGTATTAGTATCATGCTCAAAAATTTCAGCAAGCACACGAAGAGGTTTCAGAAAGTTGGAAGCTACAGCTAATTTAACTTCTCCTGCTAAAGTAGGAGACAACCTGAAGCAGATGTCACAAAACACTTGCGACACAAAAATCAAGCCTATAATTAGACAGCGAACGAAGTGATTCACTATTTATTCCGTTGCCTGAGGATGGAGGTGGAGATATCAACCAATTTTGTCAATTCCCAGATAAGAAAACTGTATACATAATACATACGTCTTACATATTTAACAGACTTTGTTAGGGACACCAGCACTTAATCAACTGTAGGGCCGGAACAACATTTAAACTACAATGCAATGTTATTCCAGCAAGTACTTAATTAAATCAAACCACAGAAGGCAAGCTTCAAGCAGCTATAGCAGACGGCTCGTGAAGCATGCAGCTCTTAGGACAGACACGTGAACAAGCTTCGCATCCGATGCAGTCCAGTGCATTGGCTAGAGCCATAACCATCGTAACATCATCGTCTAGGTCATCATCATCATCATCATCATCATCCAAATCTGAATCGCTCTCACCGCGCTCGACAAGTTTGAAGACATCACGGGGACACACCTTGTAACAGCGACCGCAACCAATGCAATTGGTTTGCTCCAACTTCATAAGAAACTTAGGAGTATAAGGCTCACCGCCCCGAGTAAGACCAGTAATTTCTGACATAATTAATGCTCCTCATTAATAAATGTAGTAGTCAGCATCAGATTCCATTATTTAAAGTTAATTTAAATAAGCTTCAAACAATGTCTTTACAGTTCTGTTCAGGCAACAGTTTTTCTGCTTCTGCCCAAGCTTTACAAGCTTCGTAAGTAGCGCTTGCAATAGATGGAATTTCTTCGTAGGCAGCCGGCAGACGGTCTTCAACCAAGTCATGTAATTCACCGGCCTTTTCACTCGCAATCCTCTTGAGTTTACGAACTTTTTTTAGCATAGCTTTAAGGTCTTCGTCGGTCATGATCAATTCCCTATGGTCGCTTAGAACAACGCAATTACGCCTGTAGAGTATTTTATAATTAAGACCGTTGTTGAAAGGCCTCTAGAGTGTAGCGACATCACGATGTGCTTCAATAAGCACAACAGCCTTATCGATCAATTTGTCAACTTCGTTCTGCAAATCCTGCAATGAAGCAAAGCCAAAGCGGTGCACGTCACGTAGTGTGCGATCTACAGTAACAAGTTTTCCAACTACTACAAACACATGCCCAAACCCTTCATACGAGAGATTGACGACAGGGGCGGCCATCAATCCAGTACGTTTCTCAATCATTACAGAGACCGCGTTATAATAAGCCTTAAGACGCGCTAGAGTTATTTCGTCAGGATCCCCAACAATAGGTATCTCGCGTCTGCGCTCTTTAGTTAAGATAAATGGATCGATTATCTCAACATCATCCGAATTATCGTAAGTACCATAGGTATCGATCGCTCGCATTTGACGAACAATCTCTTCAACGATCTCACTTGAGAGCCCTGGGTCTGAAATATCGATGTGGAGCGTTCCAGTCGTCATGTTTGATTTCCATTTTTAGGAGCTTTAAAGAAGGAGCTTTCTGTATCAACTTTACTACATGTCTGCCATGGTGCTTCAATAGCGAATGTTGTTAGGCCAGTGCCTGTCCGTTCGCGTCGCCAAAGCGGCAAAAACGAAACAGTGAAAGCAATAAGGGCCAAAATAGCAGTCTCTGCATCATTAAGACCAGCTAGTGCAGAAAGACACGTTGTGCCCGCCAAAGTTACCGATGGCAGCAGATAGGCTAGCATAGCAAGGCGGAGGAACTCATTCCCTGAAATAGTCACAACTACTTCATCACCCACTACTGGCCTTTTGACCGCTGTACCAACAGTTAGGACAGCTTCAGGCGCACAGATTTGCGACGTTGCCTGAGGCGTAAGGTATGACGTGTCTTTTACACCGCATCTCGACTTTACTGCGCAGCTCGCACACGACGCCTCTCGCTCACCTTGAAGATGAAACCACCCATTCTGGACAGCCATAACACGCATTCGGCTTGTAAGCACACGCTCATCATGATAATCGTCTGCTCGGTTGTTGGATACAAACTCACTCATTCTATATATCCCAATCTTCCCAGCCTTCCTCATCCATACGATCGAAGCGGTCTGGATCCTTGTCCTCTATAAATGCGGCAACAACCCAAGCTGGAGGATCGGTCCTGATCTTATTCTGAAGAGCAGAAATCAAGTGGGAAATTGACGTGTTGCGTTCCACCTTTAGAGGATAGATACCAGCACTACGAAGCTGACATATTGCAGATGCGCCGATAGCCTGGACATAAACCGCATTGCAACCGCGTAAAGCTTCAACGCGAGCAACCAACTTGCCTTCGTTACCGTCTCGAAGTGCTGACGGAAATTCTAAAACCTCAACAAAACGACTTGAATTCATTGTAATAGCATAAACAATAAACAATGTTCCTGAACCAAAATGCTGATCAATAGTTTTACGGTCACTTGAAGCAAAGGCAACACGGAGTTCCTGGTTTTTGTCCTGAGGTATAGAACTATCATGTACAACAGCAAGGCGTCGTGCAAGCATATCCGGCTCTCCTTTTTAAATGACTAAATCCGGCAGCCTTAAGCATCGACTTCTAAATGCGCATATATAGATCTATAAGGAGCAATCTCACCACGCTCAAGATTGTTCAGTTCATTAGCAATGTCAAACAGGGCTTGAGACGCACCACGGTAGCCAACCCAAGTCCTACGGTAGCCGCCGATAAGGTCATACTGCGGAAAGTCAGCTCGCAAAACTGGAAGACCTAACCGTTTAGCAAGCGTAGCAACATGAGAGTTTCCGATGGCCATCTCGGCTTGACCTTCAATAGCTAGTCTCTCCAAATCCTCAAGATCTCCAAGCTGGACTAAAGGGGCTTTAATGCGGCATAAAACACTCGAGTCGCCGGATGAAACTGCAGCAACAGTCTGTCCTCCCATCTCAGCAACCAGATCAGTAAATGCTAAAAGGAGATCCGGATCACAAGCTATGGCAAATCGTGTTGTAGAAATAGCAAAGTGGGAATCGAGCATAGCATCAAGCAGCTGCGCACGCTGTTTCTCTATCCATTTCGGGGCTTTTTTACCTGTTATCTCACTTAGTGCGCAAATTAAGGCATCACTTCCGCCGAGCCCCACTGCATGATCAATTCTAAAGCTTGCTACACCGGTACGGGACTCAAGGAGCTCACTGGCTTGACGTAGAGATTCTCCAATCACAAGCGTTGCACGCGCTTCGTTAACTTTCGATAATAAGTGCGCGCGTGTACCCCCAATCGTTAACGCGTTAAAATCTTGATCCGTCAAACGGCCATCTAGTGAATCAGAGAGGTCTGGTATGACAAACGGCACAAGATCAAAGGCTTCGATATAAAACTTCAACTCTTCAATATCACCAGGAGTCAAAGCTGAGCCAATCAAAACATTAAGTTGTTTACTAGGTTCGACACCAGCATGCTTTTCTCCAGTTGATGTCTGAGGGACGAGACTATTAATGATTGCATGCACAGATTCGGCAAAGCCCGTCTCAAGACAACCTTTGTAATCGGGCACTGAAACATGAACAACTGCTGTTTCCGAGTATTCGGGATACTGAGACCTAAAACTTTTAATGCCGCGCTCGACATAACTACCCTGAGTCTCAGATAGTGCCGTTGTTGGAATTCCGATGATCTGTGGTAAGGACCTCTCACATATTGCCGCTAAACCCTCGACAACATTATCCTCAGCACCCATAATTGTGGAAACCTGATCCATTGCTGTTGTCTGCAATGGAATTGGCTCACGAAAGTGTCTAACAAAAAAAACCTTACCAAAAGCTGTACAACCCTGACTACCATGCAGCATTGGCATAGCTTTGTGAAATCCTAAAAATGCAAGGGCTGCTCCAATAGTCTGACTCGACTTAAGCGGACTGACAGACAGCGCTTTATTGCGTTTTACCACTTTTGTAAAAGCACCACCGGCGGACTCATTTTTGATTACTACCTCGCCTATCGTTTTAGGGGACAAATTAAGCCAAGGTGCTTTAGACTTTGCTGCAATCCAAACAGGCGAATTAATGGTAAGAGCCAACTGCCGTGCTAACTCTAGCATGCCTTCATAGCCAGCATAGGCAAATTCACGCTCTTGATTAATGTCAAGAAATGGCACTCGCGCCTTTAGGGCAGTATACATATTACGACCACCTGCAATTAGCAGATCAGCTTTTTGTTGAGCAATGGTATCGAGCAAAGCACGAGGATTACCGTCTTCAAGCATTTTAGCATCTTCGCCCATCAACTCACGAATGCGTGCTTTATCTTCTTCTGTAGATTTTTTGGTGCCGGTTGCAACCACATCCATACCCAGGTCTTGCAACGCTGCAATCACTGACCATGATTTTACTCCGCCAGTATATAAAAGTGCTCGTTTATTCTTAAGCTCAGAACGCCAAGGCTCAAGGGCTTTAGCAAGCCTTTCCTCCTCTCGAGCAATCAAAACTTCCGTTCGAAAGCTAAGATCATCATCACCAATTATTGAAGCAAAACTGCGTAGCGCAGCCGAGACATCGCTAATGCCATAAAAACTACCCTCAAACCATGGGGTTCCATATTCTTCTTCTAATCTGCGTGCAACATTTATCATTGCTTTAGAGCAGACCATCATGTTTACGTCAGCCAAGTGCATTGCCTGAACCTGGTGAAATCGTGCATCTCCCGAAAGAGTGCAAATGACACGCAAACCCAAATCGTCTAGCAAAGGTAAAACGTGCCACAGCTCACCAGCGATATTATACTCACCTATTAAATTAACATTGTAAGTCTTAATATCTTTCCGCACACCATCAGCGCTTAACGGTGGAAGTTCACCCGTACCAACTACGTACTTAACCATGGCTTCGCCAGCAATGCGATTACCTAAATTTTTAGTACCATAAAAACCTGCTGCATCTACGGGAATGATAGGCACTCCCCATTTCCTCGTTGCAGCTTTTGTGGCTGCTTCAAGGTCATCACCAATAAGTGCCGGAACACAAGTGTTATAAACAAATACTGCTGCAGGCCTGTGAGTTTCCAAAACTTGCTTTATAGAATAAAAGAGCCGCTTCTCACTACGCCCCATTATAATATCATGCTCAGTCAAATCAGTCGTCATACCAACACGATAAAGCGTTGGTCCTGTTGAACGCGTGCCACGATTATCCCAGGACGAACCCGCACATGCTATAGGACCATGCACTATGTGAGCCACATCTGTTATGGGCAATAATGCAATTTGAGCCCCATCAAATGCACAACCACCTGCACTACCTCCCGGTTTTGGTCGTACACAACCTGATTTAGATTTCGCATTATGTCCGCAGGCTGGTTCGTCTAATAACGCAGCAATGTCACTCGACTTCATAGCAAATCTCCTAAAATGGCATGCGCTCAAATTGTGTGCCAGGATGATCTTATCATTATTGATTTAGCAAGTGGCGTGCCAGAAATTAAACAATTGATTTCATTGAATAAATTCTTTCTTTAACTTGTCGGAAAACATACAATAAACGTCTAGCCCTAACTACGTGCGAGGCAACAGCAGAAGTTACTTCTTATAACTTTGATTTGCCCTATTCAGAAATATTCAACCCATAAGTTTGGCAACGAAAATCTCGTGACATCTACCTAAAATATTACAGAAATTAAGGAGACATAAAAATACTAGTTAGTTTAGATAAAGACTGAACATAACAGAAAAGGTAGAGAGTTTTTTTGAATATTATGTCAATAGTTGTATCAGCATCTTCCTTGCTTCAGCCTAAAGTAGCTCTATGTTATCATGGTGATGAAAGAAAATTGACTACCCTCACGTCTATACCGCTTGCTGATGAACTACTATAGGTTACAGAACAAATCCCAGTCGACAATAGAGCTATCTCAAACTGAGCTTGCAGATAAGAACCGTTTACAAGATGTTCGTCGCTATGAAGTTGAGCTAAAAAAATTACGTTTCTTACAAGACTATAATAAAAATCAACCTGCAACGGAAGGTATTCAGCTGATATCAAATAGCTTTTGGATCATCCAAAAGTATTACATGTAGCATACATTCCTTTATCCTCATGATGACCGAATGGGATTGACAACAGCGACCTAAAGCTATTCTTTCAAAAGAACCCATCTAAAGTGGCAATGAAAAGCTTTACTAAACAGCATCAACATCAAGCGAAGCGATAACTAAACCTGTTGCGTTTTCGAGTGATGATGTAAAAGATACACATTGATCACGACCCGTGACTAGGTATACATTAAAGCCGTCTGCTTGCTTATAAGGATCCTGGATACCAATATCATCATCCATGCAGTACGTAAAATGTATATCTTCCCAGTCTTTACGCAGATTCCGAACGGTATCTTCTTCAACGCCCAATCTTTCAACCTTAGCAATAACGGCCACAACAGTTTGTTCATCAATCATTCTATTCCATCCATATTACTTATTTCAATTCTTGCGCGCTCTAAAGGTGTCTTTCCTAGCACCTTGGCAAGCCAAGGCGGGATAGTATCACTCTTTAAAACCTGCATTAATTCACTAGCTATCACTCTCGCATTTCCACCGTTAGGACGTTTGATAGGATGGACACCTGCTCTGATAACTTTCGCAACAGGAGGACCGCCGATAGAGACAACGTAAAGAATCTGACAATCACTAACCTTTTTAGCGCGTAACGCATTTTTATCAACATTGACATCATCAATTAAAACGCTGTCCTCCTCGCTTACTGAAGGCCTAACAGCAATTAATCTTATTTCACTAGGTGCCACTTGATAGATTAAGAATTGCTTACAAGAACCAAAGTGGCCGTCAAGTAACTCCCCACCATTAGAGGCACAAGCCACACGAAGTGAGCCAGGCAGATCTCCCTCAACGTAAGCTTCAACGTCAGGGCAATCGAAGCCATTTTCTGCTCCTTTTAAATAACCAACTGCCGTTCTTACCATGGCACCAGGTACTGCCATCATAGCCTCACCCCCTGCCTTACGAAAAGTCTTAACGGTGAGACAATCGAGCTTAGAAATAGTTAAGGGAAGACCGACAGCTTTATCCAACACATCCAGAAGACTACTAGTTGACATATCAGGCATAGCGCGAGCGGCCAACCCTACTCGCAGCGCAAGTTCTCTTGGCAACGTTGTTTCACTCATGTTTCGGGCTTCCTATATCTTCTTGATTTATGATCTTTTTATGTAAATTGACAGTGGCTGAACGGCGACCTTTCTCGTTTTTACTTATTTAACCCAAATGTAAACAGGGAAGTCTCGAGAGAAAGACAAATTACAATGCTATGATTAATAAACACTCCAAAAATGTGCCAAACATATGTTCTAGAAGTCAACAGAAATAATGCAACCAACCTCGGTTGAATTTATGTAATATGGTACGTAATCATATGGCCCACACTGCGTAAAAATGTCTAGCTTTTTGAGAACATACTATTTTTTGCTTTTGTGCAAATACTGAGAAGACAAACTATATGCGAGATGCAGATGCATTATCCAATTATCGTTACTATGTATCACCAGCTACCTCTTCTAAAGAAGTAGTAGGATCTACCATATCAGCAACGCTTGAAGTGCATCGTTGTAGGAAACTCAGGCGGAGGAGAGATAGGATCGATGTAATATTTAGACCCATCTGACTATTCTAATGTACACTTTTAATGTCATTGTCATCTCGTTCTACTGAGACAGTGGTTTCCTCAAGATCTTTCTTTGCTGCATAGAAGGATATTTTTCCATCACTTCCCTTGCGCAACATCACGCTTGGCATAAACAACTCCCAGGATACAAATTTTATCCACCTGAGTGATTTCTAACGGCAAAAGTGGGCAGAATCAACCAGGTGGATCGACGCTATCTAACGGACTAGATCATAGTTGTAGTCGGTTGTACCCATACCACGAGTATCATCATCAAGGCGCTCAAGTATTG
>JABSQE010000070.1 GCA_013214245.1 Hyphomicrobiaceae bacterium
GTAACTCACTTTTAGTATCTAAATTTTGAAGGTGTATATCAAAGCCAATCGATGTATCGCTTCCTTTACACTCAAGTCGTTATTTAAATCTCATTCCAAGCAACACGTGAATTGAGCTCCACTATTTAGCTATGCATCTAAATAGTTTTTAAAAGGTTTGCCATATTATTTCAACTGATTTTCAGATTTTCAGCTGCTTCTTTAGTCAGAAGCCAGAAGAATTTAGTTTATTGTTTGTTTCGAAAGGTAAGCAGAGATACTAACAATTAGAGGCTAGAATGTATGTATGTGTTTATAGTTTTTGTACAGTTCGAATGTTTTCAATAGTCATTTTATTTTTATAAGATCATTTAAATTTGTAGTAAGAGTAATTAGAAATTAGGCTTAGTAAGTCTAAATTATTTGAATAATTTTATCCCTGACTTTTCAGGTAACTTATCTAGGTCTTTTTGTTAAGGGAAAGCAAAATTTAGTTATTCGATGCTAAAAAAAGTTTTAGTTTATTATCCCAATATGATTATGCTAAATTAGTCTACAGCACGACACGTAAATAAGTGCTAATTAGAAGATGGATATATTACAGAGTTACTTTATACATTTAAAAGTTATGTATATATAGAAATATGAGTAATACTATAGTATTTTGTTGATACAACTCTAATTTTAAAAACTAATTAAATAATCTAACTAATTTAGATAAGTCATCACTTAACTTAGTAAGAATTTTGGAGAGGATATTGTTAAAAGTAAAAAATATAAAGCGCTTTTTAAAACTGCTTTAAAATTATGAGGTTAACAGTTAGATGTTATCATTATGGAATAAAGAATTGGTTAGTAGTGTTTGAAAGCGGCTATACGAGAGAAATGTATAGATTTAAGTCGTATTATCCAACTTTTTTTAAACTCATATCTGAACAATGTTCTGATTTCAGCCACTAAACTACGATCTTTGTAGTTAAGGAATTTGAAAAACTTGTGCAAAGTTTATTAAAGTAATTAACTATTGAGCTTTTCTAATAAAGCATGTCCGTAAACAGTAATGAGTATCCAAGAAAAATGTAATCAGCTCATCTAAAGAGTCGTTTAGCACTAACTTGGGTAGTTCGCAAGTTTAAATCAGAAACGGCAAACTTACCCAAGTAAGTGTTTTTATCATAATAAAAGATTGCGATCACTAGCTAAAGCAGATCAGCTGCAAACGAAGTTAAGGTGATTGGTAAATCCTCAAGGATAAGTACTATTTATCAGTTTAATTTTGCGATTCTAGTAGCTCAGGATCAGCAGTAATTGGTCTGTAAATTTCAATTCTACTACCCTCAGCAACAACTTTGTCAAGTTTCGTAATCTGTCCAAAAATTCCGACTTTGTTAATATCTAGATCTATTTCTGGAAAC
Source organism: Hyphomicrobiaceae bacterium (assembly GCA_013214245.1). Lineage (GTDB taxonomy): Bacteria > Pseudomonadota > Alphaproteobacteria > Rhizobiales > Hyphomicrobiaceae > Tectiglobus > Tectiglobus profundi. The sequence goes on from JABSQE010000070.1 coordinate 1,395, forward strand.
TGTTTTAAAATCCCAGAGTGTTTGATCACGTCTAGCACTGTGCTGCCATCTGGTACCTCTAATTTCATCCAAACCTGTCCTGCTGGTTTAGCGAAAGCAATCCCTACATTCATTATTAATCTTCCTTTGCACGATCAGCTTTATGAGTGTTGAGCGTAAATGCATATTCTGTATGTTGATGGCTATCATCAACTAGTTGAGGCTTGACTGCCTTACCATCTATAAGAGCTTTTAATGCAAGCAGTAATCCAAGTACAATGAAACCGCCGGGTGGAAGTAAAAGTATCAAAAAACCACCGTAGTCCGGTATAACCGTTAATTCTAAGAATGATAAACTTTCACCCAAAAGTAATGGTGCATTAGCAAAAAGTGTACCTGCTCCAAGTATTTCGCGCACTGCCCCGAGCAAAACCAAAGCAACTGTAAGACCTATTCCCATCATCAAACCATCAAAAGTCGCTTTGAGCGGCGATTTGCGTGAGGCAAAAGATTCTGCACGTCCCAAAATGGCGCAGTTCGTAACTATCAGCGGGATAAAGAGGCCTAGGACTTTATGGAGATCATGGAGATATGCATTCATGGTCATATCGACAATGGTCACAATGGTAGCGATAATAAGTACGAAAGCGGGAATGCGAATCTCAGGAGTGATCACATTTCTGAGAAGAGAGACAGAGAGACCGGCCATTATAAGCACGGCGGTGGAAGCAAGCCCCATTCCAAGACCGTTAGTTGCCGTACCAGTAACAGCAAGAAGCGGGCACAATGCTAATAATTGGGAAAAAACTATATTATTGGTCCAAAGTCCGTTCTGGGCAATTGCTTGATACTCTTTATTCATCAGGAAGACTCCGGGCAAGATTTTTTTGTGATGTCTAGAAATTGATCGCGATTTCTTTGAAATAGTTCAAGACCACGGCGAACCGCTACAACAACGGCACGAGGTGTGATCGTTGCGCCTGAGAATTGATCAAAATGACCGCCATCTTTTTTCACCTTCCATTTTGAAGCAATTGGATTGCCTAACGAAAGACCATTAAAACCAAGGATCCAATCAGACTTTTTTTGTTCGATTTTGTCACCAAGTCCGGGAGTTTCTGTATGAGCAAGTACGCGAACGCCTAAAAGATTACCTCCAGTATCAATACCAAGTAAAACTTTAATGCTACCTGAGTAACCTTGGCTAACCATTTCGAGAGCAATGGCTGCAACATCATCATTCATACGCGCGCGGTAAAATGAAACCTGACCTTCTTCTGTATCTTGTAATTCTGCTATATCATCTGCTAGATTGTTATTGTGTTTAGCCGCAGGCACTACCTGTGACAGCGAATAACGAAGATCTTCAGCAGCACGTTCTGCAATTGCATTTCGTGTGCTAAGGTCGGCGGTGGCTAGAAAGAATGCAGAGGCCATCGCAAACACACCGAGAAGCATGCCTTGCATTTCTGGCTTGCCGTCATAATGTTGCAAAATTGCGGCAAAGGTCTGCGAAGCTTTGTGAAGTTTTTTATCGACTTTTATGACCATAACCCGCGATATACGTAGGTTACGTTTTAGTATTGGCTTCAAATAGATTACGGTTGATCGTACACGCCCAGTAACAATTTTAATGTATGGATTTAGTCGCGTTAGCGGAGTGGTCGGACTCCCCATAGCCAAAGCAACCCATTTATCAATGCGCTTAACAACTATACAAAGTAAATGAAAGCTACGGCCCAAAGATGCTTTTAGGTAAGCATTAAACATCTGGACGTGCGGCTGCAACTTTGTCAATGGCGTAGTAGAGCTGCCAATAGCCAAACCCAGTTTCCTATCAGTCTTTCTGATATTTAAGCGTACCAGCCGTAAATACCTATCAAGAGCTTGCTTAATTAGCACGCCAACTGATCGAACATTATAACACATTCGCATCAACGGTGTATTTGGTCCTACCGCAACACTCATTATTTACCTCCCGTGTTAGTAAGTAGAGGCTTTCCGGAACGATTTCGTCCAAACACACGGGGCCTAATGAAATGATCTATTAGCGGTGTGCAAGCATTCATAAAGAGGATAGCAAATCCTACTCCCTCTGGAAAAGCGGCCCAAGTTCTGATAACGAAAGTTAATAACGCTATTCCTACTCCATACACCAGTTGAGCGGTAGGAGCAGTTGGGGAGGTGACATAATCAGTTGCAATAAAGAAGGCACAAAATATTAAAGACCCAGATGTCAGGTGGAAAACAGCATCAGGGTAACGGTTTGGGTCTAATATATTGCAAATACTTGCTAACACGATTGTTGTGACGATGAGAGATACAGGAATATGCCAAGTTATTGTTCGAGTGATGAGCAACATTACACCACCAATTAATATTAATAAGGCACTAGTTTCGCCAATGCACCCGGGCACCTGACCTAAGGTTAGATTTAGGTACGAAAAAGTTTCAGGCAGTATAGATTCCAAAGTCCGAGATCGGCCAAGTTCTGCACTGACATAGTCAAGTACCGAAGCTTGACTAATTGCATCGAATTTAGCATCACCAAAAAAAGTAATGGTAAAGCCTTCTATGATGCCCGGAGCACCGTCTGACAACAATGGTGCAGGCATTATCCAAGTGGTCATGTGCAGTGGGAAAGAGATTAACAGCATAATGCGTGCGACCATCGCCGGATTAAATGGATTTTGCCCAAGACCACCGTAGAGGTGTTTGCCAATGATGATAGCAATACCGCTTCCCAAAACACCAATCCACCATGGAGCCCAAGGTGGCAATGTCATTGCAACAAGCCAGCCAGTGAGCAAAGCAGAACCATCAAAGAGATACCTGGTGATGGATTTTTGAGCTATTGCTAAACATATGGCCTCAAAGAAAAGAGCTGAAACTATTGTGACGAGAAAAAGGAAGATTGCTGGCCAGCCAAAAACATACAGACCAAATAAAGTTGTCGGCAGCAAAGCTAAGATAACAAGCATCATAACGTTCGAGATGCTTGTCATTGAATGCGCATGAGGGCCACAAACAAGTGATTGGCTATTCATACTACTGCGCAGCCTCCGTGATTAAGGGTTCTACAGATGCCTCTAGAGGCTCTGCCGACTTGTTGGGGGCTGCGATTAAAGGAGAAGATGAACTTGGTGGCGCTATTTCTTTTTCAGGTGTATGTTTTTTTAACTTAGCAGCTTTTTCAGCTTTACGCCGAGCCATAGCTTCTCGTTTAGCAGCTGCGATGCGTTCCATGCGATCGTTACGCTGTTTGGCAAGACGCTTCGTTTCTTCCTGGCGCTGCTTAGTTCGCTGTTGCACAATTAACTTACCTTTAGCGTAATTAAATGACTGAACTAGAGGAATATTCGAGGGGCATGCATATGAACACGCTCCACAAGATACGCAGTCGAGAAGTCCGATATCAACGGCTGAATCGAGCTCTTCGTTACGGATACGAGCGTTCATATCTAATGGCGTCAAACCAGATGGGCACGCGTTGACGCAGTTGCCACATCGAATGCAAGGCATTATTTCATCGCGGCGTGTCTCATTGTGACTGAGAGCTAATATGCCGTTACTGCCCTTGACCACAGGTGAGCGCGTGTTAGCGATGGGCTGTCCCATCATTGGCCCGCCTAAAAGCAATCGGCTGGGAGTGCCAACAAGCCCGCCGCAGTGAGTAATAATATCGACAATTGGTGTGCCAATTAGAACCTCGACGTTGGCGGGTCGTTTTACGGCTCGCCCGGACACTGTTAAGATGCGCGAGATTAAAGGATGCCCGAAACGGGCAGCCTTATGGATAGCATAAGCCGTTGCTCCATTATGGACAATAATACCGATGTCTGCGGTCAGCCCTCGCGCCGGTGTTTCTTGACCAGTTAGCACTTGAACTAGATGTTTTTCAGAACCCATAGGATAACGAGTAGGGATAGCAACAATTTGAACATTAGCCAGGACCCCTTCAACGGCTTTACTCATGGCAGCTATAGCGTCGGGTTTATTTTCCTCTATGCCAATTATGATTTTGTTAATATCTAAAGCACGAGCCATGAAAGCGATGCCGTCAGCAACATCAGCACTACGTTCGCGCAGAAGACGATCATCACATGTCAAATAGGGTTCACATTCGGCTGCATTAATTATTAACGTTTCGAGTTTGAAGCGGTTTCTCAAATTAAGCTTCACCGAAGATGGGAAGGTAGCGCCTCCCATACCAACGATACCAGCGGATGCAACACGCTTAGCAATTTCTTCAGGCGTTGATTTTTCTAGATCTAGAGGAGAAGGCAAGTCAGTCCATCGCTCCTCGCGGTCTGGCCTTAATGTAATCGTGGGAACGGGAAGGCCTGAAGGATGCGGAGCAACAAAGCGGCTTATGGCAACAATAAGACCAGAAGTTGGAGCATGAATTGATGCCGAGACACTTCCTTGTCCAACGGCTAACAGCTGTCCTTTGTCAACGATATCACCTTTAGCAACAACTGGCTCAGCTAGAGCACCGATATGCTGCTGCAGTGGTATGCGTAACAAATTTGGTAGTGGCATTTGCTCAATGGCAGATTCGCTTGAGAGTATTTTTTGGTCGTTGGGATGAACTCCGCCGCGAATTGAAAGTAGCTTTCTGGCAGCTCGGAAATTTGGAAATGCAAAGCTCATAACTATACCGCCTGTTTTTGTGCTGGAATTAGGTTTGTGCTGTTAGGTTTTGGCCAATGCCAAGTCTGCAAATTATCGGGCAGCGTGCGCAAGGTGATGGCATTAGTAGGGCATGTGTCCACACATATTTTACAGCCAGTGCAAGCATCATTAACGACTGTGTGCATTTGCTTTGATGCACCTACGATCGCATCAGTTGGACAACGTTTTAAGCACTTTGTGCAGCCAATGCACTGATCTTCAAATATGAAAGCTACTAGTGGGGCACTATCGGTAATACCGTTAACATCAGGCTCTATTTGGAGGCGTTCGGCCAACTCAGTTATAAGTTCACCACCTCCGGGCGGGCACAATGTTATCGGTGCTTCCCCAGCCGCAACGGCTTCAACAGCTGCGCGGCAGCCAGGAAAGCCGCACTGTCCACAGTTAGTGCCAGGCATGATTTCTTCTAATTCATCTATTATCGGGTTAGTTTCAACGTGAAAACGTTTTGAAGCAATGCCTAGAAGAGTTCCAAAACATATACCCATGACAAACATCGTCGAGATTGCTGCAATCATTATGGTGGTCCTCTAGTTAAGCCTGCAATCCTGGGCTTTATAAAATGCGTTAGTTGCTGGTAAGTCCGGCAAATCCCATAAACGCCATAGAAAGGAGACCTGCAGTAACGAAAGCAATGGGCGCACCGGAAAACACCCTTGGAATTGCTGCTCTAGCCATCCGTTCTCGCATGCCTGCGAACATGACCATTACCAATGTAAACCCTAAAGCTGAACCAAATCCGTACAATAAACTTTCAGAAAAGCTATGCTCTTCCTGTACGTTGAGTAGAGCGACGCCAAGGACTGCACAGTTGGTTGTGATCAGCGGCAAATAAATTCCAAGCGCTTGATATAGCACAGGTGATACTTTACGTATCACGATTTCAGTGAATTGAACTACTGCTGCAATCACAAGAATAAAAGATAAAATCCTCAAATATTCCAAGCCGAGCGGCATCAACATAAATTTTTCTATAAACCAACTTGCTAGAGCCGCAAGCGTCAAAACAAATGTGGTGGCAAAACCCATTCCAAGCGCTGCATCAACCTTTCGGGAGACACCAATAAAGGGACATAGACCAAGAAACTTGACCAGCACTGCATTGTTAACTAGTGCTGTGCCGAGCAATATGAGAAAGTAATCCTGCATGTTGTTCTCAGTTCCTTCTTACATATTCTAGCGCTGGATCCCAGCTATATTTTTGCAAGTTTATAGAAGTAAATTGGTGCACATCAACTAAATATGGTGCGCCCAATTTACTCTGCATCCGAATAGCTAATTTCAGATATATCTAAGAGTGTTGGCACGTGCAACATAAGTATAGCTTAGTATGCACTTACTGTGCCATTAATAGAAATGTTTTAGCCTCAGCCTTCTGCGCAGTGAACGAGCATGGAATGCATTCTCTTTAAGCTCAAAGGTTAATTAGTTAGCAGTTTGAGGTGATGATTGATTTATATCAGTATAAATGTGAATTTTTTTGATTGGTTGTCGAGTTTCTGACAATCTTCCACTAGGACTTTTAGATCCAAAAGTTCTCCTTGAACTATGGTGTTTGTTGCAACGTTACAATAGAGATGGATGTTGCGATTGACTGCTATCGAACAATTTATTTCTACGTTTAAGTCCGCGTGATAGTTTGTTTAATCGCTTCAGTTTTAAGTTTTGTTCAAGTAGAAGAGACATAGGTATTAGCTTGTCCATAATTTAGAGGTTTCACCTTACAATTAATCACAACAGTGGTGTGTGTTTCTAGATTATCAGGCGATCACATCGTGATATACCACTCATGAATGATAGAAGACATGTGTTTTATGATGAAAATTGAATAAAGATAAACGCCAGTTGGAGCGAAATCATTAAAAAGAAAATGATCGGAGATATGGCATGCTACTTATCCCTGAGCTAGGTTGTACGGCTGCAGTAAGTTGTTCTGAGATGGCTGACATGAGATATACTTCAATCCATTAGCTGTTTATTGA
>JABSQE010000071.1 GCA_013214245.1 Hyphomicrobiaceae bacterium
ATAAGACTGTTTCCTCTTCTGCGGGGAAGCAGCCTGCTGCCATTCTATGAGATCTAAATTCTTTCCACGCTGGTGTGTTTTTACCACTGCCTCACGAGCTTCGAATGCATCACATAGAACATCGATGCATAATTCAGGCTTAGCTTTTCCACACATGAACACATCAAAAGCTGCATAATGAGCTTCTGGCCAACTATGAACGGAAATATGACTTTCTGAGAGTACAGCTACGCCAGATATCCCACCGTTTGGTGTGAAATGATGCAGGTGAAGGTGTAGCGCAGTAGCGCCTGCAATTTTAATACATTGTTTAAGCGTTTGCTCCATATATTCTATTTCATCAATACGTTTTGCGCCAAACAGGTCTATGATCAAATGATTCCCAGCATAACGAACGCCGTCACGTTCAATAAAAAAATCCAACCGCTCATTAGATGCATTATTTAACAACTTTTCTTTAAGCGATTTGTGTTTTTCGTAGTTTCTCTGCGTATCAAGCGCAGCTTCACCATGATCTTCCTTTTGGGCGGTGCTTGAACGAGTCAAGTCCATCCCCAATTGGAAGAGGGTGTCATTATAGGCCATGTGACCCTCCCCAACCAGTAGATAGATGTGACCCGTCCGCTCTTACCTTTAAGGTTTGGGCATCTAGCTTACCTTCAGGGCAGGGGGTCGAACGGAGATCTCCGCATATGACGGTAATTGCTTACAATTGCAAGAAAAAACATGTTATAAAGACAATAAAACTTTCCAATTAATGTTATTAAGCTTAATTATTACATAAGTGTGTCCTTACTATCAGGTCATTAGCACGCTTCTTGGTAGAATTCTTAATTAACATTTTTAGATTGCAGTTGTAGTTAGTTGTATCTTTATAGACTAGCATATTGAGCCTGCATTTCACGTTTATTTATATTTTTGATGCTAATAAATTTAAGATGTAAAATGCAAGCTATACAAATGAAGCAGTTTCAGTAGTAAGTAACTAAAATATTAACATATCAAGTATAACTATATTACTGCTAATGCGCTAGAGAAACTTGAAAAACACCTCATACAACTTCTCTTATTTACAAGAGTTGCCGCAGATTTATTATTAATCCACCCTACATTATACTGCCTACCCTAGGTAACATTAAAGATTTAAATGCTACGAAAAATATGCATTGATACAAGCTCATAATTGCCAAGTTAGTGAATAAAACCATTCAAAATCTGAAAATTCAGATTAGTCTTTAGGTTTAAGGCTGGCCAACTGGCCAATTAGAACTCCATTGATCTTTTTTGCAGCAGCTTGACAAAATTACTTTGTATAGCGTGCCAAGTGCGCAAGCCGTAAAGTGCAAGGCAGTATTAAAAATTAGTTTCTCACATTAAGGTTCTAAAGATTTGCTCTTCCATGAATGAAAAACAGAAATATAATTCAAACTAAAAAACCATTCTTCCAACCTATTCTTAACTTTAAAAGAGGTGCGTATTAGATTACAACAACACTATGCAAATTTAATAAAATTTGGATTTGTTATTTTATACAAGTTAGATTTTAAGTGTTTCGGTAGATAACGGCCACGTGATTTTAAAATCAATTGCTAGAGTTTAGGTGTGGAAAGTTGTTGTTGTAATTTTCAAGGGTGATTTGAAGAGAAGAAACAATTAGCACTGTAATAATTATGAAAAGGAACTCACTTTGCCCCAGCAAATTGCGGCTATAGGGGCCGGTATGAGTGGCGTGGCGTGCGCCTCCCGTCTTGTGCAAGCCAACGCTAAAGTCACACTTTTTGATAAAGGTTTCAACCTGGGGGGACGTCTGGCAACTCGTATTCAGGATGGTTTTTGCTTCAATCATGGCGCTCCCGGATTTGCAGTGGAGAGTGTCACGTTTAAAAGTTTTACAGACACTCTTAGGTTAGCGGGTGCTTTGGATAATGTCGGCCC
>JABSQE010000072.1 GCA_013214245.1 Hyphomicrobiaceae bacterium
ACTCTCATGAGAGTAAAGCCCGATTAATCGCTGAACGACTTGTATCAATATTGGAGGTAGAGCCAACCAATCTCACTCAGTATGTTGCCGTAATCTAAGGCAAGCTTTCCGAAGCACGGATACAAAAAGATCTACGCGCTACCGCTTTAAGGTCATTATATGAGATCAAGGTGACAGTATTGGAAAAGCAAACTGCTCTGAAGAATGCTAAAGACACCCTTGAGAGTGCAAATATCAAATTATCTGAAACTCTTAAAAATTTAGGTTTAACGCTATCTTAGGTTACCTTCCCTGAAGATAACCTCCCCCTGCTGCTTATGGCACATAGGAAATTCGATAAACGCGCCTCTCTTAAAGACCGTATAGATAAGATGGTGAAAACCACATTCGACTTTACAATTTGAATAACTGCACTAGCCAAACTTTAGTCTGAATTATCGGAAATGCCCGCGCTTAAGCAAGCCACCAAACTTAAAAGCATTGCCGAGTCATACAAATTTAGTACAGAGCGGTATCTTGATATAGAAAAAATCTCAACGAAACAGAAAATGTGATCAGCCAAGCCGAGAATCAGTTGCAAACTATAGAAGAACGCGCTGGCTTGGAAGATAGTTATTCGTCTCAACAGTTTTGCAGCCGTTGTAGCTGCCATTGGCAATGCTGAGATTGCTGCAGGCCTTCGTTTGCAGATCGAAGCTTGTGAAAAAGCACCTATATCTACACTATAGACCGATACATTGGATCAGGCTTTGTCTCTCCTGTTGAATTAGAGCGAAAGCAGACTTCATAAACGTACAAAAATTCTTACACCAGAGTTGAACTAAGTGTCCAAAAGAGGCGATGCAGAGATTCACAAGCACTGTCTTGAGGAAGTTTCTAGCGACAGCGATAATGCAGATCTCATCCAAGCCACTACCTCCTTCTTGAAGAGATTCGTACTACTGCCGAGATCGGCATCGAGGTAATATCTTAACTGCAAAAGAAACTGCATTTATTAAGCTTACCGGAAACACTTATGCTGGTCTCTCCACACTTAGAGACGGCAATTTTAAGATGCTGATAGTTCAGCATAAAAGTGATAAACGTAGCATTCGCGCTGACAAGGAAACAATATCTAAAGGCACACGATTCCAACTCTACTTCGGACTTCGTCTAACTAGTTACCGACAGATGGCAAAAGCCGACACCGTGCTTCCTTTCTCATGTGATAATATTTTCGAAACCTTGATGAAAATCGAACAGATTCAGCCTGTCGCCTTATGAATAGGATCGGAGAGGTTGGTCAGGCACTTTATTTCACACACTACGCTCACGCAGCCGAAATCGCTAAACGTGAATGCCCACAGGTCCATATTCATCTGAATTAATCAACATGTCGAATTTACTGTATAGTATTATCAATGATAACTTTCGCAGTCTTTAGTTTGAGAATGTAGAAATCGAGACTGATTATAAGGGTCGTATTTAATACACTAAATATAATCTCATTTTACTTGTTCAACTCGTCCACAGCTTACTAAAAGACCGACAAAATCAATCAATATATTTAAAGCAATTTGTATTTTTTACCGTTAGTCTCAAGTTATTCGTGGTCTTCTAACTAAACGTTGAACGATACTTATCTAATTCCTAACGATAATCATAAGAATTTATACAAAAATTTCATAGATAACTGTAAATCTATACTCTTACAACTTTAACTTGATAACCATTTGTAGAATCGACTTTTGATATCAATCTAAAAATTCTAATAGAAAATTCTGCGCATTTTTTGTAGACGTTCTTATAGAGCTAATTTCCACCTCTAGCCTGAGAAAAATCTAAATAAGCTGCATTACAAAATTCGTAAATAGTAATGCATACATTGTTTTTAGATGGGAACACTTAATACTCTTAGTATTTAGAAGTTTATAACCGCGTAAAGAACCAAATTTTTATGATTTGTGTTTGTATAATTAGCGTATCGCCAAAATTAGATTAAATATCAATACGAAAGCAGGACTTTTTTTTGGGTTCACTGTTACGGAGCTATTTAATAAAAACATAATACCTTTGTAAGCTTTTTGTAAATCTTGTTTGCTGTATGATACAGGTAGTAGTGAATTAGCTCTTTAAAATCATTGGACAAATTGTGGTTCAAATTAGACCGATCATAATGACGTTAGGACTTATATTATGCACCATATCTGCTACTATGGTGTTGCCTGCTATAGTCGACCTTGCTGACGGTCATAATTCTTGGAGTGCCTTTTTTGTTTCGTCTATTATAACATTTTTTGTGGGTGGTTTATTACTACTTTCTGGTTATAGCGAAGAACCGATGCAACTTGGCATCAAAGAAGGATTTGTTTTAACAACAATAACTTGGGTTTGCGTTGCAGCCTTTGCCGCTATGCCTTTTGTAGGCATGGGTCTCCCCTACACAGATGCCTTTTTTGAAGCAATGTCTGGATTAACTACAACAGGCTCAACTGTACTTGTCAAACTTGATGATCTTCCACATAGCGTACTTTTATGGCGTTCTCTATTGCAAGGGTTAGGCGGTCTTGGCATCGTTGTGACAGCTTTAATCATGCTTCCTTTTCTGCGTGTAGGTGGCATGCAATTGTTCCAGACTGAAAGTTCGGAGCGATCCGAGAAGGTATTGCCACGTGCTCTAGCACTTATTACAGCAACAGCTGCAATATACTCGGTTTTAATGGTTCTGTGCATTGCAGCTTACATGGCGTTCGGTATGAACCCATTTGATGCAGTTTGTCATGCGTTAACAACAGTATCAACAGCCGGATTTTCGACACATGATAAAAGCTTTGGTTTCTTTGCCTCTCCCACTCTAGAATGGATATGCATTTTGTTCATGGTCTTAGGTGCTTTGCCCTTCGTTATATTTATTCAGCTGATAAGAGGAGAACCATCAGCTCTATGGAAAGACACACAAGTTCGAGGTTTTACATTTTTTTTGTTAGGTATGTGTGCAGTAGTAACATTTTGGCTTATGACAGTACAGAATAAATCTTTCGCGGAAGCTGCCCGATTAGCTGCTTTTAACGTTACGTCTATTATTACTACAACTGGGTTTTCATCTGATGATTATGCAGGATGGGGGACGTTCGCTGTAGGCTTATTTTTTATTCTAATGTTTGTCGGAGGATGTTCCGGATCGACATCGGGAGGTATCAAAATTTACAGATTACAAGTAGCAAAAATGTTATCTAGAAGTCATTTTCTACATTTGATCAGCCCTAATAGAATCATCACTATGACATATAATGGGCGCCGTTTGCCAGCAGATGTTCCATTTTCGGTTGTTGCGTTTCTTGCAATTTACATGGCCACAGTTGGTTTTTTCACTGTACTGCTAAGTGCATTAGGACTTGACCTTATCACGTCCCTTTCTGCAGCCGCAAGCGCGCTTGGCAACGTTGGTCCTGGCCTTGGCGATACTATCGGTCCGTCGGGTAATTATTCAAATCTACCGTTCACAGCTAAATGGGTGTTATCATTTGCAATGCTGCTTGGTAGACTAGAGTTGTTTACGGTACTCGTTCTCTTAAGACCAGAGTTTTGGCGTAACTAACATGTTAGAAATTAACTTATGTAGATTACAATGCCATTGAATAATGTCTAAATTGTTTCACAACTTCTATGTATACATCGCGTTTAAAAGTTACTACTTTACTCGATATTTCATCAATAGCAACCCATTTCCATAAGACAAATTCACGTTGATACTCCAATCCTTGTGATGGATTGACATCAATTTCACTTTCATCACCAGTAAATCGAACAGCAAACCAAATTTGCTTCTGACCTATATATCTCCCATTCCAAACTTCACTTCTGATCTGCGTCGGGAAATCATAAAAAAGCCAATCTGCTGTTCGTCCTAGAACTTCAACCGATTTAATCCCAGTTTCCTCAAAAAGTTCACGCAGAGCAGCTGCTTCTACATCTTCATTAAGAAATATTCCGCCCTGTGGCATCTGCCACCAGTTGTCGAAACCTTTAACACTGCGCGATGTATCAGCCCTCAAACCCGTCCATACCTGACCTTGATAATTAATTACCATGATTCCAACACATGGACGGTATGCCTCTAAAAAGCCTTCTGTTTTTGACACTTTATGGACCTCATTCGGTATTTGTAACTAGCTATCTAATGACTATCACTAACGAAGACGTATCAGGAGAGCGATAAGTAAAAATAGCATTCCACCATGTTGACTTTAAATGATGACATAAATTGTTAGTATAATGTATGTATTGATGAAGATCTAAAACGAACTGCCAAACTTTATATTATAAAGGCTGAAAAATACACAGAATTTAAAGTATTTCAGAATAAATAAACTTTTTTTAAGAATTTCTCTAACTTCGATCTTCAGATGTTATTATGATTGGATAGAATTTTTTACTTAACAATGTCTTTCCCGTCTTACGCAGACCTCCTCCCATAACTCTTACCAGTGATCTGCTGCAGATAGCTTTATGAAGTACAACCGCGATCTTTTTAAGATTATGAGCCAAAATTTTAATGATTCAAAACGAATCATGCGAATTCAGAAAAACCACTAAAACGCACTGTTAAATTTGTATAATATTTCATCTCAACCTAAAACCTTTTCACAGCCATTCTCAGGAATTCTTTGAAAATTTGGTGGAAGGTTTGAACCTTAGGGATCTAAGGCAAGGATCGCTCAAACACCATATCAAGTTTTTAAGATGTGCATTTCATAGCAGTCAGTCAAACAGCTGGAGCTTTGATTATAGGCCTATTCAGTCCGATATAGCAAACTCAAGTATTTCATGTGCCAGTCAATCCAACTGGTGTCATGAGTTTCATCGCCAAGTACCGCGTCAATGGCTAACAACAAATGATAACGATCGGGTGAACACACTCCCTGAAAACAGAAGCGGCCCGACGTCAGACGGGAGAGCTAAAGGACACTGCAGCAATCGGCATCAATGAAACAGTTCTTGAGACAGGCAACAGACGTGCTACATCAATTTCTGATCTCCAGGCGCTCGTAGGGCAATGCAAATTCATTCGAATTCTGCGAGTTGCTTCACATACAACAACAAAAGGCAGATCACTTGAACGGAAGAAACTGTAAAGAGCAATATCTCGCGCGAGACTTTCACAGTGCTCAACTTAATTAACGCAATATTACCACCACTTAAAACTAGCAGTCTGCTATCTAAATGGGTTCGAGCCAGTTTAGCGAGGAAGCTGCTTTATGACATTATATCAAAAACTGATGCGCATAAGCATAATGGTTAAACCGATATTTAAAACCTAAAAAGCTGTTTAAGTTCACAACAACTTATCAAAAAAGATCATAAAACGCTTGGTAAAAACTCTTTTGAGACTCTTAGAGTTTTGACTCTAATTCAAAATCTTGTCAGCGGGTCTCCGTATAGATTAATTGTGCATGCGGAAGCAGAACTAATGTATTATGGTGAAGAAGTATTTCGCGAAATTAATTACCTTAAGGGTGCTTGGCGACTAGAAAAAAGAAGATAACAGTTTCAAAATTTTATTTGAGTTGGCTACCGAAGGAGCAGAGATTGTTGAAGAGTGAACCTACAAAAAAACTGAAAAAACATTCTCAGCATATCACATGTAATAGCAGCTTGTAATTACCTCGCACTATCACCCGATAGAAATCAGCCACGTGTCACTTTTTAAATGGCCAGAGCAAACGTTCACATTCGCTTCAAATTAAAATCTACGATGATTATAACTTTTAGACATTAACCGAAGTCTCTTTACAAAGTGAAACTGAAGAGATAACGACAATATCTCTGTGCAGGTATTCCGGCTAGCGAGCCCAACGCAAATAAGTCTAGTACACTTATTGCGCACGCTTTCTCTAAACCGATTGAACTGCCGTTATAAAAAGCCTAGCGCTTAACCAATTGGGACTAAGATCTAATAATTTGAGACCAGGCTCGTGCCGTAATTTGATTGTGCAGAATTACGGGGATCTACTTCGAGCATCGGCCCATTTCGACCAAAAATTGTGAGGACGAAAATGGTTATGTGGAAGCAGCATTAATCCTCGAACCATCAAATTGATCAATGCAGTCAAGGATTAAGGCTTTTCCCAAACACCTGAGCGAAATGATCCGTGTTTCGCAGCAATCCCAAGCCAACAAAGCCAAAATACAACAGACTTTTAGACTTTATAATGAAGCCTATTGTTTATCTGTTTGATTATTGTTCAGTTAGTGAAGGGAAGACAATGGTAGAATAATATTTCTTACCACCCTGATTTCGCGCAGAGTTCTGTTTGATGCCCCACCATCACTTATAAAAGATTAAAAACTCTGAACACTTGATCGATTTAGACCGATCCGAACCTCGAAGTAATTATCAGGCACTTTACATTCCTTCATTTCGGATTGATCTAACTAATTTGATGATCTCTAAGGAGATCACGTGCGTAAGTTGAATGTACAAATCAACGTCCTTTTAAGTCTTTCCCTGTTTTGTATATTTAAATAATTGGGACTGTAAAGTTATCCGAAACTACTAGGTGGAGCAAGGCATCTCCCAATTGGTTATTTTAGTCGTAATCAGACTATCCACCAGCGGGATTATCTCCTCGCGAGTTGTTCGTTTGAACAGGCATCTCATTTACTATAACGAGTTCACCTTACCCTTACTTTAGCTCTCAATTTCGAATGTTTTTAAATTAAAATACGGATGTATCATCATGGATCGACCCCATTGCGAAAAGGTGACACTAGTTGAAAGACTTCTCCCTTAAGCTCAACCAAACTCGAAGCGACGAACCGTTCAGCTAGAAAATCTTGCGCTTCAGACTTCGACAAAAGCGTGTTGACAAAGCACCAACCTTGGCAGAAATAATTCGATACCAACAAAATATTTCTTTGGGTCCGTTTGCACTAAGACCTGCCAGGCTGAAGCATATAACAACGTCGAAGTAGATCGTTACAGGTTCCGATAATACGACGTAATTAGTCGAACGGAGCGAAAGAGGTGTGCATTGCCCCAATTAACGGATGTGTTTAGTCCCCGGCTCGTAAGGTTTTATGCGGTTGCCATCGTCATCTAGCCATATTCTACGCGTCTCTCTAAGCCAACTCGAAAGTATCTACACGCAAACAGCTTCCAAGGAGGCAAAGGATCGTCTAGCACATGTACTATTGCAGGAACTTCATAAGTCTAAAGGTTTGACAATGAGTCCCCATCTAGCAACTCAGTTTTACGGTTGATCCCAAAACTCGTTCAGTTAGCAACCAACTCTACCCTGCATTATTATTAGAGTGAGCTATGTTGGAATTATGGAAGAGGCCCAAAGGAAAATCATAGCCCTCAACATCTACGCTATACTAACCATCAAATTTTCAGATTGGACTACACTCAATGCTTGTCTTCCTAACATTTCCAGGCAACCCATCAGTGCTAAAGCTACTAACACTATCATCTTATCCTATGACACATCCTTTGCATGTCGAGTAGAGGTGTCATAGGGAACGCTGTTACTTAGGTATGCTCAATCTGAGATGCTTGTCCTCAGCTCATCTCCTCTTAGTTCGTAAGTTTAACAGAGGTATATACCGCAGTATCGTCAACCTATTAACAATAATCGTGAAGTAACAACCAAATTATGTTCAAACTAAAGATTGCATTAATATATAAAACAATAAAAGCTAATATGCAGTAAATAGCTTTTGTGCTGCAATGCATCTCGACTACAGCAAATTCTAATATAGCGCATACATCAATAATATTATACGTGTAGAATAACAACGTTTAACTTCGAGAGTTTAATACACTATCAACCGTATTATAAAAACGGATATGAGATCAACATGCCACACAGCCAGTTACGCGTAAGTCATCTCCCTCAACTTTTCTTAACCAAAAACAAAAATAAAGTTACAGTTCGCAATCAAACAAAATACAACTCTTCAGCAACAAATTATCGCAGCCCTATGACTTTCTACCTCCTCACAGCTAGACCCGCCTAATATTATGAGCACATTTGACATAGCTTGCTTGTATAATTCTTAGGCAATGTGCACACTTAGACAACCGTTTCAAGCTCGCCTTACTACAGATTGGTAGAAAAGAACTCTATTTAAGTGGTGTGTTAACTATCATTTAAAGTTTTAATACTAAATCTTGCACTTCTGCAATTCTAACCTTCGGTATTTCAACTGCGCTCGCCATTGAGTTGGATCAACACTTGCACACCAGTTGACATGATCTTTTAAATCCCTACCCCAAGCTTTCCCTCTAAATCCGCAATTATACTTTTTCGAATCTATCGCTTGCTTCAATGCTAACTTCCCGTACATATCACAATTATGTGTTACGGATGCAAATGCTACTTCCACAATCAAAGCAGCCAATAAAACTGTTGACATAATCCTAGAGGCAACGCGAGACATTTCTAAGCTTCACTTTCTAAGTTAGATTTCCGTGGTTTTAATTTTTTTAAAATTGTTATCCCCATCTGTCCTCAATCAATCGGCTGAATTAATAGATGAATCAATATAATATAATTTAGAAGTTTTACATAAAAACCTGCGTAACAGTCAGAATTAAGTGTTCAGCTCACTAAAAGCTATCAAGTGATGATACTTCCCAAGACTTAGTTGTTATCCCTTCTATTTTTAGAGACAACCCTGTATGACAAGCGTATCGTTAACTACAAAGCCAAAAAATACTCCTCCTATTACTGAGGCTAAACGCATTCTCGAAAACAAATTTAAGTTTAAAACCTTCAAAGGACAACAACAGTCAATAATTGAAACCGTTTTGCGTGGTGGCGATGCTCTTGTATTAATGCCAACTGGTGGAGGAAAGTCGTTATGCTATCAGATACCTGCCATAATACGATCTGGAACTGGAATTGTTATTTGTCCTCTAATTGCACTTATGCATGATCAGGTTCACACACTTAAGCAGGTTGGTATACGTGCAGCTTATCTTAATTCAAGTTTAGAATGGGATGAACAATCCGGAGTTGAGTCAGACTTAATAATCGGTGCATTAGACATACTTTACATTGCTCCGGAGCGCTTGGTGCAGGAACGTACCCTAGGCCTGCTATCACGATGTCAGATTTCACTGTTTGCGATTGATGAAGCGCATTGTGTTTCACAGTGGGGACATGATTTTCGGCCAGACTATCGTCAATTGCGCATTCTTGCAAATCGATTTCCTACAATTCCACGAATAGCATTAACCGCAACTGCTGACGCTAGAACTCTTGAGGACATTGCAACCGAGCTGTCACTTGTGAATGCGCCACGCTTCATATCAAGTTTTGATCGTCCTAATATTCGCTACACAATCGTTGAGACCGATAATGTTGGCGTACGCGAGCGGTTATGGAAATTCATTGACGCAGAACATAAGTCCGATTCGGGTATTGTTTATTGTCTATCCCGCAAAGCTACCGAAGAGATAGCAGTTTGGTTGACTTCTCGTGGACGCCGTGCTTTAGCTTACCACGCTGGCCTTTCCGCAGAGGTCCGACACGCAGTTCAAGATCGTTTTCTTCGCGACGATAGAATGATTATTGTTGCAACCGTCGCTTTTGGTATGGGTATTGACAAACCTAATGTTCGTTTTGTAGCTCATTTAAGCCTGCCAAAGTCAATAGAAGCTTATTATCAGGAAACCGGTCGTGCTGGGCGAGATGGGAAAGCTTCTAGCGCATGGATGATTTACAGCTTGTTCGATTATACACAACAAATTCAATGGATTGCAAGATCAGGTGGGAACAAAGAATTCAAAAAAATCCAACGTAGTCGCCTGGCTGCATTAATGAGCTTTTGTGAAGGCACCACTTGTCGTCGACAAGCTCTGCTAGCCTATTTCGGTGAGCATCATGAGAAAAAATGCAACAACTGCGACAACTGCATTTGTCCACCTGTGGTAGTAGATAGTACTGTTTGGGCTCAAAAGGCACTATCCGCTGTTTACCGAACAGAACAGCGCTTTGGTATGAAATATATTATAGATGTTTTGCATGGTAAAGATATTAAGCGAATAAAAGATAACGGACACAATTATTTGTCAGTATTCGGTATTGGGCAAGACATAGCTCAAAACACTTGGAGACGCGTATTTAGGCAACTTATTGCGAGAGGTTTTCTTGCATATGATGAGCAGGGTTATGGCACATTACAACTGACCTCTGCTTCAAGACCTCTTCTACGTGGTGATATTACTGTGAATATTTGTGAGAATAACTATGGTACGAGAAGTAAGACAAAACGTTCACGAGGTGCTTATCTTAGAATTCATAACACATCTTAGAAAAACAAATCAGGTTTCGATGTGCATGAGTTTTATAAAAATGTTCCTTAATCAGAACCAAGTTACTTAGTATCCTTTTTTCTTAACCATAAGTAAATTAATTTAAATTTTTAAAATCTTAATTCTACGTATTATAGGCTTATGCTACGTCAAAAGAATGGCCGAAGGTAATCGCAATTTATATTATAGTTAATCAGGCATTTTTTGCCCAGTTTACATTTCTTATGTACTAAAGAATGAGTTGTTGGCTAGATCAATAGCCTATCTGCGTTATGTATTAAATGGTAGACTTTATTATTAGGCTGAAAACTTTGCCATTCTGGAATTATAAGCTATTAGCCTGCGTGAAATAACTTGATTCATAAAAAACTTCTGCCATAATGCGAAACTTAACTAAGGTGATAAGTTTACCAAATTTATTTCAAATAAAGTATATACTTCTTTGAGTAAAATTATCAAATGTATTCATTACAAAACATTAGACAGTGACTTATGTGTAATTTTAGTAAAAATTTTAAGCATTACGTGGTCACACAGATAGGATGTATGCATTATCTATAAATAAATGAGCACTTTAACAGAATTTTTAGTTTTTAGTGTAAGCTGACTATTGTTGGTATGCTTTTTACTTGAACTTACGTTAGGTCTCTAACATCTAGCTAAGCATTGAAACTGCTTAACAGGTTTTTTTCTATGTTTCTTTTACACTAGTTGAGTTCTATAGAAAAGAATCGTTATTAGCACTGAGTTATTGCTTCCATTCCTACTATTAATATATTGAGGATTAACATCTATGAAAATCAAGAACTCTATTAAAACATTAAAATCACGACATCGCGACAACCGTGTTGTTCGTCGTCGTGGACGCCTCTACGTAATTAATAAAACTCAACGTCGATTTAAAGCGCGTCAAGGATAATTTTTAGTGTATTGTTTTCATGGAGGGCTATTTTTATCACTGCTTTTACTTTCAGAGAAACTTGAACTCTAAAGGGTTTCTAACCTATTCAAGGTAGTGAGAATTGCTAATTAGTAGTAGTGACCTCCTCTAATGAATTTATTAAATCTTTCATATCTCTTGGTATCGGGCTTGTGAAACAGAGAGGTTGACCTGTACTGGGATGCTCGAAGTTAAGTGTAGAAGCATGCAGAGCTTGTCGATTTAGAAAATCTGTAGGATGGTTAAACTCTTCATTTAACTTTTTCATGCTTGAGTTAAAACCTGATCCATAGATTTTATCTCCAAGAACAGGGTTTCCAATAGATGACATATGTACTCTGATTTGATGAGTGCGACCCGTTTCTAGTTGAAGACGTAACATACTTATACTAACACGATTACTTAACAAGTATTTCTTTACAACCCGATAGTGAGTAATCGCGTGCCGTCCTTTGTCAACCGCAACAACCTTTATTTTTCGCCTATTAGAGGTACTTCGTGCAAGGGACACATCAACCGTACCGTATGGTAGGTCAAATTCACCCCAACACAAAGCTGTATATATTCGCTGCATACGACCATCAGTACCGTGAATTGCAAACTGTTCTGCTAATCTTTTATGTGCAAAATCGTTTTTAGCGACTACCATTAGTCCAGATGTATCTTTATCCAAACGATGCACGATGCCTGGCCGTGTTACTCCGCTAATAGTTGATAGCTCAGCTCCAGCATGGGCTATCAGTGCGTTTACCAAAGTTCCTGTATTATGCCCAGGAGCTGGATGCGTAACCAACCCTGCAGGCTTATCGACTACAATTATATCAGAATCTTCATAAGTTATATTTAAAGGAATTGTTTCGGCATTGATCTGGACGGATTCATATGGAGGTAAATCTAATCTTACGTTTTGGCCTTCGCTCAGTTTATGTTTCGGGTTATTGCATACAAAACCGTTTATTTTAACAGCTCCTGATTTTAGAATTTTTTTTACATTTTGCCGACTCAGATCTTCCAAAGTTATGGCAATGAAGCGATCGACGCGTACACCAATATGCTCCGTGCTCACCACAAGCTCAATTACTGTAGTTTGATTGTCTGACATACAGGAGCCTCTCTAAATACGTTTAGAATCTCTTTATTTTTTACGCTCTAGCTAGATTTTAAGTTTTATTTAGAAAAAACTATCTTTGTATGATCGAAACAACTTTAGTAAAATAAATGCTCTTACTAAACATCCACATTCGCTGATAACTGCAATAATGACGTGGGCTCTCGTGAACATCGCTATTAACGCGAATAGTTTTTTTAAACTCACACTAAGGATAACTAAAATTCATTTAACTATTGCACGGAAAGACCTGAAAAATAATTGACAAAGATTTTTAATTTCATATTAGGTTCTAGCCTTAGTCTTACTCTTTACGAGCTTTGAAAGTACTCAACGTGTGATTAAAGAACCATTACTAGTTATCATAATGCAGATTAATCAGCTAAACTCATTAGCAGTCATCGTCAGCAACTTTAAACAATGACTAGATTATCAAGTCAGGCGCTATCTGCTATCATTAAAAATGAATTGGAACTTTATAATGCTCTAATTACAAGTATTATATCCATACTTCTAAGCCAAGCATTCTCAACAAATACCGCATTATTAACTACTACCATTTGTTTATATTTTGTAGTCTCAATTTTTTAAAATCCGCTACTAGTCTAATTTTTCATCCTATAATCAGCTCATTATAAGGATTAGTGTTATTCACTTGCCTGAAAAAAACATCTAATTACAATAGGTATATATTGTGTCAAGACTTTTCATTCAAAGCGACACTACAATCACTTGACAAGCTTTGCTTAAATCAAAATCATGATTACCTTAGTTTACACCATAAAACACTTGTTTTACTAACAAGCGAGAGCTCCTCATTCTAATTTAGACAATTTATCTCTGTACGACTAACAAAAGATAGCAGCAACCGCATTTGCATCCAACAAAGCTTTAGCACGGTTCAAATGTTTGGACAGGGCACTTAACTAGGTCTAACATTAAGGAACTTCCGTTGAGGACGAAATCATAATATGGACATAGTAACCGTCGGGCCTGGTATTAATAACAAATATGCAGGATTTTTCTATGCTACGGATAGAAAAATCCGAAACGGATTAATCCGTTTAGGCCATAACATTACTCACATTTCAGATCGAGACATTGCTTCTTCAGCATTGGGCTTACGTTTTGTAGGTAAAAAACTTGCGAATCGTAAATTACTTAAAGTTGTAGAAGCTATAAAGCCTGATTTTCTGATACTTTTTCAAGCTCACCTAATTGAAGCAGATACACTTTTAGCCCTTAAAAAGAGGCTACCAAATTGTAAAATTGCAAATATAGATAACGATTTAATCTATACTAAGACAAGATTTCTGAGACTTTTGAAGTTCAAGAGTCTCGTTGATGTAACGTTTATTACTAGTGCTGGTGAGCATTTGAAGAGGCTGCGTAAAGAAGGACTACGTTCAGCTTATCTTCCTAATTGTACGGATTCCTCAATTGAGAGAGGAAATCCGTTTATTGATGTTAATTTAACTTACGATTTCATATATTTCGCAGGTGATGTTCTTCAGTCGAGACGTTGGGAATTACCACTTAAAGTTGCTTCAATTGCACCAGATGTCAAATGCGGTTTTTTTGGTCATGGAAAAACAAGAATATTTGGGAGTCGCTATTTTCAATTATTGAAGAATTCAAAATTGGCGCTCAATTGGAATAAAATGAACGATCTATACCTTTATTCGTCAGATAGAATATCTCAATTATTTGGAACAGGTCGATGTGTATGCCTTTACAGAGGCTCCGGATTTCAACGCTTTATTAGCGAAAAAGAGGCACTTTTTTTTAGCGATGCGGATGATCTTGCAAGTAAAATTCGCACCGTTCTTCACAAAGATCAATGGCAAGAAATCGCCCAAAGAGGTCAGGATCACTATCGTACTCTATTCAATGAAAAGCGTATTGCGGAATATATAATTAAATTTACTTTTGATGAGAATATTTCAAATTACGAATGGTGTGATGTTTAAAACTAAATTTTGACTATATCTAAATTTCGGCCTAGCCATCTTGAATTCGTGAAAATGACCAGCGTCACAGAATTATTCGCATGCCAAATCCAGTCCTTAAAAACCAATGTATATGTTTTCCAGGCTGCAATATTACTCCACTTACATGTCTAAAAATGTACAACATCCTAATAGAACACTGTAAATGGTTATATGATTAAATATAAAAATTGGAAGCAAGCCTTAGATGTATAAATCGCTAAATGACCTAGACCGAAAAGAGTAAATCTTTAAAGAAAAATTATTAGAAAATTACTTGGAATTGTTAGGGGACCGTATTTTAAAACACGCTTTTGAGACAAATTAATGTTATGAGAGACTAACAAATGTAAATTATTCATATAATCTAGCCAACCCATCTCTGTTGGCTTCAGTGATACCACGCTCAGTGATCAGACCAGTTATAAGACGATTCGGTGTTACATCGAATGCCGGATTTTTGGTCGGTGAATTAGAACCCGCGATGTTAATGGTAACTACAGTATCTTTAGAAGATCCGGCCGGTCGTCCTGAAATTTTTAGGATCTCATCCTCGGACCGTTCCTCAATAGGTATGGTCATACCATCTTCTATTGTCCAATCGATGGTCGAATAAGGCAACGCCACATAAAAGGGAACACCATTATCTTTCGCAGCAAGGGCTTTGAGATATGTACCAATTTTGTTGGCAACGTCACCTTTTGAAGTGGTACGATCCGTTCCCACAATGCAAAGGTCTACAAAACCGCGTTGCATAAGATGGCCACCCGCACTATCTACAATAATGGTATACGGAACTCCATGAGATCCGAGCTCGTATGCCGTAAGTGACGAACCCTGGTTGCGAGGGCGTGTTTCATCTACCCATACATGA
>JABSQE010000073.1 GCA_013214245.1 Hyphomicrobiaceae bacterium
AACACGATGAAGATGCAATTCTTAGTGCAGATCATGTTATTGATGTGGGCCCAGGTGCTGGCATTCATGGTGGACAAATTACCGCGCAAGGTACACCCAAAGAAATATTGGCTTCTAGTGATAGTCTTACAGGGCAATATTTGACTGGATCGCGCAACATCGCTGTTCCCAAAGTTCACCGTACCCCCGATCCTAAACGCCAAATTACTATTTACGGAGCGTGTGGTAATAACCTCAAAGGCATAAATGCTTCAATACCGCTTGGCCTATTCACATGTGTTACTGGTGTATCTGGATCTGGAAAGTCCACTCTAGTGAAAGACACAATATATAAAGCAGTCGCGCAACGCTTAAATAATGCTCGTGAAACTCCCAGTCTTTTCGAGAGTATAAATGGAATTGAACATCTTGACAAAGTCATTGATATTGATCAGTCACCTATAGGACGGACCCCACGTTCTAATCCTGCAACATATACCGGTGCGTTCACTCCTATTCGTGAGTGGTTCGCTAATTTACCCGAATCAAAGACGCGAGGATATCTTCCGGGTCGCTTTTCATTCAACATAAAGGGTGGCCGTTGCGAAACTTGTCATGGAGATGGTGTTATCAAAATAGAAATGCACTTTCTCCCAGATGTATATGTTACTTGTGATCATTGTCGAGGTGCGCGTTATAATCGTGAAACCTTAGAAATAAAATTTCGCAACAAATCCATTGCTGATATCCTCAATATGACGGTAGAAGATGCTTGCTTATTCTTCAAAGCCATTCCGGCTATCTCCGATAAAATGGAGACTTTACGACGAGTCGGTCTCGGTTATATTAAAGTTGGGCAGCAGGCAACCACACTCTCTGGCGGCGAAGCGCAACGTGTCAAATTAGCAAAAGAATTATCTCGACGTGCAACTGGCCGCACACTTTATATTTTAGATGAGCCAACCACTGGTCTTCATTTTCATGATATTGCTAAACTCTTAGAGGTTCTTCACGAACTTGTAGACGCCGGAAACTCAGTTGTTGTAATAGAACACAACCTTGAAGTCATAAAGACAGCAGATTGGATTATTGACATTGGCCCAGAAGGTGGCGATGGTGGTGGTAATATTATCGCAGAAGGTCAGCCAGAAGATATTGCAACAGCCAAAGAGAGTTTTACTGGTAAGTTTCTGCACCAAATTCTTCAACGTCATAAACATAACTTCGCGGAAAGATCTAAAAAGCCTCCACCAAACGTAGTTTAGGGTAGATACAGACAAAGTTGACTTCGTCTGAAGGTAAGGAAGATAAAACAACAGAACGCTGGGTTATTATTTTTGTTATCACTGCCAGCAAGCTATTTAGGAGATATTATTTTACATAAACACCTTTTACAATAGGATTTACTCCTTAAACATGGCATGCGATTTTTTTTATGTAGCTGTCGACCACCTCCCAAATTAGGAATAGACCGTGTAAAGACTGAGTAGCTTCATGTTAACGTAAAATGTTGACATAATCCTATCAAAATTCATCCCTTCCTTAATAATGATTAATTCAAGCAACATTTAGATGCCTTAATTTATTTTTACGTAAATAAAAGATTGCTGATTGCACTAATACAACTCAAAATTACTATTCTTAGAGCTCTTCCTTTTTTAGAGCGCAGCAATTATGGAGATAATATGTCTAAGGGACCAAAAAGACGTAAATACCCCACAGATATAATCATCGATACCGTAGAGCTTATGTCATCATCTGATCAAACTAAAGAAAAACTTGAATCTAATATGAAAAATGAGATTATACATCTAGCTAGCCAACAAGACTCTAAAAAAGATTTTATTAGACAGTTCCATGAATTACTTCGACTACGACGCGATGTACGTCGTTTTAAGTCAAGACAAGTTCCTGAAAATTTAATCCAGGAAATCATCTCAGCAATAGAATTAGCACCTTCTGTTGGACTATCGGAGCCGACAAGATTAATCCGAATACAAACAAAAGAAATCAAATATGATATCATAACCAACTTCGAAATGGAAAATTCTAGAGCATTAGCAGGATATACAGGCAGTAAAGCTCAAAAATATGCTGATTTAAAGTTATCTGGGCTTAAAGAAGCTCCAGTGCAATTTGCTGTATACTGTGATGTTGAAACTGAACAAGGTTTTGGCTTAGGTGCACGCACAATTCCTGAGACTAAAGCCTATTCGACCGCTTGTGCCGTTATGTTAATGTGGCTCTCGGCTTCAGCACGAAACCTCGGAATGGGATGGGTGTCAATTTTCAATGTTGAGGAAATGAATCAGCTTCTACAGGTTGATCCCGCTTGGAAATTTATGGGATGCCTTTGCATAGGCTGGCCAGAAGAACAGCATTTAGATCCAGAACTACAAAGATATGGTTGGCAAGAGCGGCGTCCAGGAGGAGCAATTGTTATTACTAAATGAAATCCAAGTAAAGATCGTGTATAAACCCATACCTACAATAACTATTAGCTACATTAGTGCCAAGTAATACTTTATGTATATATCGTGATACAAAGTGTAACTGCTAACAGCTATTTGTAGAAAATATAATTAATCTAAGGATTGACCTTAGTGTACTGTTCATCTAAACTTCATTTTGTACATTATTGGTCTTCAAAATTTGATATATACTGATATATAAGAAATATTATAGCATATATTAGGGCGGTTAGCTCAGTGGTAGAGCACTACGTTGACATCGTAGGGGTCGGCAGTTCGAACCTGTCACTGCCCACCAAACTTTCTGAATTTAATAACAAGTAAAATCCATTTTTTCAGTCGAGCAGTCTTGTGTCATTTAAGCTATATTTTAGATGGCTTGTATACATAAAAGAATTTTTGAACCTGCTGCGTTTTTACTTTCTGTACCATAACCACATGAATATCAGTGGATTAATATTACAGATGTAGGTTCTTTTCATTATTGTAACTTAGATGTATCTCTAGAATGCTAGTTCTGCCATATTAAACTACCTAAGCTTCGTCAAAAAGCTTTCTGCAGACTTCAGATATGCTTTCTTTGAATCATCTGCCATGCGCCTCCAAGTTGCATACGAGTTTCTGAGCCTTGGGTTTGTTCTCAGCTTTTTCTCATTACTAGCTAGGAAATTCCAATATAGATAGTTAAAAGGACACGCCTTAGCACCAATTTTTTGGCTAACATCATATTTGCAGGAAGAGCAGTAGTTGGACATTTTATTAATGTAACTACCGCTAGCTGCATAAGGCTTAGAAGCAAACAAGCCACCATCAGCAAATAGACTCATACCAATAACGTTAGGAAGTTCAACCCACTCATAAGCATCAGCATAAACTGCTAGATACCACTCATGCACTTCTTGAGTTGAAATACCTGATAACAAAGCAAAGTTACCTGTCACCATTAAGCGCTGAATGTGGTGCGCGTAAGCCTCTTCTTTTGTCTGGTTTATAGCTTCTCTAAGGCAGCACATGCTTGTATTACCAGTCCAGTAAAACTCTGGTAATGGACGTTCAGTCGCAAGAAAATTCTGATCCCTATATTCCGGCATTTTGAGCCAGTATATACCGCGCACGAATTCACGCCAACCGATGATCTGACGTATGAATCCCTCTACAGCATTGATAGGTGCGCACCCAATATCATAGGCATGAGCGGCACGCTGGCATAATTCAAGCGGCTCAAGCAGGCCACAATTCATGTAGTGAGATAGCACCGAGTGATAAAGAAAGCTTTCGCCTTTAAGCATAGCATCTTGATAATCACCAAAATAAGGCAAACACTTAGTTATAAAATGTTCTAGAGCTCGTTCCGCATCACGCTTGGTCACTGCAAAATAAAATGGGTTCAGATCACCAAAGTGATCTGAAAACCGTCTAGCAACTAAATTCAATACATTCTTTGTAACAGTATCAGGCTCAAAACGCAGCAGCTTAGGGAGTATCAAACCATTTCCAAAAGACTTACGATTTTGATTATCAAAATTCCATCTACCTGCTATAGGTTGTTTCCCATCCATCAGCAGACCAGTTTTTTTACGCATCTCTCGGTAAAAATATTCCATTCGAAGTTGCTTGCGCCCTAATGCCCAAGTTTTGAATTCATCATGCGAGACAAGAAAGCGCGTGTCAGATACAATTTTAATAGGACAACGGAGATTTTTTACCCAGCTCCGCATTTTAAATAACAACCGCCATTCACCAGGTTCCGTTACAATTACACCTGAAGGTTGATATCTTTCTATTGCACGTTCTAGCTCACCGGTGAGGCTACCGGTGTTATGTAAATCATCCAAAGGTACGTAGTGAACACGCCAACCACTCTCAATAAGTTGGTTAGAAAAATGACGCATAGCCGAAAATATGAAGGCAATTTTCTTCTTATGGTACCGAACATGGGTGACCTCTTCACTGACTTCAGCCATGAAAATCACATCGCAGCATTTATCAGCATAGCTTAACGCCGAAATACCTACAGAAAGCTGATCACCTAGTATAATGATAAGACGACAACTATTCATAAAAGTGTTATTTCCTTTTCTGACAAATTAATATAAGATCCATAATGTAACATTTACTTAATTAGAAACTAATATTTAATATGAAATCAGTAATTGAACATTTTGCTTTAATTTAGTTTGGCCTAATAGTAATTTCGAAAATCGTCTACGGTTAGGATTATACCTTTTGTCAAAAAATCCTAATTACTATACCCTAATCTAACTCAAATGTTGTGCACGCGCCCTTCTCATACGCAATTGTTCTGTAGCTCACTTTTATGCCAACATCATGTAGTTCTGTAACAAAGCTCCGTAACGGCATTGCCAAATATTTCAGTGTTAATATAGAAAAATGAATCATCTGTCCATATCTCCAGCTCAGACTTCAAAACTACTAACCCGTGTAATATCAACTAGTTTTCAAATTTATAACGCTACTTGATCTGTAAATTATGTCTTCTCTCGTACAATGTCTTGAGGAGCTTTATTAGCCAGTCATGACAAAAAAAAACAAAAATTTTATAATTACCCGACCAGACGAAGACTCGCATGATCGCGAGGTATGCAATTCATGTGGCTATATCAACTACAAAAACCCAAAGATTATTGTGGGGTCAGTTGTGTTTTATGCTGATCACATTATGATGTGTCGACGCTCTATAGAGCCCAGTAGAGGACTTTGGACTTTACCGGCGGGATACCTCGAATTAGGCGAAACGCTAGCGGAAGGAGCACAACGCGAAGCTCAGGAGGAAGCTTGTGCTACCATCACTATAAACAGTCTACTTGCTCTATATAGTTTAGCACATTTATCACAAGTACAAATTATTTATTTAGCCACATTGCTTGAAGATAACTATGCCCCGGGCCCTGAAAGCATAGAAGTTAAGCTTTTCTCGTGTGATATGCTACCCTGGCAAAAACTGGCTTTTCCTTCTGTTTCTTGGGCTTTAAAACATGCACTTATAGCTAAAAAACAAGGGTTAACAGTACCTTTCACGTCAGCACCCGATCTCCCCCTCAAATAGTATTTGATTGCAAAGCGATCACTATGTCTCTGAACTTTTTCTTACTCTAGTGCTCAGTTAGTTTTACTACTAATAACGCGTATATTAATCGGTGCGAGTTCTAAGCACTCAGATAGGCTATGAAGTAGATAAGGTCTGTGCACAGAAGAGCTCTGTTAAAGCGCACCAGCAAAAATCCTTTGATTTGCCAGAGGTAGACAATCGAAATAATAGGTAGGTTTAAATTTTACATACAGCCACATTACGTGTGTCTACAATAATAGGTTATAAAGTAGAGAAGTTACTGTTTTGTGACCTATAATGTGTTAAAATTACAAAATTTATATAATCGTCTCTAATTTTGTATGTTGTAAAACTCGAACAAAAAGGTATTAAAAGTCCCTATGAAGAGGTCTGTATATTATTGCATAACAATAGAATGTTTTCACAACTTGTAAAGAAAACGTAATAAAAATGCTGATATGAAAATAACAAAAAAAGATGGCATTAATATGTAGGGTAGTTTTACATCCCTGAACTAGTGTGGAGGTTTTAGTGTTTTTTCAAGCTTTGCAGCTCTTATTTCAGTTTGGTGTGCATAGGTAAGATTCTATGGTACCAAGCCCACAGCTTAAAAGAGCTGAGTATTGCTCGATTGTAGTCAAGTCATGATTACATTTTACTCAAGAAAATACGGCATTTAGCATGGATACCTCGCCGTGTATTACGTGCAAGGTTTTTTTCTAGGTTAACGATACATAACCACAATTCATAAGCCTTTACAGTGCTACGTGCACGATCCTACAAAATACGAGATTAAAATGCATACTGACCAAACACACGCTAATTGAGCTCAGCAAGTACATTATTATGTGTTCTAGAAGCACAACGAAAGCCCGAATTACACCCTGCTAATAGTTCTATAAACGAAAAATATACTACGTACTGATAGCTAAGCAGAAAGTAAACTGTTATTGATACATGTGCAGGCAATTAATTAGAGGAGAAAAACTCTTTTTTATTAGGCGCATGAGATTAAACTCCTAATATTAAGCATAATATACAAAAAAATCTGCTTGCTCTGGAACAGCTATTTTTGTTCTGTAGTTGTATTTATTAGACAGTATTCAAACCATCAAAAAAATCTTCTGCTAGTAATTTTAATATGAATAATTAAGCCCTAAAACAGACATCAACATTTTATCTAACTATTAATTGACGAACAAACCTAAATTATTGCCCATAAGAGCATCGTGCGCAATGCTTAGAACATATTTCAAAAATATGTAAAGCTTTATTTCCTTATAAAATCTTACACGTCTCTAATTTTAATTCGCAATATTAACTGCCCCTAAATTATATTATAATAAAAAGCAATGTTGCATTTATGCAAATGATAAACTTTTATTTTCAATTAATATTATATAACGAAATGCTAAAAACCTACAATGTTTATTATTCAGATAAGAGTAAATTAAAACCCACTTGAACGTCAAGCTTATATCTACCAGCTACATAAATTACATCTTAGGATAGGAAACTAAAGTAATAATAACTACTCAGAAAGTGTTTGCTCATTCGAATTATGATATCCACCATCAATCGTATCATATTTTGGATGAACATTAGTTTGATGAATTACTTGTAAATCTTTAGTTTTTGTGTTGTTAGTCAAAATACTTTCTCTAGTAGAAAGCTGGTGTACTGAACGACCATCAGCACAAGTCCTCTTAGGCTCAAAGTTCAGTAAGCTTGGAATGTCTAACTGCTCTTGCTGTATTACACGACTAAATTTTGCGCGCCACACAGCTACCATCTCACCAACCTTGGTTTTAGTTTCCTCAGCTGCTCCGCAAAATATATTTTGATAAATATCTTCAATCCACAACCTATCCTCTTGTGCAGCATTTTCAATTGCCAATTCAATCAAAATTAGAGCTCGAGTTGGGTTTCGCTTCATATATACACCACGCCAATTCAAATCTGCAAGGAATGCTTGAGCACTTGCGTGCCCTTTCTGCGCCAATACGCTAAACCAGTACAGTGCATAATGTTTTGACTGGTGAACGCCGTCATCAGTTAACTGTAACTTAGCAAGTTCAAATTGTGCATCTTCGTCATTAAAAAAAGTAGCTGAGTGATGGAAATATTCTGCAGCTCGTACCACATCCGCTCGAAGCCCAATTTCGGGAAGACCATCACGTATGTATCGTGCAAAACGTGTCATAGCCCGTCCAACAGTCGGAGCCTTCCGATAGTCAGCAGGATCAGTGTCTGCGTGATCTTTTACGAACTTATGAAATAAATGGAACGCTTTTGAATGATTAGTAGTTGTACTAGAATTACTTGAATATATAAGTGCTAGATAATACCGCGCAGGAAATATGTCATGTTTAATTGCATACTCAAAAGCAGGAATGGCAATTTGAAAGTCGCCAGAACGATACAACGATACTCCTTGTTGCATTGCATCATAAGGATCTTTAAAGCTTGTGCTAGACCTAACAGCAATCGGCAATACAGCTATATATATCGACAAAGCAGCCAGAGCTCTTAACTCATTATTTCTGTAGATTTTGCTTCTGCTGTGCATTTCTTAAATAAGTTACCTTGTTTCTGAAAAAATTATTTTTAGAGTTCTATATAGTTTTCTATAAAAGAATCCTCCCAATAGCTTTAAGGGAAATGGTAATGTGTTTAGATAAAACGTTAGCTTTTAACTAGTTCCAGTTGTGGAGTACCATAAAGTTACAATCTAAATGCTCCAAGAATATTATTTCTGATCACAGTATGGCAGTTTACAGCACTAAATTAGCATAAATTTTACTTCAGCATGGCTAAAATAAAATTATCGGATGTTACTAATGGCATGCTCTTTGTTATCAGTTCACTAGGGTGGTCCCAGATAATATCTTTTTCAAAAAATAGTCAGGCAGTAGCTTGGTTGTAGGCAAATCAAGTTTGACACTTCAACTCCAGGATACAACGCTTTCTACGCTTGATTTGAATAATGTTGTTATCAACGTTATACAATGTAATCTTAAACTTTTTGTAAGTTACAATCGTCGCACATCATCTTAAATACTCAGCAGTACCGTTTATAGTAGATGTTGTAAGGATAAAGAAAGTGCTCTTGACAAATTAAGACTTATTCATCACTAAATTCTATATCAATTACTTAGTCATACATGGAATACATTTCAGATTGATCACAGCAATTAATGAGTACCTTGAGTGCATTTCTACTTATGTTGTTATAATAATGTAATTAGCATAGCTCAAAAACTAGCAACTTTAGCTTAAATGATATGCTTTCACTACCCTGAAGTGTGATGATAATGTTATTCTTGACAAAGGAATTAAAGTAGCCAGCTATATAAAACAATCGCTACAGCTTAGCGCATAATTTCTACGATCTAACGCAGTTAGTATGACTTAAAGGTCTTATTAAACTCAAATCAACCATGCTCATACTGTTCCCATCCGGAACGCAGCATTGTGGGCACCAGATAGTTAATATACCTCATCACTTGATAATTTCTAATAGGATCATAGAATATGACTAAGCTACTCTATCTATAATTATAGTTTACTTATTTTAATTAGCAGGTTAACTTTGTAAAAGTTTGCAACTGTTATACGCCCAATCAAGCCAATATACTAAGGCTTTGAGGTCTGCAGTGCTAACGGTAGGGCCTGTCCAAATCCTAAACCCAGGTGGCGCATCGCGATGGGCTTTAATATCGTAGGCTACTTTTTCTATCTCAAGCATACTAACTATTGTATTAATAAAAGCTATCTGTCTCATTTCTGACAAGCCAACAATGGTTGGATCGACTATTTTCAAACATACTGACGTATTTGACCGAGTGGCTGGTTCCACCGCTAAGTTAGAAATCCAAGGCGTATGCTCTACCCATTTATGCAATATATTAGCATTAAGGTCTGCCTGCCTTATGAGCACTTTGACCCCGCCAACCCTTTCAGCCCATGTAAGTGCATCAAGATAATCTTCCACACATAACAACGATGGTGTATTGATGGTTTCGCCAGAAAAAATACCCCGCACCAGTTCAGCTTTCTCCGTAAGACGAAAAATTTTAGGCAACGGTCGTGGTGGCGAAAATGTTTCAAGCCTTTTGACTGCACGTGGCGACAGTATGAGCATGCCGTGAGCCGCCTCACCGCCTAGTACCTTTTGCCAAGAAAATGTAAGAATATCAACTTTCAACCAATCGATAGGCTGGGCAAAAGCTGCAGAGGTAGCATCGGCAAATGTCAAACCCTCGCGCTTTATTGGGATCCACTCGTAATTTGGAATACGTACTCCTGAGGTTGTTCCATTTGAAGTAAAAAGTACGTCGCGGCTAAAATCAACTTTTGTAAGATCTGGTAATTCGCCATAGTTCGCTTTCAAAACACGGCAATCTTCCAATTTCAGTTGCTGCTTTACATCTAACGCCCACCCTAAGCCAAAACTCTCCCACGCCAAGATGTCGACGGCGCGAGCACCTAACATGCACCACATTGCCATCTCAAACGCACCAGTATCCGAAGCCGGTACTATTCCACAAACATAATCCTCAGGAAGCCCAAGTAGCGTCCTTGTCTTTTCAATAGCAAGGCTCAGGCGCGCTTTGACCTCAAGGGCCCTATGTGAACGGCCCAGATGAGCTTTCTCTAACACGTTTACAGTCCACCCAGGACGCTTAATGCATGGACCGGACGAGAAGTGCGGATTAAGAGGTCTTAGGTTTGGTTTAAAAAGGTTTCGCATATGCTTACTGTGCAGAGTACTTTTAATAGGGTAAAAAGGAGATCGTCTCGAGTCTCGCCAATGAAGCTTCTAATCAACTAGATGGTAACACATGTATAACGCTCAAATCGCAACCTTCACATTTAGCGAATTCTAGCGTGTCAACCCCAAATTTCATACCTGATGAAAAAGACGTACAAATAATACTCAATTGGGAAATTAATTACGAAACAAAAAAGCCATCTATGATATTCGTTTTAGATAATAGCTTGTGGTCCCCTTTAAGTCAGGATTATAGTTAGACCTCAGAAAGCTTGACTATATAGCTGTAAGGTTGTTATCGCATATTAATTCCAACTACCTTAATTATACGTTAGGTTTACCTGCGACCACACCCTAGAAACTAAGTGTTAGTAATAGGAATATATAATTATCAGCGTGGTAGATAAAAAAAGTTTTTGCTAGAGAAGTTAGCCTTATACACAAAATTAATTTCTAAGACATCATATAAGTGTAAACGATTAATGATTTAATTGACAGTAATAAATCGAACATTGATTGCTTCTTTACGTAAATACTGTGTCCTGCCAAATGCGAACCCTTTAACGATGGGAGCCAACGTTTAGAATATAACATTCCTAAATCACCAAGCCCTCGACGGAAGAGCTTAATTTGTCCAGGAAGGTACATTTCACCACATTAATATCTAGCTAAGACTTTTTCATTTGTTCAAGAAAGTTGTGATCACAAAAATTTAACCGACTTTTAAAAGAGCACCGACAATTATTGTATCACATTATTGTATCAGATTTTCTTTTAATGCGTAATATCCATTCTCTGTTTCAAAAAGTAATTGGATTGTGCAAACAGTTGCAATTCTTTTAGCTTCTGGTAAAATAATCAGGAATGTTAGCTTCGAGAAAAAGGCTAAGGTTAATTTCATACCATCCATAAGTACTTGATGTGGTCAGTAGACAAGTTTGAGTGAACACCGTAGTATGTCTTGGAAACCATTTATTTTTATAGGTTAGTAATAATGTGCAAAAGTACTACGAACAATTTGGTGACTTTAGCTGTCCAAAAAACTACGTAGTTTTCGTGAACGGCTAGGATGTTTCAACTTCCGTAGCGCTTTAGCTTCAATTTGGCGAATTCGTTCACGTGTTACTGAAAATTGTTGACCAACCTCTTCCAAAGTATGATCAGTATTCATACCAATTCCGAAGCGCATACGTAGAACTCGTTCCTCACGTGGCGTTAAAGATGCTAGAACGCGTGTTGTTGTCTCTCGCAAATTAGCTTGGATTGCAGCATCAATTGGTAAAATTGCATTTTTGTCTTCGATAAAATCGCCTAGATGTGAATCTTCTTCATCACCTATTGGGGTCTCAAGTGATATAGGCTCCTTGGCAATTTTTAGTACTTTCCGGACTTTCTCCAGTGGCATAGATAGTTTTTCAGCTAATTCTTCAGGGGTTGGCTCACGACCAATTTCGTGTAGCATCTGCCGGGAGGTACGAACAATCTTATTTATAGTTTCAATCATGTGCACAGGAATGCGAATCGTCCGAGCTTGATCAGCTATTGACCGAGTAATGGCTTGACGTATCCACCATGTAGCATATGTAGAAAATTTATAGCCGCGCCTGTACTCAAACTTATCAACCGCCTTCATCAGGCCAATATTGCCTTCTTGGATGAGATCCAGAAATTGCAAACCACGATTTGTGTATTTCTTGGCGATAGAAATTACAAGACGGAGATTAGCCTCGACCATCTCTTTCTTTGCCTGGCGCGCTTCACGCTCTCCTTTTTGAACAGCACGAACAATACGACGAAATTCAGAAATTTCCAATCCCGTCTCACTTGCAAGTTCGTGAATGTTATCACGTAAAACTTCCAAGCGATCACGTGCTTGGTCAATCATTTGGAGCCACTTTCTATTCCGACTAACTACTTTATTGAGCCACGTTTGATCAAGTTCATTACCATAATATTCGGAGATAAATTCGGTACGAGGAATAGCATAATTATCTGCTAAACGCATTAATTTACCTTCAAGCTGAACGAGACGCTTATTAATTGCATAAAGCTGCTCTACTAGACTTTCAATACGATTGTTGTTTAAAGATAGGCTTTTTACATCACGAATAATGGTATTACGCAACTCATTGTAGACCTCCTCTTGTTTGCGACTGCCCATCTCTCCTGAAAGTTGAAGCACAAGCTTTTTATCCTGTTGCTTGCGCAGGTTTTCGTAATTACTAGCAATTGAGTCAAATGTTTCAAGCACTTTGGGTTTTAGTTCAGCTTCCATAGCTGTGAGAGATAGGGCGTTTTCGAAATCATCATCTTCATCTTGATTATCTTCATCATCTGTACCGGATAGATTGTCTGGTACATAACTCGAGTTAGAAATTTCTGAGGGAACATCGCTAACCTCTTTCGCTTCCGGTCCTTCGTAAGTTGCCTCTAGATCTATGATATCACGTAGAAGAATCCGACCTTCATTCAATTCATCACGCCAAATGATTATAGCCTGGAATGTCAAAGGACTTTCGCAAAGACCGGCTATCATAGCTTCATGACCAGCCTCAATGCGTTTAGCAATTGCAATTTCACCCTCACGTGACAGCAATTCAACACTGCCCATTTCACGCAGGTACATACGTACCGGGTCATCAGTACGATCTGCAATTTCAGATTTTGTTTCATATTTTGTTGGTAAATTCTGTGTCGTTAATGCTCGGCTATCTTCGTTTTCCTCATGCTCCTCAACGTCTTCTTCATTCTCGACAACTGAAATACCCATCTCTGAAAGCATTGACATTATATCTTCTATCTGTTCTGAAGACACTTCCTCTGAAGGCATAACCGAGTTAAGATCGTCATAAGTGACAAATCCACGGGCCTTGGCAGTTTTTATCATGCGTTTTACAGAACTGTCGGACAAATCAAGAAGCGGAGCATCGCGCTCGTGCATTTCTTTTTTTTTGCTAACCTGTATTTCCACTTTCTGCTGCATATTTTAGAGCTCTCTAAAAATTTTTGAATTCAATGTGTAGAGTGATTGGAATAGTCAATCGCAGGAATTATGTCCTAACCATGAAACGATAGGTATATAGAGAGCCCACGCGACATGCTTAGTAAACTAATAGCTATTTCTAGTTAATGCCGCAGAAAACAACCACGATCTTAGCTTTAAAGTGATCTCTGTTATTGTCATGTTTTGATAATAATCCATCAAAAAGTATTACGTCACGTTAACGTGCTCCTTAGCAAGGTAGGGAACTAAATTTTTTAATGAAAACAGTCATTTACTACTCAGATCGAAAGCACTTTCATTAGATAAAATTTAAATATGGGAAAATCAGTGTTTAAATTTTAATTGTGATGGAATTTAAAGTATTATATTTACTTCAACTGTTATGCGATGCATGTATCACTCAAGCCTAAGACAACAAACGAAGTTTCAAAAAATCAAAACTAATTTAATGCATCCCCAAGACTGCTACCACTTAGGCTTAATATCATATTCTCTTAAACTAAAGAAAAAATCATACAGTACATTCACCACCATAATTTTATATTATCTTTGGAAAAAAGTCACCGTTCAAACTCAGATACCTCTAATTTCGTAGCTATTTCAAGTTTTTTCAACTCTAAAATTCTCTGGTATACGTTCTCATCACACAAGATGAGACTTTCCTGTTCGGCATTTTCAATTTGGCTGCGCAGCATTCGTAATTTGTGTGCAACAAGCTCTGCCTTCCATCCATCCGTCACCACACTCTTAGAAGCTCCAAACTCTGCAAAGCGATCGCAATTGTGATCTACGGAACACATGACACTTTCTAAATCTTTTTCGAGACATGACTCGCTTAAATGCTTAATTATTATTGGTGTATCAAGCTCTACTTCGTCTGTTAATAACGATAATAAGCAATCACATAATCGCTGGTGCCTTGGAGCAAAAAACTTCAACTCAGCAATCGTTTCAGCAAAATCAAAAAGTAGCCAGGGATGGTTAATCAATGCACGTATCAATGAAGCCTCACGTTTATAGTTCTGTCCGTGCCCGGTAACTAAAGAATTACCCTCTAAACTTTTTGCTCGTTCTGGTAGTTCAAAGATGCTGTTTTGAATCTCTCGAGATCTACGTTTACTCGCATAAGTAGACCTTTGAGGCGTATGCTCATATCCAAAAGACACTTTTTTTTGAGGTTTTGAAAATGAATTAAAACGCCAAGCATCATGCAATCTCTGCTTTATTGCCCAGCGATAATGAGATTTCACACCAGTATCTGCTATTTGCTCTATTAAAATGTTAAAGCGAGCGTCAAGCGCTGCTTTGCGCTCTGGAGTTGACCATATGTCAGCTTCCCATTCACGCTGCCACAGCACCTCTTCTAGAGGCTTTGCTAGATCGATCAATGAACGCATAGTTTCAACTCCTCGCTGACGAATAACATCATCGGGATCAAGACCATCACTGAGAAAGATAAAACGTAGGCTGCGTCCGGGTTTCAGAATAGGCAATGCAACATCTAGAGCGCGATAAGCTGCTCTATGGCCAGCCTGATCTCCGTCAAAACACATAATAGGCTCAGGCGCAATACGCCACATCAATTGTAGTTGCTCCTTTGTAAGTGATGTTCCTAATGGAGCCACCGTCTGTAATATATTAACACGCGAGAGAGCTATCACATCCATGTAACCCTCAACAGTAATAAGTTCATGCTTTCGAAATGCTGATTCTCTAGCACGATGAGCGTTATATAACAAATGTCTCTTACGAAACAATGGTGTCTCTGGTGAGTTGAGGTACTTAGCAGGATCCTCCGCCCGTAATGCTCGTCCGCCGAAGGCGACGACCTGCCCTTTAAAGTCGTGAATAGGAAATATTACTCGATTGCGAAAGCGATCGTATGATTGGCGGATGTCAGAACCACCGACAAGCATACCAGACCGAATCATGTCGAACTCACTAAAACCTTTATTGCTTAGATGCGTTTTGAGTTTGTAACGATCATTGGGAGCGTAACCGAGCTCAAATTTAGATATCACATCGTCGTCAAGCTGACGTTTAGCAAGATAGTCTCGCGCCTGACCTCCAAATTCTGTATAAAGCTGCTTTTTAAAAAAATTAGCTGCTTCAGTCATTAGCAAAGCTAATCGTCTGTACTCGCATTCTCGGTCAGCTTCCGAATTATACAGACCGTTGAAAAGCTTGACCCCGGCTTCCAAAGCTAGTCTTTCTACAGCCTCCAAGAACGAAAGACCTTCAGTTTTGATTAAGAAAGTAAAGATATCACCATGTTCCTGAGTTGCAAAACAATGATAAAAACCTTTAATATCGTTCACCGAAAATGATGGAGTCTTTTCTGTTTTAAATGGAGACAACCCCCAGAATTCATGCCCCTTCTTTTTAAGTAAAACCTTACGTCCCACTATTCTGCTGACGGGTATGCGGGCTTTGATTTCATCTAAAAACTGAGGGGCAAAACGCATTTAATATCATCCTTAATAGATTCTCTCAGAGATTTATGTGACTCGCAAATACTGGTTCATACTAGATGTTCCAGCCCCGAC
>JABSQE010000074.1 GCA_013214245.1 Hyphomicrobiaceae bacterium
AAACGTGCATCACGATTCGGATAATTTGCTAAAATAAGAGCAATTTTTCTTTTGCTTCGAGGTGTGCGCTGTAATGTACACCAAGATTTTACTTGCTTTACAACGTGAGCAACACGGTCTGGCACTGCAACAGAGCGAACTATTGCATACTCGGTATTAACATCGTAGCGCGAATCAGCCTTAAATGAAATTGCACGCGTCAATAGACGCCCATCAATTTCGGGCAGCGCAACATGCATCGCAATATCTCGAGCGGAAAGACCATTTGTACCGCAATGCCAGGCTGATTTTGATCCACTCGACAAAACAACTTGTAATACCGGCACACCCAATTCGGCAAGCAAACCTCCGGCAGCAAGCTGACCCGGCTTAGATGTAGCAAAGGCGGTTGTATTTAAAATGACTGACGGACTGGCATCACGTAACAGTCGGCGTACCGTTTCAGAACAGACGGGATCTCGTAAACTGACAGTATATAAGGCTAAAGGTTTTAGACCTTCATTCGTGAGATCATGAATAAGTCGGTCGACACTTGCTAGATCGCCAGATTGCATTAATGCTCGATAAAAAACGATGCACACAGTAGGCGCATCTGAAGCAACGATGGTTGTTGCATGCTTATATATACCCGCACGTAAAACCGGTCGAGGAGCTGGTATATTATCGTCGCCTGCAAGATGCTGAGCTATTCCTTTAAGGAATAGTTCAGCATTGTGTGAGCCACCTTCAGATAGCAACTGCCAAAATGCATAACATATATCCTCTGGTACCGTTGATAATCCTGCAAGGGAAGCATCTGGCTTATCATCACCAGGTAACACAGCTAATTCAAAAGTACCAGTGGTTGCTAGTTCGGCTAAACGCTCAATTCCATAAGGCCAATATCCCTTACCACCAAGAAGCCGCACTATTACCAATTTCGCACGTGAAAGTGTCTTTTCGATGTAAAGGTCAACAGAAAGATGATGCTTAAGATGTATAATGTTAGCAAGACGTATATTTAAAGTCTCACCAGCTTGTTGTCGAGCACTGTGCGCTGCGGCTAGCAATGCTAATTCTGTATCAGCAGCCGAAAGAACCACAACGTCTGCCTGTGATTGCTGCAGATCTCGAGCTTCACTGCCATCATCAATAACACCCGTTTTTGCAACAAGCAAATGCAAGTCACCATCCTCCCCGATCTGAGCGATTTGACCATAAAGCGAACTTAAGTCGTTTCGTTCATTTCGCTCCATGAACTGGAGACATTCAGTATGTCAAATCTGTCAATAATTCTCGCTAGGTTTGTACCTCTGAATTTTATGTTTATCGGCTTTATTCTATAATCTTAACTCAGCACAAACTTGAAAATAAAAAATATAATCCCGACCTCACTAACCTGCAGTCAAATATATATCTAAAATTATATTATTGATAGTTACATCAGCAACACCTCAAGGAAAGAGTACGATAGCAATTGCAATGTACACTACTATGCTGTAACTGCCAACTCCTCAAAAAATGGATGAATGGTAGCTATAGGCTTAAAAAGTGTCCTTATAACTGCTATTACTTTCTGTTACGTAATAAATAGACTATTCGCGATGTCTTTGATTCTCTGAACAATTAGCACAATGTACGTTCTCTTAATACAACAATCTGTCGCGAATCTATAATTGTAATTATTTGCGTTTTTTCCATTATACAGGAACACCAGCCAATTCACTTGCAATTTTCTCTTTATCAAGTCCTTTTAGACCAATAACCACCAAGCAGCCTTGTGGTTGTTCATTTTGGTTCCAGCGGCGATCAAAATAAACTTGAACGCGCGGCCCTACAGCTTGTACTGTCAGACGCATCGGCTTATCTGTAATCACAGCAAATCCCTTGATACGCAAAACCTTATTATTTTTAGCTACTTTCGAAACTATTCGCTTCATTTCATGCGAGCTTTTGGCAGGCCGAATATTAATAGCAAACGTCTCATAAGCATCATGACCATGAGATCCTTTATCATGATCAATATAGTGTGTGTGGCTAATCGAATCGTTACTTCTAAAGTGTGCTTCCTGACCAACAATCAATTCCAAGGGAATATTGCCCTGAATGGCGCTAACAACCTTGGCGCCGTGGCGTTTTTTTCTATCTATATACTGGTTTACTCCTTGGAACTTACTGTTAAGAATTAGATCACGTTTGTTTAACACTATAAGATCTGCGCAAGATAATTGATCGTCGAAAATATTAAGGAGCGTAGTATGGTGCTCGACATTTTCACCTGTTAAAATTGGTGTGTTAGCTTCAGCACTGAACCCGTCTGAAATCGCCAATAAATCAACAACTGCTATGACAACGTTTAAAGCAATACGTGATTGCATTGGAGGCCACTTAAAAGCTTGAAGTAAAGGCTGTGGCAAGGCGATCCCAGATGTTTCAATGATGATGTGATCGGGTGACGGTTCGCGTTCTAAAAGCATCTCCATTGATGGTATAAACTCATCCGAGACCGTACAACAAATACAACCATCTGTAAGTTCAATTATGTCCTCTCGACAATTGTTAGCAAGTATAGCTCCATCGACCCCAACGCTTCCAAATTCGTTAACGATTAGGGCAATTTTTTTATCATTTTTCTTCGTTAACAAACTACTAATTAATGTGGTCTTTCCAACCCCTAACAAGCCAGTAATGATTGTCACTGGTATGCGAAATGCCATCTCCTCTTCACCTTTCCTTAAACCATGGACTTTGACAATTGAGGTCACTCTTCGTTAATATTGGTAGGTTGATAGACGATACCGATTAACCAGGCTCTAATGTTGTAGCACGACAGTTAAAGACTGAACCTTGTCCCCAAATTTTGCAGTTCTGTTGTTGAGCCGTAATTCAAATTGAAACTTAGTAATCTAACAACTCAAACAAAATCTTAAAATAAGGATTGTTAACAAATTAATGGTTGTATATTGAATGCGACATATATTTATTACTAACTTTTACGAACTTTTGTTAAAAGGACATAATAAAAGCTCACACACCTAGCCGAATTAACTATATCAATGAACTACAAACATCTTTGCTACATATTAGATGAACCGTCATAACTGTAAATACACGCACCCAAAAGAACAAACACGGGCTCTATGCTTCTAGATTTTCGCAGGTACAGCCAATTTTGGATACTGACCTAATCTCAGCCTAGGTCACCTGCTTAGTGCTGTCATTTCGTATTAATTCGTATTATTAAAATCGCAACGTCTAAAATCTAATACTGAAGCTTTTGTCCAGAAATAAAGTATAAGAAAGTGTAAGTCTAACTATTTTCTACAGAAGATGTCATAACATACTCTAATTTAGAGTCTAAATATGTGCTTTTCTAAAGATAATGCTTTTATTTACATAAATCGCTTTATATTGACCTCAGAAAGCATGATAAACGAAGTATGTTATTAGCCATTAAATTTTCATCTTCAAACTACTGTTAATTATTATTAGGTACTCTAAACTAACTAAAAATTATATCTAGCTTACATGCTAGTTTATAATAACATACAAATTAAGTAGAATCAGTGTAAATAGAAATTTGTAAATTGTGTCTTCGACACGCATCTAACTAACTTTAGCATGTTACCTAAGCTTAATAGTTCATAGCATATCAGTGTGAAAGTTTAAACGCTTTTACAGTTTTGCCCACAAGATTTTAAGAAAATAAGCTTCCTACCATAGGATACAAATCTTACTTTAAGTATTAAACATAGGTAAAAGTAACTTATTCTAAGACTATAAATCGCATGTATTTAACGTTACAAAAGCGCCGGATACTTTTTGGGGGTA
The DNA here is from genome assembly GCA_013214245.1 of Hyphomicrobiaceae bacterium. GTDB lineage: Bacteria > Pseudomonadota > Alphaproteobacteria > Rhizobiales > Hyphomicrobiaceae > Tectiglobus > Tectiglobus profundi. The sequence goes on from JABSQE010000074.1 coordinate 3,811, forward strand.
AGTGACATGCGAGCCATTATGGTATTGGCCTGTGTAGGGGTATTAGTTACACTATTAGCAAACCGAACTTTGGCATTTGCTCACACTCATTTATGCACTTCTAACACACCCTACATGTATCTTGACAATTTAATTCGTACTAATAGTCCTTTAATCTTGGTAAATGGAAAACGCAGCACTTTTGATAGCATTAAATCAATTATAGAAACCGAGACTCAAATCATTTCGTTAGCATTTACTTCAAGTCCCAATATCTACGCCGAATTTATGGACATCTGGCCACTTTGGATCAAAATACTTACTACAAATGAAAAGCTTCAGACAATAAGTAATGTTTATCTAAGGGGACGTATTTTCGAATCTGATCGTAGGTATTTAAAGCAGGTATCACATAAGCACTGTGAGAAAACTGCCATTGTTACGCAGACCATTTTGCAAGTCTCAGGAATGATTAGTCATGAATTCGTTAGAGCTGTTGAATCAATCAACACGCACAACCAAAAAACTATCCTAAACTATCCCCTAAAACTGAGCGTAGTGTTACCTTCACAAATAACGAAGTATGCACAAGCAACGGGATCATATGGGTTCATGATTAAGTCGTCGAATATTAGCAGTATAATTTATACGTTGTTAGAATGGTTTGATACTTCTATGGATAAGTATGTCGGTGAAATTCTTCCGAGATTGTTATATCCATCCGAGCCAGAAACTGCAACTAGATCAATCCTGGATAAATCGGCCAATTTGAGTGAAAATAACGATCACATATCACCTCAGAGTTTTAATCATAGCATCCAGTCCAATGAAGTGGCTAAGAAATCTTATGGTGCAAACTCAACCCCTGAAAATGCTCAAACCATACCCGCCAAATCAGATAAGCGCATTGAACTTCTTCACTCTTCTAAAAATATTGAACATAAAAGAATACCAGCCACCTCAGGTATTAAGAAATCATTTAAATCCAATGATTATGCTACTTTTCAAAAAAGCGTCTCACCTGCAATTGGAACTACAAATTACAAATCTAACTTAGTACAACTAATCTACTACAACATTATTCCCAGTATCTATAAAACTCTCAATGCGGATAGCTCCAAATTAAAACAAACTTATAACAACGGTGCTTTTGAAAAAAATCGATTATTAACGGCAGATACTGCAGACGTATTAAAAACACCAGTATTAATGTTCCCAATAAACTCTAAACTACCTGAAGTCAACATTATGCAGATGGACAAAGGTCAAGGTGCTAGCGGCACTCCGAAAGGCTTGAAGCATTTAGATCCAGAAATTTATAACTACAGCAAATATACTGCATTCGACGTAAACACTCGGAAAACACCTGTTGTATCTAAAACAAAGTTTTTAATATCGTACAAACAAAAAATGGTTAAAACGGAAGACATTCATCTACCTTTGAAACAACAGTCCACTCACATACCACTTTCTTCCAGAGAAGGAGTGACACGTGCTTACAAGACCTTGGTATCCCAACCCAGGTCTGAACTCACTGTTCGTATTGAAAGCCCTAGGGTAAAAAGCAGTCGTCGCCAGACAAAAAAAACGTGGAATTCATGCAAGAATTCATCTAGAAGCAGACCTAAAGCAGGTCGCATGTACACCATACAAACTGGAGATACGTTATGGGAAATTGCACGCCAGCTATATCGCAAAGGAGAGGCCTTTAATCTCATATATAGAGCTAATCGTAAAAAAATTAGAAATCCTCATCTTATCTATTCGTGTCAGAATATTTATTTACCACGCAGAAAATAATTCTTTAATATCGGTATAAAAGCATCAGGTTGTAACGTAACAATGAGCAGGAATATACTACTCAGTTTGTTGGCTAAGGTTCAAACATCCTCTCTTATCTTAGTAGGTAAGAATATGCTGCCCTACATCTGGCCGAAAAACCGCCCAGACCTTCGTCGTCGAGTTTTATTAGCAATAGTCGTCTTGATAATTTCTAAGATTATTACAGTGCTCGCACCAATCTTTTACAAATCTGCAACGGATTTACTTTCAAAAGTTTCAAATGGTCCCGAGGCTTTAAAAACTACTAATATTGGCCTTGTAGTCATTTTTATGATCATTGCCTATGGTGTAAGTCGTGTGCTTACGGTGGTATGCACCCAAATCGGAGATATGCTTTTCACATCTGTTGGGCAGTGCGCTATACGTTCTTTGAACAATAGAACATTCCGTCATTTACATCATCTTTCGCTACGCTATCACCTAGAAACTCGCTTAGGCAATCTCTCTCGTGTTCTTGAGCGGGCGACTAGGGCTGTTGAGCTTATTATAAGAAATGGTATTTTAAACTTAATCCCTACAATTTTCGAACTTTTCTGTCTCACTATTGTTCTATTATTTTTCTTTAATTGGGTTTACGTCTTCATCACTGCTATTACAGTAATTCTCTATATGTGGTTTACGTTTTCAGCAACTGAGTGGCGTATGACCATTCGCCGTGAAATGAACGATAGCGACACGGAAGCAAACATTAAAGCAGTCGATAGCCTGCTGAATTTTGAAACCGTAAAATATTTCGGAAATGAGGAGATGGAAGCCCGTCTTTTTGATCGATCTATGAAGCGCTATGAGAGAGCTGCTGTACGTACCTATTACTCACTTGGTATTTTAAACACAGGCCAAGCTATCATTTTTACAGTTGGCATGACATCTTGTATGGCTCTTACAGCACACGGCGTGACGATGGGAAATCATACAGTTGGTGATTTGGTTATGATAAATGCACTCATGATCCAGCTTTACATACCCTTGAATTTCATGGGGTTTGCCTACCGAGAATTGCGCCAAGGCCTGGTTGATCTTGAAACTGTGTTTGCTCTTCTTGAGCAGCATCCAGAGATCAAGGACCTACCCAACGCCTCAGACCTTGAAGTACGACAAGGAGAAATTAAATTTGAACATGTCACTTTCTCCTACGATACTGAGCGGGTGGTTCTCAAAGACTTGTCTTTCGTATGTGAACCAGGTAGTTTCGTTGCTTTGGTTGGTCCATCTGGAGCTGGCAAATCTACAATTAGTAACATATTATTTCGATTTTACGATATTACAGAAGGAGAGGTAAGTATTGATGGTCAGAATATCGCCAATTTGCAACAAAAATCATTACGCTCGGCAATAGGAATAGTACCACAGAATGCGGTGTTGTTTAACGATACCATTTTTTATAACATACATTACGGGCGCCTGGATGCAACTGATGAGGAGGTGTGCGAAGCCGCTC
>JABSQE010000075.1 GCA_013214245.1 Hyphomicrobiaceae bacterium
CTTCTCGGATCTAATACTCACTTGTGCATATAACAAGCTACCTTCGAACCATTTTAAAATTCGAATGAAATTACTCGGTGGAGTAAAAACTATTATAAAGAGCTACGGTTGTAGTTTTCAAGTTTGTTGGATTGTTGCTTTACTCTGGATAGAGTAAAACATGTCGTTTTTTACCGAGTGATAACTTTATGACACCATCATTTGTGATATCTTTAGGAGTTAATGTTGCTTTCTCATCTCTAACTACAACACCATTAACTTTTAACCCGCCTCCTTTAAGTTGGCGCCTGGATTCACTATTAGATCTAGTTAATTTTGCAATTACGAACGCACTCAAAACTCCAAGGCCATTCTTGAGTTCTAAACCTCCCACGGCAACAGAAGGTAAGCCTTCAGCAAATTCACCACCATCAAAAGTTCTTTGAGCCGTTTTAACAGCGTCTTTAGCAGCTTTTCTTCCATGTAGAAGAGCTGTTGTTTCTGTTGCAAGTATCTTTTTAGCTTCGTTTATCTCTTCGCCCTGTAAAGATTCCAACTTACTAATCTCATCAAGTGATAGCGTTGTGAACAACTTCAGAAACCTTGACACATCTTTGTCTTCTGTATTACGCCAAAACTGCCAATAATCATATGCTGATAACATATCTAGATTGAGCCAAACAGCACCTGATGCGGTTTTCCCCATTTTGGCACCAGAACTCGTTGTTAATAAGGGACAGGTAAGAGCATAAAGCTGTCCAGTCCCCATTCGCCTTCCAAGATCAATACCATTGATAATATTACCCCATTGATCAGAACCACCCATTTGTAGGTTGCAGCCATGACGTCGCGCCAACTCAACAAAGTCAAAAGATTGCAAAATCATATAATTAAATTCTATAAACGAAAGTTCTTGATCACGTTCAAGTCGCGTGCGGACTGAGTCCATTGTTAACATTCGATTGACTGAAAAATGCCGTCCTACATTGCGGAGCATATCAATGTAGTTAATTGTCGATAGCCATTCCGAATTATCCACCATAAGCGCATCGGTTTTTCCGTCACCAAAAGTAAGTAGCTTTGCAAAGACTTTTTTAATACTCTTTTTGTTCTGCTCAATTACCGTTCGACTCAGTATCTTTCGGGATTCATCTTTTCCGGAAGGATCTCCAACACAAGTTGTTCCATCACCCATAAGGACTAATGGTTTATTGCCTGTATGTTGAAGCCAAAATAGCATCATAATAGTTAACATCGAACCTACATGCAAAGACTGAGCTGTGCAATCGTAACCAACGTAGCAAACAATCTTTTGTTTCAAAGCGAGTTTATCAAGAGCTTCAAAATCAGAGCATTGGTGGATGTAGCCGCGCTCCTGAATAATTTTAAGAAAGTCAGACTTTGGTGTTAAACTTGTGTTTGCCATTAAGAACCATTAGGAAATTGCGATTTTACTTCAGCTTTGTTTCAGCGGAGAATACTGACCAGACATTTTACCATTAATAGACTATTTTACTAAGTACTAAAATCATGCTTGCAAATGTGAATGTAGAATTACAATGGGTCTTGATTTGATAGTTTTGTGATATTTGTTGTCATAAGCTATATTAGAAATTTCTTGCCTGAAAATCTAACAATGCCTAACCGTTTCTTTAAAGAAAAATTACTACGCTTGTTTATATGAATATTTTGCAAATTTAGATATATCCAAAATATGTGAGACAATATGATTGCATCTCCGGTACCAAGCACCTTTCAATGATGTAAATTGAAAATTACATAGCGTAAAAGTTTACAATTCACACGCTTCTATTAAAGCAGAATCATACAACGTTTACCTAGAAATCTACAAGACCGGAGTTAGAAACTAGCGAGACAATAAATGTATGCCCAAAGCTTTTTTGGGTTAAATATTTAGAATTATAGTTGTTATTTCAATTAAAGATTTACATTATATTTTAATCTTGTTTTAAATTTTTTTCAAGCTCGTGAAATGGCTAACTCATGTATGCCCTGGCAAACTATCATTCTATTGCTTAATCCTTAACAATGCTAGCCCAGTCACCATAGTTGTTAGCTATAAAACTGATACATATAACTTCAATGTGATATATTGTAATGGTATTTGTCCAATTCGAAGATGAAAAGCATGGATCTGGTCTGAGTGGTCGTAATACTAACCTGTTAAAGTGCGTAAAATATGTTCCAGGACTTTTGGTTCATTAATGAAAATATAGCCAAGAGACCTTACAATCCATTATCAGGTTTAGGGTCATCATAGGCTCCACATCTCACCGGATACATCACTGTGTCTCAAGTCTTTAAGTTCATGTAAATTTCTTTTTGAAGGTCGACCCCTATTTTTTAGCATTGCAAAGGGTTTAATTTTTAATGAACGAGTTGTTTAATCTAATCTTATAATTATAACACTACATGCTGATAAAAATAAGGAATTAATTAATAAGAAATAGAAAATCGACAATTTTACAATCTACATATAATTTTACAATCTACATATATAGAAGGTTATCTATATACTAAGGATTTCTCATTCTTAGGATTAACTAACTGAAGATTTCCGGCATTATCTGAGTTATTAATATTTGACCTCAGATTTGCTGTCTTAATTAAAAAGACCTAATTTAAACGCGATTAAGTAAGGGTTACGATATTGATTTATCCCATTTTCTCGAAGTTTTAAACACTGACAACACTGAGTCCGCCTGTTCTAGAACACTATTGTTATCACGGGCTTAAAAAAAACTTGTATCTCACATTAGAGAGAGTCTTTTTATGTGATTGTAAATGGTGTTAGGGCAATCTTTTTTTGTAAACCTGTAGATTTTTGGTGATCTTCAAAAGTCGCTGTTTTGATTGCATTTTCATAGATCTACGATTAGTAAAAACGTTTGTGGGTACTGTGCAAAACATGGCTTTAAGTTTTGTTATTCAGAACAGATTCATTTAATTTATAATAGAGTTAAGACGAATGGATTAAAAAGCTACCAGTCATAAAATAAACTTTGAAAGATCTGCATTTTTAGCTAAATTACCTACTTGTTTGTACACATAATTAGCATCTATTTCATAGTTTTGTCCTGACCTGTCAGAAGCTTCAAAAGAAATATCGTCAAGTACGCGTTCTATGACAGTTTGTAGCCGCCGCGCACCTATGTTTTCAACGCTAGCGTTAACCAGCACTGCAATATCTGCTATAGCGTCGATAGAATCATCACTAAAGCTAAGAGATACACCCTCTGTTTTAAGAAGTGCAATATACTGTTTTATGAGACTTGTTTCAGTTTCAGTCAGAATACGACGAAAGTCTTCTTTAGTTAACGCACTTAATTCAACGCGCGTTGGAAGACGGCCTTGCAACTCTGGTAGCAAATCTGATGGTTTTGAGATATGGAATGCACCTGAGGCTATAAATAGGATGTGATCAGTTTTTACTGGACCATGCTTAGTAGCAACTGTTGTGCCCTCGATTAAAGGAAGCAAATCACGCTGCACTCCTTCGCGGCTCACATCACCGCCAATACGGCCACCATCGGAAACTGAACGGCAGATTTTATCTATTTCGTCAAGGAATATAATACCATCATCTTCAACTGCTGAAATGGCTGATGATACAATCTGATCATCGTCCAACAGCTTGTCACTTTCCTCAGCTATTAATACAGGGTAACTTTCTGCAACCGTTAGGCGACGGCTCTTGCTGCGTTGCCCCAAAGCTTTTCCAAGCATATCTCCTATGTTGATCATGCTCATCGAAGCTCCAGGTTGGCCTGGAATTTCAAACATTGGCATGTTGCTGTTATCGGCAACCTTGATCTCAATCTCGTTATAATTTAATTCATTTGCACGCAGTTTTTTACGGAAAGTTTCGCGTGTGGAAGGTTGTGCATTTTCACCAACTATAGCGTCTAATACTCGTTCTTCTGCCGCCTGCTCTGCTCGTACACGCACCTCTACACGCTTACGCTTACGAACGAGCCCAATTCCGACTTCAAGTAGATCGCGTATAATGCTTTCAACATCACGCCCAACGTAACCTACTTCAGTGAATTTTGTTGCCTCAAGCTTAAGAAACGGTGCTCCGGCTAGTTTGGCAAGTCGCCTAGATATTTCCGTTTTACCTACTCCAGTTGGGCCTATCATAAGTATATTTTTTGGTAAGACCTCGTCTTTCATTTCTCCCCGGAGCTGCTGACGCCGCCAGCGATTTCTAAGAGCGATAGCAACTGCACGCTTAGCCGGTTGTTGTCCGATAATGAAGCGATCTAGTTCTGAGACGATTTCACGTGGGGAAAAGCTATTCATGATATCCTAAGATTATGTTGTGAACAATAAGCTGTAATTCTGTCCATGTTTTTGTTGATGCTGATTTCAAGCAATTATATTGGCTATTACTAAAAATTTAGTTTTGGAAAATCACTTTACTTGATTATCTTTTTGTTATTTAAACTTTTAAGTACTAAATTAGAGTTAGTGTAAATACAGATATCTGAGGCGATAAGCATCGCTTTACGGGCGATAGTTTCAGCGTCGAAATCCGTGTCCATGAGACCGCGTGCAGCCGCCATTGCGTACATTCCACCTGAACCAATCCCCATGATGTCATTTTCAGGCTCTAACACGTCACCTGTACCAGTTAAAACTAGTGTAGTTTCTGGATCTGCAACAAGCATCATGGCCTCTAATTTTCGCAGATGTCGATCCGTTCGCCAATCCTTGGCCAACTCAACGGCGGCACGGATTAATTGCCCAGGGTAATGTTCAAGTTTCGCTTCCAATCGCTCGAATAGCGTGAAAGCATCTGCAGTAGCACCAGCAAAGCCGGAAATCACATCACCACGTCCAAGCGAACGTACCTTGCAAGCATTAGCCTTGATTACGGTTTGGCCTAACGTGACTTGCCCGTCACCAGCTATGACGACGCTATCTTGCCGGCGTAGCGTTAGTATTGTTGTTGCGTGCCATCCTTCGTAATAATTTGATGACGTTGAATTTAGTAGAGCTGTATGCATGGTATAACCATATATATATGTGGATTAGTTGCAATATTACTTGCAGCAGCTTTGCTTGAGAATTGCAAGCTATTAATAATATTTGGCGCTTATGATCAGGAGTTAATTCATTTGGAACGCATAGTAACTCTAAAACGCATAACCAAAGAAACAAGCATAGAGGTCACACTCAATCTTGATGGTTATGGAAATTATAAAATTAATACTGGCATAAGTTTTCTTGACCATATGTTGGAGCAACTATCGCACCACTCTCTTATAAATATTATGTTGAAAGTTAAAGGTGATCTTCACATTGACTGCCATCATACAGTAGAAGATGTAGGAATTGTTCTTGGCCAGGCTCTCAAGCAGGGTCTTGGCGAACGTAAAGGTATTACCCGCTATGCGGATAGTCAGTTAGTTATGGACGAAACATTAATAAGTTGTGCTATGGATATCTCAGGTAGGCCTTATTTGAAATGGGGTGTGAGCTTTTCACAGGATAAAATTGGTGAGATGGATTCTGAATTATTTTATGAGTGGTTTCGCGCATTTGCTTATAATGCTGGTATTTCACTGCACTTACACAAACTCTATGGAGTAAACAATCATCATATTGCCGAAACTTGTTTTAAAGCTTTAGCGCGAACACTTAAAGTCGCGATTAGCATTGATCCACGCCAAGGTAATCGCATTCCATCGACAAAAGGGACTTTGCAGGGGTAACAATGGTATTTCTATGGTTTCGTAAGGTTGAGGCTTATACTATCCATGAGCGACAAGACACTGTTGCACTCAAAAATGAGCGCGCAGACGAACTGATCTTCGTGAAAGATGGCTTTTCATTACTAGCTTCTGTTCTGCCACCAATTTGGATGATTGCAAATTGCGTATGGTTAGTGTTATTTGCATATGTTTTTATTGTGTTGATCTTGACGGTGTTTTTTAGCGTTTTCCATATCTATAACTTTTGGCTCGTGTATATAGTTTGTGTATTAAATCTGATTATTGGTTTTGAAGCTGATTCTATAGTTCGTTGGACACTCGATCGAAAGGCTTGGAAACAGATTGCGCATGTTACGGGAGCAACAAGAGAAGATTGCGAACGTCGTTTTTTTAGCTTTTGGTTGAATTCTAATCTAGAAGTGAAAACTAAAGACTCATCGACATCTAAATCACACAACCAATCTGAAACACCACTAGTTGACACATTAGCTACACCTCGTGATATTGAGGGTAAACATCAGAAACGCTATAGTCATAGCAATCCAATGCTTTGGAGACGTTAATGCAAAGGGTTGTAGTTGTCGATTGTGGTTCTGGTAATCTGCACTCTGTTAAAAAAGCGGTTGTAAGATCAGCCTTGGATATTAATATAGAGATTACGGTTAATGTAAGTTCAAATCCTAAAGACATTGTACACGCTGACCGAATTATACTACCAGGTGTTGGGTCCTATATCGACTGTAAGTCTGGACTTGTAGCGGTTCCAGGTATGATCGATGCGCTCCATGAAGTGGTGATTAATAAAGGACGTGCTTTTCTTGGCATTTGTGTTGGCATGCAACTTTTGGCGACACGAGGATTTGAGTTTGGTGAAACAACTGGATTTGACTGGATTGCAGGAGACGTGGTTGCAATTTCACCAAAGGATAGAAGTTTTAAAATTCCACATATGGGCTGGAATATACTGTATAAGTGTCACGATCATAAGCTTTTTAATGGCATCAAATTTGATTATCAAGCTCCCCATGCTTACTTTGTGCATTCATTTCATATGCTACCAAGAGAACATAAACACGTTTTAGCTGAGACTGATTATGGCTGTAATATCAATGCAGTTATCGGGCGGGATAACATCGTAGGAACTCAGTTTCATCCTGAGAAAAGTCAAAGCTTAGGGCTGCAATTTCTTAAAAACTTCCTGCAATGGTTTCCTTGAGAGCCTCCAGTATCCACTACTAATTAAGCGCACCTATTAAGATGTATAACTTCAGGTTCTGAAAGTGTTTTTAAACACACCTTTTTTGGTCTTCTATATTTTTTTAGTTAAAAGCTATGACCTGACAAATGAAATATAATGTATATAATTAATGCTAATTTAAAATTTGACAATAAGACCTCGTAATAGGTGTGGCATCGACAAAAAAGAAATTTTTTAAGTCTACTGTAAATGGAAGATTGGTAAATCTTTAAAAGAGCTCTAAAACATTCTAAGAAATAGTTTGCAGAGGAACAAAAAGGTAAAACCTCGAGAATTAATTTATGTTGTATAATTTCAATAACATATTAGGGTTGAAGTTTAAAATTGACTACACATAGTAATTAAAGCGCCCAGATATCGTGAATACTACGATTATAAAATATAGTTTTGTAACGTGTATATTTTTAACCGCCTTCACGTGAGTGAAATGTCTGCCGATTAGCAGAATGAAAATACTAGTAGACTTAAACAAGTTTGACAAAGTAAATTGACTTTGACTGCTTATCAAAAAAGCCAGAAGTAATCCAAAAAGCAAAAAATCTGCTGGCATACAGCAAGTAAAGTTTTATGTCCCTTTAAAGAAGGGACACATGAAACATATACACCAGCAAAATTAAAGGTTTGATTTCACGATAATTTAAGCTGAACAGATAAAACCACTATGAACAACCCAATTTAAAAATACTCAGTTGGTTAAATCATGATTGTTTTGATGTAGTAAGTCTTCTAAGCTGCTGTTAGTCAGGCTGCTTCAACATCTGATCTTACATTACCATCACCAACTTTTTCATCTGCAGACTGGCGGTTTTTAGCACTTATCGACAGTATGTCAGTTATGCGTTCGATGGCTCTGCGGTCATCAAGCTCTTTGACGATAGCTATTTCACGCGACATTCGGTCTAAAGCCTGCTCATAAAGTTGACGCTCAGAATAAGACTGCTCCGGTTGGTTGTCAGAACGATAAAGATCACGGACTACTTCTGATACGGAAATCAAATCACCAGAATTTATTTTTGTTTCATATTCCTGAGCGCGTCTACTCCACATTGCGCGCTTAACCCTTGCCCGTCCTTTTAAGATGGACATTGCTTTTTCTATAGTTTTTGACTCCGCTAATTTGCGCATACCAACGCTTTCGAACTTGTCAGTTGGTACTCGAAGAGTCATTTTATCCTTTTCAAAGGTGATTACAAATAGTTCAAGAGTTAAACCAGCAATTTCCTGTACTTCTATTTCAATAATTTGTCCAACACCATGGGCAGGGTAAACAATGAAGTCTTTGGGTTTGAAACCGTGAGATCTGATCTTAACCGCATCCGCTGATTGACTAGAGTGAGTACCCAAAGTTTTCGTTCTACGAGCAGAGTTTTTTATTATTTTTTTGACGGATGATCCAGATCTGTTTAGCGCGCTGTTAACTAATTCTGGTTCAGAGCCCGAACTTACGTCAACACTCTTCCTAGTAGTTAGAGAATTTTTAATTGGCATTTCACAAGCATTGCTTGGCTTATTTTTTGCTTTAGCAGCAGTTTTTCTAGTACGCACTTTCGTGGCACCTTGGACAGACGCACTTTTCTTTTGAGCCATGAAAATCGTCTCACTCCCTCACTTTACGCAACATTCTCAGATATTGAGAAAATACCAGCCGGTCGGTTTAACAATACAAAACCACTATGTGAAGGTCGCAATTTTAAGAGTATACGAC
>JABSQE010000076.1 GCA_013214245.1 Hyphomicrobiaceae bacterium
AATGCGCCGTCTAAATACTTTCGGCATTCCTTTTGAAGTAATACCAGGTGTACCTGCTTTTGCAGCAGCGGCCGCAGCTTTAAATACTGAGCTTACATTACCGAACATCACGCAGACAATTATTGTGACACGAACTGCTATGAAAGCCTCTGGCATGTCCGAAAACGAAAGCCTTACAACGCTAGGACAATCAAAAGCAACGCTGGCAATACACCTGTCGATTCGCAATCTTAGTAAGATTCAAGCAGAGTTAATACCACATTATGGTATGGAGTGCCCAGTCGTTGTTGTTTATCGAGCAACTTGGCCTGATCAGCTAATTATTCGTGGCACCTTACATGATATTGTGCATAAAGTTAACAACTCTAATATTACACGAACAGCGATTATATTTATTGGGTATGTCTTTGCAGAAAACGTTAATTTCCGAGATTCAGCACTCTATAACATTGCCCACGAACACATTTTACGTCACCGAAAAAATAAAACCGATCAATTTAAGTAATGCTATCGCTTCTTTTCTTAATGGTTATTAAAGGATTTAGTGTGACGCGACATCTGGTATAGACCAGAAATTCTCCAATTTTTAACTAAATAGCTATTTTCTTTGCCTTAGAAAGTGCATCTAACATAATTTAAGTAACACAATATTTAGCAATGCGACTCAATATTCATCTCTAAGAATAGATACAATTAAATGTTTAGAACAGTATTCGGCTTCACTAAATCAACAACTTAGCCGACACAATAAGCATAAAATTATGGATTTTACAACCTAATAAACCATTTAGTGTACCTTTTCAAAATAAACCATGAAGCACAGCTGAATGCAATAAATTGCAAGGAATTCAAGTCTTGCTTGTTCACATCGCGATAAAAAAATGCGCTAGATAGAATAGCCCTTCAAACACCTAATATTGAGACAACGATAGTGATCTAAGTGCCTAAATCTCATAACGTGATTTTATAGCCTTTAGCTTTGGAACCAGACCTGAGATGTCATAACCAGCACGTGTTGTGTAATAGAGAATGTCTGAAACTGAACGTTTTCTTGCCTGAAAAAGTGCCCATAACATTATGCTACGTGTGCCAGAACGGCAATAAGCCAACACAGGTGAAGGTAAAATATTTAATAACTCTCCAAACTCGCGACCATGAATTTCTTGAAGAGTGCCAGCACATACTGGTTGCCAGCGTGCCTCCAAATTGTGCTTTTTAATTTCAATCTCAATGTCCGCAAAAGACGGTTGACCCAGATCCTCATTGTCTGAGCGATTACAAATGATTGATCTGTATCCAGCAACAACAATGTCAGAAATATCGTTAATATGAATTTGGCGCGAGACTGATAGGTGGTTATTAATCTTGCAGATCTGTAACATTTTTTCTCCGCAGAAACGAACGCCGCTATATGCGGCTTTGCTGTTAATGTCTTGCTCATGATGCAAATTCAAATTTATAATACAATCTATATTAATTTGATACGTCACTACACATCATCTACACTACTAACCGGATCTTGTATTGATATTAACTTACATGTCTAACACTGAAGTTTTCTGCCACAGGCTATTCATATAAAAATTGCTCATCACTCATGTTGTATTAGCAATAATCTTCAGTCTTGAAGTTATCACGAATGCTTGGTAGTTGCCACCAGGGTGCCTCAGGAAAAATATGGTGCTCATGATGGTAACCAAAGTGAAAGCAAGTAAAAAGTGATAGCAACCAGCTAAAGTCATTACTTCGAGTTCGGTGGTGATCGATGAATAAAATCTCTTTTGGGCGATGAGGCATATATGTTCCGAAAAAGAAAAGCTGTAATGAAGAGCTAATAGCAGGAATCGCCCAAAAACACGCGAGGTTATAGATTTGAACGTTTAAAACTAACAAGTATATTGTTGAAACAATAGATGCGAATAAAAACTGTGCCCAGCCAAAATAACTTATAAGAAAATGCCAATACCAATACAAAAACCTGTGAGGTGAGCGGGCATAAAAGTCCGGGTCGTTTGCCGTACCGGAATAAACGTGGTGTAAATAATGCTTAGTCTTTAGCTCGTTGAAGTTAAAACCTATATATAAAAAAAGGCAAAGTCGACCAACGGCTTTGTTTACCCACGGCCACAATGGAGCTAACGAGCCGTGCATACAATCATGCGCAATGATGAAAAGCCCAACATTAAGCCAATTCATTAAAAGAAAAAGTAGTGGGGCTGACACAATCGCGTGTGAAGCCTCCCATTCAAAATGAAAAATGCCTACTATGTGTGCAGCAAACCAAAATATTAATATGACTCCAGCGAGCATAAGTCCGATCACTGTTTGACAGTTGCTATTGCGTTTTTTTTTAGTATGAAGTCTTGAGTTCATCGAATTTTAATCCTCCAAACTATGGATCATCGCTAGCATGGCTCGTGTCAAATTTAATGTAAACTGACGTAAATGAGACTTTTTAGCAGTCGATGATTTCAAGCAGTCTAATGCTTTTGCTACCTGTTTTATAGCCCGTTGCTCTGCTTTTTTTATTCCCAAGATAGCAACTATTGTTGGTTTAGAAGTATCCTTAGAAGTATCCTTACCAGTGGATTTGGACACCGTTGCAACATCTATTATATCATCTAATTCCTGAAATGCTTTCCCGAGTTGCATACCAAAATCGCTTAACAACCATTTTTGCTCCCCACTAACATTTGCAGCAATACAGCCAAGCTCAGCTGCTTTCGCAAATAATGTGCCTGTTTTTAAAGCGTGAGTCAGTTCGATATCAGCAATCTCTGTTTTAAGAGAAACTAAATCGCGCATTTGTCCGCTAGACATACCATTAAGACCTATTGAACTCGCTAAACAAGTTACAGCTAGATGTCTCTGCTCCGCATTAAGCTCAGGACAAGACGCTAACAACTTAAAGGCCTCGCTCAACAGTGAAATTGCAGTAAGAATCGAAATTGGTTCGCCAAATTTAGTGTGATTAGTTGCCTTTCCACGCCGTAATGATGCGTTATCCATTGAAGGTAAATCATCTATTATAAGCGAAGCGGTATGTACCATTTCTACCGCTTTGGCACAGTAGATCGCACTACGCCACGGCTTGTTCCATCCAGTCATTACGAGCAATACTAACAATCCACGTGCGTATTTACCCCTCAAACCAAGACTATAGTTCATAGCCTCATGCAATATATCCGTCGTGATACTACTATCTGAAGCACAAATGTACATTTGAGAACTAAGTTCGATAATCATATCATCGAAAAGTGAAGTAGATTGGAAGTCAATGGACAAAAGAGCAGTCAATATGGCCACATCATCCTCAAGTTCACTCATTAAGTAATTCCCTTTTGTTAAAAGCTTGTGTAAAATCTAGTCCTGTAGTACCAACCAAAACAGGTAAATTTAGCACTACCACACAGATACCACTTACACTTATGGTTAGATAATGATTTGAATCACACATAATTGTGTATAGCTAATTAAAAATTTGATTTAGATAACTGTGTTCATGCTAGAAGTTGACACGCAATAATGAGATTTCTTAACGTGTAAGTTTGAGGCAAAGCGACTTAAATCAAACTTTTGTTATCACTGCGGTTTGACCTATATATAATCCGATATCAATGATCAAACAGTCCACAACTGACTTTAACAAGCTACGTCCAGCTCTATAATATTAGAGTGACTAAAACATAGATTTATGTACAATTTTAAAACTTACTGAAACAGCACATGTCTCGAAGACAGTATGTGTTGCATCGCTGTCCTAGAGACATGTGGACTACACAACAATAAGCGTGGTCAAATTCCCGTTGCGCGCCGAGATAACCTCAACTAGAACGTAACATCCAACCAATCACTCACTGTGCAAGACATAATTCAATGCAGGCATTTCTACTAACAACTAAAACTTTAGCCTAGCATGGAGTTTGAAGCCTGAGACACCTTCTTTCCAAATTGGAAATGTCAACAAGACACAACCGCGAACCATTTTGCTCGTTGAAATTATCACATGCCTCCAAAAGGCGAGCCACAAACTAGAGAGGTAGACAAATGTCGAATGCAACAGCCCAATGCAAGAGTAGTGTTGATAAGCATGCAATTGTAATAGGAGCGGGCTTTGGCGGTATAGCTGCAGCACTAAGACTGCGTGCGAAGGGCTACAACGTTACCGTCCTAGAGCGTTGCTGCGAAGCTGGTGGCAGGGCACGAGTATTCGAACGCGATGGCTATCGACACGATGCTGGCCCTACAGTAATCACGGCACCATTTCTATTTTCTGAATTGTTTGAGTTGTTCGGTAAAAAACAAGATGATTATGTTAAGTTTGTACCACTTAAACCATGGTACAGATTTTGCTACTCAGATGGTGATACGTTTGATTACGGTGGTTCATTAGAAAACACCCTAACGGAAATCCGGCGCATTGAACCTCGCGATGAAAACGGCTACTTGCGCTTGATTGAGCATTCAAAGAAAATATTTGATGTGGGATTCTTAAAGCTTGCTGATAAACCATTCCATAACTTATTTCACATGGTAAGCCAAATACCAAGGCTTGTAAGTTTGCGTTGCGATCGCACTGTCTGGCAATTTGTGTCTCATTACCTAGTCAGTGATAAAATCCGAAAGGCATTTTCGATTCAGCCTTTACTCGTAGGAGGCAATCCATTTGAAACTACTAGCATTTATGGACTAATCCACTATTTGGAACGGGAATGGGGTGTACACTTCGCAATGGGTGGCACTGGTAAACTTGTAAAGGCCTTGACCACCTTAATGTATGAAGAAGGTATAACTCTACGCTGCAACACCACAGTCGAAGAGATTATTATGAGTGGGTGTAAAGCAATAGGAGTTCGCCTAGCCAATGGCGAAACACTGTTGGCAAATACAATCGTTGCCAATACAGACCCTCTCCATCTATATGCAAATATGTTACCTAGGAACAGAATTAGCAATATAGCTAAACTCAAACTTCGCTCGCGCAAATCGATGGGACTTTTTGTACTGTATTTCGGCACAAACCGAATCTATCCTAACATAGCGCACCACACAATTTGGCTTGGTGAGCGTTATCGAGAATTGCTAAATGAAATTTTTCATAAGAAAGCTGTGACTGAAGATTTCTCTCTGTACATTCATCGTCCTACAGCAACAGATACGTCTTTTGCGCCGGCGGGACATGATTCATTTTATGTGCTATGTCCAGTAGCCAATCTCGATGGAAAAATCGATTGGAGGACGCAAGGACCACTTTTGCAACAGCGCATCATTCAGGCATTAGATGCGACTATACTGCCTAATTTAAAAAATCATATTAGAGCACCATTTCATATAACACCTGAAAA
>JABSQE010000077.1 GCA_013214245.1 Hyphomicrobiaceae bacterium
ACGGTAAAACCTTTTCGTTGTGCACAGGCTATACACGCTTCACGCAAGCTTCTATAAGTTGTCGATCGTAGTTGATAAGTATAACAGCAGTATTATGGTTATCGAGTGCTTGGATCAAACTTTACTTGCTAAGTATGTCTCAGTGACTTGTAGTTTAGTCAAGCATGAGAACATGGGGATTGTGAAAAGCAGCAACTATAAATAGCAGTCGTGCCTTCTCACCACCTGACAAAATTACTTCAAAAAAAATTGTCAGTTTGCTCAATATTGAAACCAAACGTATGAAGTTTTCTACGACTCACTGTTTCCGATGAAGTCATCGTCAGTGTGGTTACGTAATTATATGGAGTATAAGCACTAACTAGCTAATTCAGCTGATGGATTTAACCGGCTGACGATTAATTTAGCTATTGTCAATATCACTTTTATTTTGGTCTAGCAAAGCAATACTATGATCATAGTCTATCCGCGACGTGACTTTGTTCATAATAATTGTACTGGGTTAATAATTAATCTCTGTTTTTTCTAGCTGTAGTTAAGGGCTATCAATGGTTCTAGCCGTTGAGTAAAAGGAAAACTGAGCAATAGTGTGTTCTAACTGAATTGTTATGGGGTACATACGGGCTAAATTTTTTAAGACGTCTGTTCTTTAAATGAAGAACGAACTACACGGCATGTCTAAGACAGTTGCGGTCATGACTGATTATCAGAGCTGTATATAGATAAGTGTGCAAATTTTTTAAAGCCAAGGTGTATTTTCTTAGTCGGTATAGTTTGTTAGCTCATCAAGCAATCATGATTCTAGTTCTAGATATAATATTGCTACTAGGGCAATTCGAATGCGCCATACACCAGAAAACGTACTATACGCTTTGTATAGTACTGATCTATCAAAGCTCAAACCAGCAAGAATCTGAGCGGTTCGTTCTGCAGCAGTACGAGTATTAACATTATTTAGGTGCAGCTGTATTTCGGCTACTCGGCTCGGTTTTGTAACCATCTTTGCTTGGTTAGCAAGTTTGCACATCTTTACCTGCAAATAACACTTATTTAATAAGGCTGTCAGAATCCTCTTATTTAATGAAGCCAAAGCGGCTGCGTTTGGGTATCTTCAAATCTCCGTCTTAAAGATAAGAAACAATGCTTTTATATAACCTAATGTCTGCATAGTTAGGAAGCTAAATTGTGAATATACTAAATGACGTTCGAAGAAAAGACCTTGACGTTTAGGTTTAAATAACAATCATGCTGATAGTCAGAGCTCCTAATTAGGAAGAATTTTTGTATAAAAGTGCGTGTTTTATTCGCTAAAAATTTTTAAGTAGTAAAATGGAATGTTTATTATCTCCTGATAATAATTTGCTAAATTTCTTTTGAATATTGAAATATATTTAGCATATATGAATTCTAACACACCATAACGGGATAATAAAATAAAGGTGTTTAAATAACTATCTGTATTAATTATTTGTGATTTGAATTATACCTGTCGAAGAATTATTTCAAACTATTGCAACAGACTACAACAACTCAATGCTGCTTAAATCCAACTCATATTGATATATCAAGGCGTTTCAAGGCTGTCTTCAAACGTCTTATCTGATCTTCAAAATCTGCTTGCCGATCTCGGTTTTCTTCAATAATAGCTTCTGGCGCTTTAGCCATAAAGCCGGAATTAGCAAACTTAGATTTAATTTTAGCAATTTCAGAATACGATCTTTTGATTTCTTTATGCAAACGTGTACGTTCTGCATCCATGTCAATTACTCCCCTCAAAGGAAGTGCTGCTGTTGTTTCGTCAAATACAATAATAGCCGTACCAGATGACGCTACTGTCACAAAAGAGATATGATCTAGACGTGCCATGCGCTCTATTGTTTCTTGATGGCGCTCACCTCTTTCGCGATCGCTATTGGTAGGGGCAACGAGTTCAAGAGTAATCTTAGCATGCGGTGGAACATTCATTTCAGAGCGTACAGAACGGACTTCGCTTACTAGCCGGATAACCCAGCTAATTTCTTTAGTTGC
>JABSQE010000078.1 GCA_013214245.1 Hyphomicrobiaceae bacterium
CCCAGTTATTTTGGAGCCAAGCTAAACTAGAAATAATTTTCGTGCCCTCACCCAGCCCGGATATTTCTAGTCCAGTATCTTGTGTTATTACAAGTTTGAACTGCCTGATCCAATCATCTATAGACGCAATTCCAAATTGGCGCGTGTGAAGACTACAACCACAACACACTAGCTTTGCTTTTGTACAACGTTGCTCTGCACAATATATAAGTAGCGAGAAAAACTGTTCTCTTGTAAGCTGTTCGGTACATTGTGAAACCTTCAGCGCAAAATCCAGCCCACTTTCGTGACTCTCACGTACTATTTCAGCAATGGAGCGACCGCTACCTTTTAAAGTCGGTTGTCCGTTTACGGCAACAACCTCTAAATCTAATTGTAACACAATCAAAACCCGAAATAATAGCAACCCTTTTTAGAAAACACAAGTTTATCAATTCACAATTTGTGAGATTATGATATTGCAGCAGCTTTAAACACCACAACTTCGATACAAAAAGACGTTAATAAAGTGTTATGATTAGACTAGCAAGCGGTAACATTAATTCAAAAAACATTTTTCGACTTATCGACACCTAGTTATTTAGTGCATTAATACCATTTGTTACCGAAATATTTACTTCTCACCTCCGCAGGAGGATTAATCTATAATTTTCTTCAAAAAACTTTTCCATTTCTCATGATAACATGTTTATTTATAACGTAGAAGTGTAGCATAACCTCTCTTCTAATTTGATTTTCTCTCACTCGAATTAATTTAAGTATTATCATTAGCAAACTGG
The DNA here is from genome assembly GCA_013214245.1 of Hyphomicrobiaceae bacterium. Lineage (GTDB taxonomy): Bacteria > Pseudomonadota > Alphaproteobacteria > Rhizobiales > Hyphomicrobiaceae > Tectiglobus > Tectiglobus profundi. Next base: position 780 of record JABSQE010000078.1, read on the forward strand.
CTTTTAACAATATGTCAAAAAAAGAGATACGCCGACAATAGTGTATTCAGAAAAACTAAAAAATTTTACTCTGGCAAGGTAAAATGGAACTTTGAAGCCAACTAGTTTTTACCTGCATAAGTCAACATGTCCAACCCTGCACCCATAACAAGGTGTGGACAGATAGGCTATACCCTTGTCAAAATAGGACGAAAAATAGAGTACATGTAGAGGATTCAATCCATGCCAAAAATAAAAGTATCTGGAACAATAGCTGAGCTAGATGGCGATGAAATGACAAGGATCATATGGCATTTTATCAAAGACAAGCTGATACATCCTTATCTAGATTTGAATTTAGAATATTACGATCTCGGCATACGTGAGCGTGACCGTACCAATGATCAAATCACCATAGATGCGGCAGAAGCAATCAAAAAACACGGCGTAGGTGTGAAATGCGCAACAATCACGCCGGATGAACAACGGGTCGAGGAATTTAACCTCAAGGATATGTGGCGTTCACCGAACGGTACAATTCGGAATATAATTGGTGGTGTGATCTTTCGTGAGCCAATAATTTGCCGTAATGTACCTCGCTTGGTACCTGGCTGGACGCAGCCAATTGTTGTTGGACGTCACGCATATGGTGACCAGTATCGTGCAACTGATTTTAAATTTCCTACGGCGGGAAAGCTCACATTAAAATTCGAGGGTGTGGACGGTCATGTTATTGAACGTGAGGTATTCAACGCACCAGCTTCAGGAATAGCCATGGCAATGTATAACCTTGACGAATCAATTAGAGACTTCGCAAGGGCCTCTTTGAATTACGGCTTGTCACGTGGCTATTCAGTGTATCTATCAACTAAAAATACCATCCTTAAACAATATGACGGCCGTTTCAAAGAACTTTTTCAAGAAGTCTTTAAAAACGAATTTGCTGATAAATTTGCAGCGGCTGGCATTATTTATCAACATCGACTGATTGATGACATGGTAGCATGCTCGCTTAAGTGGAGCGGTGGTTATGTTTGGGCTTGCAAAAATTACGATGGTGACGTGCAATCAGATACCGTAGCACAGGGATTTGGATCGCTTGGGCTAATGACGTCGGTTTTAATGACACCAGATGGAAAAACTGTAGAAGCGGAAGCTGCTCATGGCACTGTAACGCGCCATTACCGTGCCCACCAAAAGGGTGAAGAAACCTCAACTAATTCTATTGCCTCTATCTTTGCATGGTCACGTGCGCTAAAGCACCGTGCTAAACTAGATGACAATAGTCAACTTAATAAATTCGCCATAACACTTGAAACAGTCTGTATTAATACTGTGGAGAGCGGGTTCATGACAAAAGATCTTGCCTTACTTGTCGGTCCAAACCAGGGTTGGCTCACAACCATGGGTTTTTTAGATAAGGTCAATGAAAATTTACAATTGGCAATGACAAAGAGCGACTGACGCACGCACTACTACTAATACTGTAGCATTATTTTATGGCTCGAGCAAAATTACTAACAAATATTGAGACTAGCTTTTTGGCTAGTCTTTTTAGGTTCGATTTGACTTAAAAACTTTTTAAAGTCAATTACGCGTTAGTTGTATTTTCAGGTTGATGGCACACTCAAAAGTGTCTTACAAACATGCGCTATGTGACATTTATAAATAAGTTATGAAAGTGCCGCTTCAAATAACCTTTGGATTAACTATATCAAGCGTATAAATTAATCAATAAGCTCCCAAAAACTTGTATTGCCTATCGATAAAAAGAATGCAAGCTAATCTTAATAGATAAGGCTGATATAGATTATGCAGCTTTATTTCAAGTGTCCAGAAGAATGCACAAAACCATCCTAATTTACTTAAGTGTCTACTAAGTGAGAGATAAAAGATTGGGAAATCCGTAACCTTAGAAAGATTAGAAGACTGAGAATGTATTAGTCTACTTCACAATACCTAATAACATTATCTTAAGGTGGTGCCCAGGGGTGGAATCGAACCACCGACAC
>JABSQE010000079.1 GCA_013214245.1 Hyphomicrobiaceae bacterium
AGATAATTTTTGTACGAAAGGCGTTCTTACAACCGCAGGTTCAAGGATACTTAAAAACTTTGTGCCCCCTTACGAATCAGTAGTAACCGAACAGCTTTTTAACTCTGGTATTGTTTGTGTTGGCAAGACTAATTTGGATGAGTTCGCCATGGGTTCATCAACTGAGACAAGTTATTTCGGCCCAACCAAGAATCCAATTGGTGAAAAACTTGGACTAGTCAACTTAACTCCAGGAGGATCATCAGGTGGCTCTGCTGCAGCAGTCGCAGCTAACTTTGTGCTTGGTGCTATCGGTACAGATACTGGTGGTTCAATTCGACAGCCTGCAAGTTATTGCGGTATAGTTGGCATGAAACCGACTTACGGTGCATGCTCGCGATGGGGCATTGTCGCTTATGCATCATCTCTTGACCAGGCAGGTGCATTCGGGAACTCCGTCAAAGATGTGGCTATCCTGCTTGACAGTATGATTGGTTATGACAGTAAAGATTCAACTTCTATTCCAAACTTTACTCCTTGTTTAGAGCAAGCTGCTGAAACAAATTTGGATCAATTAAGGATCGGTGTGATTAGTGAACTGGTAGCTGGTAAGGCAACGGCAGATATCTGCAAGATCTGGGATAAAATTCAGGATATCTCTAGCATGTTATCAGCGGAGATTGTTGAGATCAGTATGCCATACATCTCTTACGCTCTACCAGCATACTATGTGATTGCTTTGTCGGAAGCCTCTTCGAATCTTGCACGCTATGACGGAGTGAGGTACGGATATCGCGCTAAGAACTTTTCTGATCTTACTGAAATGTATGCACATACACGCGCTGAGGGCTTTGGTGCTGAAGTGAAAAAACGTATTTTAATGGGTACGTTTTCACTTTCAAGCGGTTATTATGACCAGTTTTACCAAAAAGCACTTAAGGTTCGCCAGCTGGTATCAAATAATTTCCGAGACGCCTTCGATAAGTGTGATGTTATTTTATCACCTACAACTCCTACCGGAGCTTTTGCTTTGGGTACGCATGAATCGGATCCTGTATCGATGTATCAGGAAGATATATTTACCGTCCCGATCAATCTCGCAGGGCTTCCCGCTTTAAGCCTTCCCGGAGCTAAAGATAGTCGCGGAATGCCACTTGGCATTCAGGTAATTGGACCGCAAAAAGGAGATGCTTCCGTGGTTAGAGTAGCAGCTACGATTGAACAGATAATAAGTAAGATGTAACTGCTAAAGTCTTAAATCATTGCGATAATCACTAACTAATGTTGCAGTTGCTATAGCGCTTTTTTGCTTTTTGTAACTATAATTTAATGACATAATTTCGCTATCTCGACATGTAGACCTAAAAGTTTAGGATATGTAATATCCTTACGATAAACTTCTCAGACTTAATGTATTTAGATACCGTACATAGCAGTTTATACATCTAGTAAGCCCTGAATTTGGTTCTTGTCAAGCTACCAGCATAAAATTAACTTTTATTTTAATTTCTAATTAGATACAGAAAAATGTGTGTGGATTTTATTAAAAGAAGATACTTATTTTAATTTGTATACGTAATCGCTATTGTCCGCGGTATTGTCTGTATTCAATAATATTGTCGATAACTGCAGGTTCTAAAAGTGTTGATATATCTCCAAGGTTTTGAAGGTCGTTCTTAGCGATTTTGCGTAGGATACGACGCATAATCTTACCCGAACGTGTTTTAGGGAGTTCCGGTACAAATTGGATAAGATCGGGTGATACGACTGGGTCAGTTTCTTTGCGAACCCATGATATCAGCTCGTATCTGAGGTGTTCACTATCTTGTACTCCAGCAATCAAGCTGACATAGCAGTAGATTCCCTGCCCTTTCACACTGTGCGGGTAGCCAACTACGGCGGCTTCAGCTACTTTAGGGTGAGCTACAAATAATGATTCTATTTCCACCGTTCCTAAAATATGACCTGAGACGTTAATAATATCATCAACGCGACCCGTAAGCCAATAATAGCCATCTGCGTCACGGTAGCAGCCATCACCTGTAAAATAGGCTCCCGGATAGCTAGTAAAGTAAGTCTGGATGAAGCGCGCGTGATCGCCGTAAATTGAGCGCATTTGACCAGGCCAGCTGTCTTTTATGATTAGATGTCCTTTGGCCGATCCATGCTCTTCTTCTCCTTTGTCATTAATCAACGCCGGCACGATGCCAAAAAATGGTAATGCTGCGGATCCAGGTTTGAGTTTTGTAGTTCCCGGCAATGGCGCTATCATGATTCCTCCAGTCTCTGTTTGCCACCAGGTATCTACAATTGGACATCGGCTTTCACCAACTGTTTTATGATACCACTCCCAAGTTTCTGGGTTGATAGGCTCACCTACGGAGCCAAGCAAACGCAGAGATGCACGACTCGTATGTTTAACAAAATCATCCCCAGCAGCCATGAGTGCTCTAATTGTGGTTGGTGCAGTATAGAAAGTGTTGACAGACCATTTGTCTATTACCTGCCAGAACCTTGAGGTAGTTGGATAATGCGGAACACCCTCAAATATTAATGTTGTCGCCCCATTTGCTAATGGGCCATAAAGGATATAGCTGTGTCCAGTGATCCATCCAACATCAGCCGTGCACCAATAGATATCACCATCGTGATAATCGAAGACATATTGATGAGTGAGGGAGACCCAAGTGATATAGCCTCCAGTTGTATGCAGGATACCTTTCGGTTTAGCAGTTGAACCTGAAGTATATAGAATAAAGAGCGGATCTTCAGCATTCATCTCCACCGGCTGGCAGTCTGCTGTAGCGTTAATAAGTTCTTCGTGAAGCCATAAATCTCGGAATGGAGTCCAGTGTACAGGTGCACCAGTTCGTTTCATTACTAGAACTCTGCTATCGCCTTTACTTATAAGTGCAAGAGCTGCGTCGATATTAGCCTTGAGTGGAATTCGGCAGCCACCACGGACCGCTTCATCAGCTGTAATTATAAATCGAGAGCCAGAATCTATAATGCGATCAGCGAGACTATCCGGAGAAAAGCCAGCAAAGATTACAGAATGTACTGCACCAATACGCGCACACGCTAGCATTGCGTAAGCTACTTCAGGAACCATAGGCATATAAATAGTAATACAATCACCTTTTTTAACGCCGTTATTCAACAAGACATTCGCAACTCTTGAGACACGCTCTAATAACTGTCGATATGTGATCTCTTCATACTCATTAGGATCGTCACCTTCCCATATTATAGCAACTTGATCGCCGCGTGTTGTTACGTGTCGGTCTACACAGTTGGCACAAGCATTTAATGTACCATCTTCATACCATTTGATGAATACATTTTGCGGTTCGTAGGAGGTGTTTTTGACTTTTGTGTAAGGTTTTATCCATTCAATTCGTTTACCCATTTCACACCAAAAACGTTCCGGTTCTGTACACGACTGTTGATATAGTTCTAAATACTTGTTTTCATCAGCCCAGGATCGTGCAGACCATTCAGGTGGAACAAGATAAATTGTTTGAGACATTCTTACTTTCTTTCACAGTATTAGTAGCCAGTACTTTAGTTCACAACGCCATAACTCACAGGGGATTAGCTTTGTCGAGGCATTTTAAATATTTCTGTAAATAAGTATTATATGATAAAATACATACGCTGACTGACGTGAGAAGATGAAAAAAAGCAAATTTTTTTGCCTTTTGAGCTAACAGGATGTTGCTGAGTGGTAACTAGCCGTGTCAATGAAAATAAATACCAGGCTGTAATAAAGAGATTGCAGTAACAATAACGGAAAATATCAACCTATCTGGTTGATTCTAGATATTTTGCCGTATGGACGAATATCAGAAAAAGTATAAAACTAGTTATTGTACTTGCTATCTTTACAAATTGTACACATCTAAAAAGTTGTCAACAGCAACGTTCCTTTCTAATCATAACAAGTTAAACCGCAGTCTTGATTTTAACATGTAATCCATACAGTTTTTATGAAACTCACCGTTTTGTGTCGCCGACATGTTGTGTCATTCAACACTTAAGATTACGATTCGTTACAGTCTGAATATTTAAACTATGCTGGAACATACATATAGAAATTATGATTGAAGAAATACTACTTGGGACCACATCAGTAGCACCTGACATGCAAATGTGGTCCAGATAGCAGCAACGTTACTGTTAACTAGTAACAAATCAGCTAATCGCTCCAGTTAAAAAACAAATACCTTCTAGTGCTTGTAGCAATTAGAGTAGGAACTTAGCTATAAGCAGCTACGCGATGAATAGGTTGGATGCTAATTGAATATTATTTCAACACATTATCCGTTGGCAGCGTTATTGTAATGTATTGGACTCTGCCATCAATTTCATGTGAGTTTCTTTTCCTATTTGTTTGATAACAGACCTGCGGTACGCTGCTTCTTGAAAAGAGCGCAAAAGTCCCTCGAATTCATTCGTTGTTAGATGTAATGTCATAGCACCAAGATTAAGGTTCATTTTATCACATCCTTCACAATAGCTAACAGTACATAGGTTATTTTCTACGAGCTTATGATTTTTACATACCTTACGCATAAAATTCTCCAGCTATGAAAGTGACAAGCCAAATTCGTCGGAAATACTGACAAGCCAAGCATTAAGTCTTTTTTCTGTAAGCTCAGACTGATTATCAAGATCGAGAGCTAAGCCGAGAAAATGATCATCAACGACAGCTGTGGACTCTTCAAAGTCATAGCCTTCAACTGGCCAGCGACCTGTAATTTTTGCCCCTCGCTCCTCGAAGAAATCATATAAATCGGAAATTGCATTTACAAACTCAAGCGAGTAAGAAACTTGATCTCCAAGTCCAAAGAGCGCTATTGTTTTCCCACTAAAATCCTTTTCTCCTAATTTGGGTAAAAATTCTTCCCAGCTTTCACTTCCACAATCAGCACTCAGACCTGGCAACAGCCCATCGCCTAGGGTTGGTGTGCCTAATATTAAAAAGTCGTAAGACATGAATTCGTCAATAGAAGCGCGATTAACATTAACTGGTGCAGCCATCAAATCATCATTAAACATTTTTTTGATCTGTTTCGCAACTTTACGTGTTTTACCCGTATCAGTTCCGAAGAAGAGGCCAATCTTTGCCATAGTTATGCCGTCCATTTTAGTGACTATTTAGTATTATGAAGTTGGTTACTCTTACCAGAGATAACGACCTTGCAAAAAAAGCTCAAAACATCTCGCGAAAGGGGTAGAGTGTAAAGGTATACATCAGACATTAGGCAGAAATTTTACTAGGTCATTTGAAATTATAGCACGTGTTAGATGTTTTGTGTACTAAAATTGTCAACAATCCTTACCACGTTCATGATTTAGTATAATGTAGATGTCGCATGCTACGAGCATAAACTATCCTTGGTAGGCCATGTTCGGTTGGTAGCTAGTACTAGCTGTGAGGCTTTTAATAGGTTAAACACTGGAAATACCAGGGGGGTTCTATTATTTCTTATTAACCTGAGGTGTAACCACTGTTGTTATTTAGAATTTTTTGCGATTCAGTGATTGTAAAAACAACCTTCTTTGCTTTGACAGAACTAACAGACAATTGAAAATTCTGACTGCAGAAATTGTGGCGCCCAATCCATCAAATTTTGTTCATTATCTATCTGTATTGTCTTACAATGGATGGCCATGTTTTTTAAATATGTCATAAAATCAAGGTATAAACCTTGCTCAAATTTCAATTTTTTGTTATTAAGATTATAAAAACACATAAATATCTGCCCTGTAAATCGTTGAGTTCTTATATGTTTAGAATTTAAATTTAGCTTTTCTATTGTAAGTATTATCTCTTCTTTATTTTTTTGAGCGGATAATGTAGCAACTTATAGATTGCTTTAGTAGTATTAATGAATTTAAGTATTAGCTAGTGTTTTGTTAAAAATATTGTTTTGGGCGCTTCTAACTATACAAATAGTTGCAATTTACAAAAGTAAAGTCCTGTAAACAGAGATTATAGTCACAAAATGGATATGAAACGACATAAGTTTTTTTTAGAATAGTTATTTATACGTAAGAGCACTAAAAAAGTATTTATTTAATAATATGAATTAAATCATACTAATTTGTGGTGTCTACATCCTTACAGGATGCATTTGAAGAGACTTAACAAAAACGTTTTGCTTCTTCAATTCATGGAGGCGGTCTGAAAGAGCCTGATGATTCACTGCTGGTAGTGGATAATTATTATGAAAAAAGCGCGTTAGCGTGTCGGTAGCATTTTGGTGTCACATATTGTGACAATGACATCGTCACAGCTTTTAACCCTACTGTGTTGCTAACCTACGTGTATCCCTAGAAATTCACACTAATCTAGGACGTTCAGATGGTATAAAAACTGCCTCAATAGAATTTCAGGAGGTTTCACGTCAAGTTGAATAACCTGATGACTAATTACTTAGATTTAATAGTTAAATAATGGAAATAAAAGGTTGAGGATATAAGAATGCTACATAGACTTATAAAGTCTTAATTGTTTTGAGGGTGTTAGTATACGGTGGTGGCTAATTATTTAACGCCATCGTCATATGGCTCGGCCGTAATAAGAATTATGAAAAGATTGGGCATTATGGTCAAAATAACTTTTTATGAAAAACCTGGTTGTGTTGGTAACTATAAGCAAAAAGCTCTGCTTTGGGGGGCTGGTCATGTGCTCGAAGTTCGCGACATGACAATAATGCAATGGACACCTGAAATTTTAAGGCCATTCTTTGGTGATCGACCAATTCCCTTCTGGTTCAACCAATCCTCACCGCGTTTAAAATCAGG
>JABSQE010000008.1 GCA_013214245.1 Hyphomicrobiaceae bacterium
GTGCTACTCGGTAATAATTTAGTTAACATTTTAGCGTCTGCGCTAACTACCAGCCTGTTAATTAGTTTATTTGGTGAAGCCGGTGTATTTTACGCCACAATTATTATGACATTACTTGTGGTGATTTTTTGTGAAGTTTTACCAAAGACTTACGCGATTGTTGCGCCGGATCATTTCTCTCTTGCAATAGCTCCATTGATGCGCCTTTTGATCGCAACGCTTTATCCCTTTACTATTATTATTGATTATATCGTTCGTAAAATTTTATCTTTAATACCTATTCGTTCGAATAATGAAGCGAACATTCTCGCGGCTTACGAATTGCGCGGTACGATTGAGCTGTCAACGCGCGAAGGAACCGTAGACAAAGGTGAAGCGCAACAGCTTGGCGGTGTGCTTGATCTAAAAGAACTTAAGCTTGATGATATAATGGTGCACCGAACAAAGATGGAGACCATAAATGCTGTCGATACACCAAGAAAAGTAGTTGAGGATGTGCTCCGTAGCCAGTACACACGTATGCCAATTTGGGAGGGACAACCAGATAATATTACGGGTATGTTGCATTCTAAAGATTTGTTAACCGAACTTGGCAGATGCAATTGGGAAACAGATAGGCTTGATATAAGTAAAATTGCTTCAAAACCTTGGTTCGTTCCGGACACTACCAGCGTAAGTGACCAACTTAGCGCTTTTCAAGATAGCAAATCTCAAATGGCTTTAGTTGTTGACGAATATGGTGAAGTTCAAGGCTTGATAACTCTCGAAGATATTTTAGAGGAGATTGTTGGGCAGATCACGGATGAGCATGATGTTGGCGATATTTCAATAAGACCTCAGGCTGACGGTACTGTTAACGTTGATGGTGGTGTTGCCGTCCGTGATGTAAATCGTGAGATGGATTGGGATTTACCAGATGACCAGGCTGTAACCATTGCAGGCTTGGTAATACATGAAGCGCAACTGATACCAGAGCCAGGCCAAGCATTTACATTTTATGGTTACCGTTTTGAAATTCTTCGTAAGAGTCGTAATAGAATTACGGCATTGCGTGTGCAACCCGTTGAATCATTGAAGTTCAGCGAAACTTGTAATGGATATATTAATCATGAAGACAAAAACGATAGTCAAGTTTCAACTTAAGATTAATAGTATTTTAGCTAAGAAGATCACGGAGGTAGGGAATAACTGAGAGGTCAGCGGCTGGCATAGGGTAATCAGCTAAACGCATGGCGCGAACCCAAGTCAACTCCTGATTTTCTCGCGAACATGGTTCGTTATTCCAGCTACGGCAGAGGTAAAGCGGCATTAAAAGGTGGAATTCTTCGTATGTATGAGATGCAAACGTAAAAGGGGCTAGGCATGTATTGCAAACTTGGATGGATAATTCCTCATCAAGCTCTCTCACCAGAGCAGCTTCTGGTGTTTCCCAACATTCAACTTTACCACCAGGAAACTCCCATAATCCACCCATACTCTTAGTTTTAGGTCGTTTGGCGATTAATACACGGTTTTCTCGATCTACTAATGCAGCAGATACGACCAGCAATATGGGTTTTTCCATAGATGTTTAACTTTCAAATCAGTTGTAATCTTTAATAATAATTAAGCTTTACTATTTTTTATTAAAGATTGATAATATAAAAATAGAATGAAAATTGCCGCAACTCAAACACACGTTACGTAGTGTTTTTGGTGTTATAGATCAGATTAATATTAACTCGCAGTTTTTATTTGAAATAGTTATGTACACTAGGGATATAAACTCTTAATCTGATTATTTACGTTAAAGTAATTTCTCATTACTTTGCGAGTATGAACTCAGGTCAGCATGAAATAATAATAAGTTTTTCATTTTGAAGGTAGATAAGCCTTTTAAGAGCTGTATCCTTCATTATAGACCTACACTTGTTAAGTGTAACACCATTAGCTCTTAAAAATAGTACATAATATCTCAATTTTACTTTTGGGTTGAATAACTGACCTTGTTCTGGTTGCACAAGATCCATTCGTTCTTCAATACCTAGTTTCCATGTTTTGAAAGTTTTTTTTATGTCTCCCAAATTTTTTAAATAATCAATGTCAAACAGTCCAGGTTCGGGTGACTCTTACTCTATTTTCACTATATTATTCCTGTCAAAGTTTAAAACTTTCACAGTAATGTGATAAATTACTTGACTTATAATTAATTTTACAGATTCTTTGAACATTATAATGTAAATTAGATACAAAATATGTGTTATGAAGTGTATGTGCATATGCACAAAATGCTTATTAAAAAAAGCAAAAGCGCTTTTAGGCCGTAATTCAAGTTATCTTCTAAAAACAATTAAATATTGATGCTCTACTAGAGTTCTATTCGAAAATAAAACAAGTCTTAAAGTTGATCTATTCATAATTAAGTCTTCTTTTCTAAGAAGCATCCTAAAGCAGTGTTTTGACAAGCGCACCAAAAGATAACAACCATAAAGACACCTGCTAGATAGACATAAAAGTTAATTTTGTAGTATATACAATATATCATACCGTTATTTAACAGCTGCAAGTACTATTTGTATGGCCGCGAGATCTAATCTAGATCACTTTCTGTTTTAGTCCGTTTTATAGGTCCACCCACAGGAAACGCCTTACCAAATAACTGCACAAGGATGGACCTAACTTTAAACGTGTCTGTATCGTTGTAAGAGCTAATTAGTTTTGTGTCAAAGATTATAATTATTTTTCGCTAGCTGTTACTTCCCTTTATTACAAGATAATTTTTTTATGTACTAATAAATTACCTACTGATACAAGAAAATTGAGACCAATTAAACTAGATGGACGCTATCAAATGTCCTATGAAATCATTTTATTATGGTGTTAAAACAAAGGCTAGAGTATTGCGTGTTATATTTATGGGAACTCCTATGTTTGCTGTGCCAACATTAGCTCGTATAGTTGATAGTGGCTACAAAGTTTCTGCTGTTTATTCGCAGCCGCCGCGAAGGTCTGGTCGTGGAATGGAAAAAAAGAAATCACCTGTCCATCAATATGCTGAGAAAGCTGGGCTTCCTGTTTTTACTCCAACATCATTAAGAAGTACTGAAATAGAATTACAGTTTTCAGATCATATGGCTGATGTCGTTGTAGTAGTCGCTTATGGTCTCATTTTACCCCGTCCTATCCTCAAATCACCACTATTCGGATGCCTTAATCTTCATGCTTCAAAATTACCTCGATGGCGTGGCGCAGCTCCTATCCAAAGGGCTATCATTGCTGGTGACATAGAGACAGCATTAACAGTCATGCGCATGGATGAAGGTTTAGACACCGGTCCTGTGTGTCTCAGGGAATCAACTCCTATTGGCCCAAATACAACCGCCGGTGAACTTCATAACCAGTTATCTGAGAGTGGTGCAAGTTTAATGATACAAGCGTTATTAGCGCTGCAACTTGGAAGTTTAGAGTTTAAGCCGCAATCAGAAGAAAATGTTACTTATGCTGTTAAAATAGAAAAGTCTGAGACGCGACTTCATTTTTCTAAGTCAGCTCAAGAGGTACACAACCATATTCGTGGTTTATCACCATCTCCAAGTGCTTGGTTTATAGCACCTTCAACAATCTCAAGAGATAAAATTAAGGTTTTGCGTTCTGAGATTGTTGACGGTTCAGATGCTCAACTCGCTCCACCTGGAACTATATTAGATGAAAGACTTACGGTCGCGTGTACTTCTGGTGCTATTCGTTTCGTTCAACTTCAGCGTTCTGGAAAGAAACCACTAAGTTTGGAAGAGTTTATACGTGGATTTATAATACCTCAAGGCACGAGGCTATCTTAATTATCTCATTACAATTCTTGGTATGTAGGTTAGGAAAAATTAGGTAAATTTTCTGCTATTGATAAGTTTAAAGTGGGTTTTCTTGTGGAGCTTAAAGTTCATTTGGATAATCAATAGTAGTTAGGTAAAGTCCATGCGCCGGCGCAACTGTGGCACAGCGCTGGCGATCACAAGAATCGCGCGCTGAGATAAAGTCATTGATAGTCCAACTTCCCTCGCCGACTGCCTTAAGACACCCGACCATGGATCTTACTTGGTTCTGTAAAAACGCTCGCGCGGATGCGTAGATACAAATCTCTTCACCGTTTTTTACAACGTCTAGGCGATTAAGAGTCCTTAGTGATGATTTCGCCTGGCATTTTGCACTTTGGAAGGTTGCGAAATTAAAACTCCCTACTAATAATATGGCTGCCTCTTGCATTTTTTTTAGATCGAGTTCAACTGGTACTTGCCAGACACGAAGCATGTTTAACACTGCGGGTGCTCGGCGTGGTAATATACGGTAAAGATAATGCCTTTCTATAGCGCTAAATCTTGCATTAAATGTGTCTGCTGTCCGAGAACATGCCACTATAGAAACTGGTAGAGGCTTCAAATAATAATTGGTGGCAACTTCTATTTTGCCTGGAGCCCATACCTTTTTTAGGTCAAAGTGAGCAGCCTGTCCTATGGCATGAACGCCTGAGTCAGTTCGACCAGCTCCATGAACCTGAACTTTCTCATGTGTAAATTTGAATAGTGCGTCCTGTAACGATGATTGTATAGAAGGCCCGTTGGATTGCTTCTGCCAACCAACGAAAGAAGTTCCGTCATATTCAATTGTAATACGATAGCGAGGCATAAATGTATGTCGTTGTTTGTAGGATTTGTACTTTTTAAAAAGTAATGTAAATAAAAAGCACATTGTTTAATTAATACTACATTAAGTTGCTTCGAAGAATGTTGTCAATAAGTTGATATATATCGAAACGATTTTAGTTGTTATTAACATATTTTATTAAAGGTCAAATTAATATTTGTGCAATTGAAATTTTTTATAACTAGCAACTTAAGTCTAAAAAATTTAAACTGTCGTATTGTTTAGAGATATCCTTTCAATATTCGCCCTTAAAAACCTTCTCTTTTTGACGTGATAGCGTAAAGATAGATTTAAAGTCAACATTATGGACGCATACCACTTTATACCAGATTGGTAGTAATGAATTAAGAAAATACTACGACCTAATATTACTTTAAACGCGCATTTTTAGTAGTAAGGGTTTCTTTCTAATATTTGCTTAGTTTTTATTCTAGCACTTCTAACTTAGACTTATTAAAAGTTACAAAAAAAAATTAGAAAAATAATATAGTTTTGATTTCAAAATGGCTAAATAGAAAGCTTTAACAAGTTTAATTTTCTCTTGTTAAACTCTAAAATAATTAGATAACTAAATTTTTTTCTGTTTAATGTGCGATATTGTCAGTACAAGTTGTAGGTGTATTTGTCTATTATTTATTACTGCGAAAGTTAGAGCTTTAGGCTTTATTACTTAAAAGGTGTATGTTAGAAAATTTACGGTAATTCTACTGTAAGGGCTTAACTATAGTAGACGTTAAATGAACTTAAGGGTGTAAATGCGGTTTTTATGAGAGCATTGTTAATCACGCGCAATAATAATTTGATTTTGAGTATTTGTGTATGATTATTTCATTCCTAGCATTAATTGAATGCAAAATATTGTTTATAGTAATAGTAGTTTTTCATAGATGAAAGTATAAAAATTATTTTTGAGACAGAAAATGCTGATTGTAAATTAATTGTGACATGTTAGCCTGGAATTTACGGGAGTATTTAAGCTCAATGATCATTTAGTAAAGCTTTATATTAATAAGTTCTACTTTAGTATCATATTAGCCTAGTGAATTGGTTGGTCGGTTGCTATGAAAAATACCAATAATAACATCAACAGTTAGCTTCGGCTATAACAGTCGATGTGCTGATGCCATAAGATTTTAATGGTAAATTATTGTTTGCTATTGAGAGGAGTGAGTACAATTTTCCAAAGCATCTAAGATCACGTTAAAGAGATAGAGATAGTTGACGAACCGAATACATTTATTCGATGTAGCCATAATACACAATATAAGACAATTAGTTTTTTATGTGCGTATCACCCAATTTAGGATTAACTTCTGTTAAGCCCGGATATGGGAGTGTATAGCAACAAATGTGCATGTAAAAAAGAGACACCTATAGCCAGGACGAGAGATGTAATCCAACTTTAATAGTTGAGCTAGTTCAGATTTTTTAAAACACTTTGTTTAAATGAGGAGTAGTTAACTAGACCTTTATTAGGATGATATAAAAAGCTACAGTGGCGGAATAAAATCACAAACAATCCAACTTATTTATATTTGCGCGCAGTAGAACTAATGGATACCGAAGCTTGTGGTCAACTTTAATCCATATGTAGGATTTCTAATTGTCCAATAAAATCAAGACCACATGGTCAATGCGGCATTAATGTTCTGTTTCTTGTGTGAGCTCACCGTTGCAGTGCGGAATTGACACTCCTATATAGCAATTAAACTACAGAACACCTGAACTCCAGGGGACTGCGTCTCCGGATCTTTTAACGGCTGGAGCTTAACGAGAGCTGCATAAGTCTCGTGTAGTCTGCCTAAAAAAAAGGACAACAAGATGTCTAAAGTCATAGGGATTGATCTCGGCACAACAAACTCATGCGTTGCTGTGATGGATGGCGATACGCCAAAAGTTGTAGAAAACTCGGAAGGAATGCGTACGACTCCTTCTGTTGTTGCATTCACCGAGGACGGTAATGAAAAACTTGTTGGCATTGCTGCCAAGCGTCAAGCTGTAACCAATCCAGAAAGTACATTTTTCGCTATCAAGCGCTTAGTAGGTCGCCGTTATGATGATCCTACCGTCGAAAAAGATAAAAAGCTTGTTCCATACGAAATTGTTAAAGCAGAAAATGGCGATGCGTGGGTAGGATCCTCTGGGAGGAAATATTCACCATCACAAGTATCTGCGGACATATTGATCAAAATGAAGCAGACGGCGGAATCGCTCCTTGGTGAAAGTGTGACGCAAGCGGTGATCACGGTTCCAGCTTATTTTAACGATGCACAACGACAGGCAACAAAAGATGCAGGAAAAATTGCTGGTTTAGAGGTTTTACGTATCATTAATGAACCTACAGCAGCCGCTCTGTCTTACGGGCTAGATAAAAAGACGTCCGCAAGAACTATTGCTGTTTATGATTTGGGTGGTGGCACTTTTGACGTATCGATATTAGAGATTGGTGATGGAGTTTTTGAAGTAAAATCCACCAACGGTGATACGTTTCTTGGTGGTGAAGACTTCGATATGCGCTTGGTTGAATACCTTGCTAAAGAATTTAACAAACAAAATGGTATTGACCTTAAGAATGATAAACTGGCTTTGCAGCGGCTTAAAGAAGCGTCGGAGAAAGCTAAAATTGAGTTATCATCTTCTGCACAGACAGAAGTTAACCTTCCATTCATTACAGCAGATCAATCAGGTCCCAAGCATTTAACTATGAAACTTACACGCGCTAAGCTTGAAAGCTTAGTAGAGGATCTCATCAAGCGAACTGTAGGGCCGTGTGAGGCCGCGCTAAGAGACGCTGGCTTAAAAGCTTCTGAAATTGACGAAGTAGTTTTAGTTGGCGGTATGACACGTATGCCAAAGGTTCAAGAAACAGTCAAAAACTTCTTTGGTAAAGAGCCAAACAAAGGTGTAAATCCTGATGAAGTTGTTGCAGTAGGTGCTGCTATACAAGCAGGAGTTCTGAGCGGAGACGTTAAAGATGTATTACTACTTGACGTATCACCATTATCCTTAGGGATTGAGACGCTTGGCGGCGTGTTTACGCGTCTTATAGAACGCAATACAACAATACCTACAAAGAAAAGCCAAGTTTTTTCTACCGCCGAGGATAGTCAGCAGGCCGTCACCATCAAAGTTTATCAAGGTGAGCGAGAGATGGCACAGGACAACAAGCATTTAGGCACTTTCGATTTGGTTGGCATAACCCCTGCACCGCGCGGGGTGCCTCAGATTGAAGTTACATTTGATATTGACGCTAACGGCATAGTTAATGTTTCGGCTAAGGATAAGGCCACAAATAAGGAGCAGTCTATACGTATTCAAGCTTCTGGCGGTCTATCTGATAGCGACATCGATCTTATGGTCCAAGAAGCCGAGAGGCACTCGGGAGAAGATAAAAAGCGTCGTGAGTTGGTTGAGGCTCGTAATCAGCTAGAAGCTTTGGTACACTCAACTGAGGCTCAGATCAAAGAGAACAGCGAGAAACTTGACCCGAGCGTAAAAACAGATGTTGAGGGCTCAATTGCGTCCGCCAGGCAAGCACTTGAAGTTGATAATGTCGAAGAAATTACGGGTGCAACACAAACGCTTGCACAAGCAGCTATGAAAATTGGTCAGGCTGTTTACGGTGGTAGTGCGCAGTCTTCAGACGATGAATTAAAAAATACTGCATACAAGAAGGAAAATAATAGTTCAAAAGAAGAGAATGTAGTCGATGCAGATTTTGAGGAAATAAAAGATGATAATAAGAAATCAGCTTAGCCTCTAATCTCTACCCCGGTTATTTTTAACCGGGGTCTTATTATCCGAGTTTTAATATTAGTTTCGCTAGGTCCTCACATTGCGACAGAGGACTTACATTTATTTTACCTAAATAAATCTTCACAACGCGCTTAAATAACAAGTATAATTGCGCATTTAGTGAGATATAATTACGAATATTTAGGATCACCTCAAGGATAAGTTAAGTTTTATGGTCAAGCTGGATTATTATGACGTCCTTGGTGTTAACCAAGGAGCTAACGATAGAGATCTTAAAGCAGCCTACCGAAAATTGGCCATGCGATATCATCCAGATCGTAATCCCGGTGATGCTGAGGCAGAAAAAAACTTCAAGAATGTTACAGAAGCTTATGAAGTTCTTAAAGATCCTAAGAAAAGAGCTGCTTATGATCAATTTGGACATGAAGCTTTTAATGGCAGCGGTGGTGCGGGTGGTTTTAGTAGTGAATTCTCTATGGAAGACGTTTTTGAGAATTTTTTTGGCGATGTGATGGGGGGGCGTCGTCAACGGCGCTCTGGTAGAGAGCGTGGATCTGATTTGCGCTACAATTTAGAAGTTTCTTTGAAAGATGCTTATTCCGGCAAAACAGCGGAAATACGGGTGCCTACGACTGTAAATTGTGAAAAATGCTCAGGCACGGGTGCTAGGCCAGGTACTACTGCACGCACTTGTCCATCATGTGGTGGTACGGGTAAAATGCGTGCTACACAGGGTTTCTTTACGATTGAGCGCACCTGTAACGTTTGCCAAGGTCGAGGTGAGGTTATAGATGATCCTTGTACCACATGTTCTGGTACTGGGCGAGTTACACACGAACGAACGCTGTCCGTGAACATTCCTGCTGGCGTCGAAGATGGTACCCGTATTCGTTTGGCTGGAGAAGGTGAAGCAGGCTTGCGTTCAGGTCCGTCTGGAGATTTGTACATATTCCTCTCAATCCAGTCCGATCAGTTTTTTCAACGAGATGGTTCGGATATTTTCTGTCGTGTTCCTATCTCTATGGTTAATGCAGCTATGGGTGGTGAAGTAGAAGTTCCAACTATTGGGGGGTCACTTTATAATGTAAAAGTACCAGCTGGTAGTCAAAGTGGCACTCAGCTGCGTCTTACTGGTAAAGGTATGCCTGTGTTGCGATCTAAGATGACCGGCGATATGTATGTGCAACTGGAGGTGGAAACCCCAAAAAAACTTACTAAACGCCAGCGCGACTTGCTAAGAGAATTTGAGACAGAGAGTCGTAAAGAGACTTCTCCAGATACTCATAATTTTTTTAATCGTGTTCGACGATTGTTTAGTGATGATGTATAATCTAGCATACGCTACGAGTGATATATGTACGTTTTGCTGATTTAAAGAATTTTTAACTTACAACTCTTATAACTTTGAAAACTTTGACAATTTAGTGTATGTGTTGTTTTTATTAGTTAAGTATTATTTTTAGAATTATAGATATCTCTTAAAATGGTGGATATTAACTGGGAAACATATAGTATGTAGTTCGTCTATTGTATGTAACAGTCTAAAAATTTTATTTTTCTCTTGAGACAAGTAAACTTTTTAATCTCCTATACACCTTCATCTTTATGTGCAATAAATTTAAGATTGTACTAATAAGAATTGGTTGAACTGTATATCTATAAGTAACATGTTAGGCATACATAATCCGTCTTTGTGATAAAAAACGTTGTTAAATATTCACTAGAATAGTCTGAGTTTAAGCTTCATAGTTAAATATACATGCACTAAGGAGGTTGTGTTGCCTTACGATTTTTAATTAAAATCGTTTTATAAATGCTCTTAGCTTTAAACTAACCTCTATAGTGTAAGTCGATTAATAAAGTTAGTTTTAGAAACAAATTGGTATAAATATTTACCTCAAATAAATATTGCTTCGTATAATTAAAACTTATATAAAGAATAATTATTATCGTAGATTACACTAGCTAGTGTATTAATCTATATATGGCAATTATTAATTGTAAAAGCTATTAATACTAATTTCTAGGAGACATGCTATGGCTGATTGTGGAGTTCAAGAACTCCAAGCCGACGTGAGAACAAAGGCTGGTAAAGGGGGTTCGAGAGCTATTCGTCGTAGTGGTCTGGTTCCCGCTGTGATTTATGGTAATAATCAACTTCCTATAATGATAGCTCTTAAATCTAATGAGGTAACTAGATTACTTGGTAGAGGTACCTTTCTTTCGCAGGTTTTCGACATTGATCTTGAAGGTAAAAAATTTAGAGCCCTCACACGTGAGGTTCAGTTTGAGCCTGTTAGGGACAGACCTATTCACGTAGATTTTCAGCTAATAGGTGATGACGGTAAGATACGAGTTATGGTTCCCGTTGACGTGATTAACGAGGATAAATCACCTGGTATTAAAAGAGGTGGTGTTCTTAATCTTGTGCGTCGCGAAGTAGAAGTTTTTTGTCCTGCTAATAATATTCCGGAGAAGTTAGTTGTTGATCTAGACGGAGTTGATATAGGAACCTCCGTACATATTTCTTCTGTTGAAATGGCTGCTGGAGTGTCTGCCACTATTACTGACCGAGATTTTACCGTTCTCACAGTGGCCGGCTCATCGGCATCTAAATCGGATGAAAATCTGGAAGAAGACGTTAAGTAAATAGGATGTAACAATTTTATTCTTTTGTGCTGTTGCTTATCACCAGGCTACTTTAAACTAACAGATCTATTATGAGATTCAAACCTACTTAGTCTATGAACTCATTAGTTTACAAGATTCAAATCTATTACATTAATCTTTTGAAATGCTAGCTTTTAAAAATAACTTTTATAATGAAATTGTTTGTCGGACTGGGAAATCCAGACTCAAAATTCTTACGAAATAGGCATAACGTTGGTTTTATGGCTTTAGACCGAGTTGCTAAGATTTCAAGTTTTGGGCCTTGGCGAAATAGGTGCTGTAGTCTTTTAGCTACCGGAGACCTTTCAGGTGAACGCATTTTGCTTGCTAAACCACAGACTTACTATAATAGTTCAGGCTCAAGCGTTTACAGGTTGGCTCATTACTTCAAGGTCAGCTTGTCCGATATTATAGTTTTTCACGACGAAATTGATTTACCTCTTGGCAAGCTGCGTGTGAAGCGTAGTGGAGGACTTGCTGGTAACAAGGGTTTGAAATCAATACAAGAACAGTTTTGTAGTACGGATTTCACTCGTGTTCGAATTGGGGTAGGTCACCCAGGAGAGAAATCTAAGGTGGCGAGTTTTGTTTTGCATGATTTTAAAAAGTCAGAAACCGCTTGGCTCAGTGTTTTGTTGGACGCTGTTGTAGATAGTATAGATCGCATAGCAGTTGGACAAATTGATCGTTTCCAATCAGATGTTGCAGAAAGTATGTCCCTCTTTCACTCTAGAAACGCCAATTGTTTGTCTCCAGACAAGGATTGTACTTCCACTTAGATAGTTTTCTTATAATTTTTAAGAACGGTAATATTGCTTATAGAGTTTTATGCGGTGTCTTATTTAGATTTTAAAATACACATTAAATTCACATAATTGGCTTGTGCTGTGCCTACAATTTGGTGTTGTGTTGATATACTGGTGCAAGCCTTATGTACGTTTAACATTCGTAATATAATAATTATATGTTTAGGTCTAATGAGTATTTAGTGTCGTTAAGCTCGTAATAATCGATGAAATTGACCGTTACTCATAAAGGTGTACTTTATTTAAGCTAAAGTAAAACAGTTAATGGTGCATATAGTTCTTATCTAATATAATGTTATCACATTTAGGTTAAAAGTTAGTTAGATATTTTTTGAGGATGGATGCAATCATGGGCTTTAAATGTGGCATAGTGGGCATGCCGAATGTTGGAAAGTCAACACTATTTAATGCGCTAATACAAAGTGTTGCAGCAGAAACTGCTAATTACCCATTTTGCACCATAGATCCTAACATCGGCGAAATTTCGGTTCCTGATTTGCGACTTCAAAAGTTGGCAGAAATTTCAAAGTCAGCGCAGTCCATTCCAGCACGATTGACATTTGTTGATATAGCAGGTTTGGTGCGCGGCGCATCAAGCGGAGAAGGTCTCGGTAATAAATTTTTGGCACATATACGCGAAGTTGACGCTATAATTTACGTTTTACGGTGCTTCGATGATGATGAAATAACACATACAGAGGGTCGTGTCGAGCCAGCTGAAGATGCTGATATAGTTGAAACTGAGTTGATGCTGGCTGATCTAGAAAGTCTAGAAAAGAGATGTTCAGCGCTAGAGAAAAAGGTCAAAGCTAATGATAAAGAAGCTAAATCGACTCTTGCTTTGATCAATAAGGCCTTGGATTTACTCCGTGATGGAAAACCTGCAAGTGAGGCAGAATTAAGTGCGGAGGAAGAAGGTCCGTGGCAGAGATTACAATTATTGACATCTAAACCCGTACTTTATGTTTGTAATGTTGATGAAGATTCAGCAATAACAGGTAATGTCTACACAGATCAAATTAAAAACAGATCTACATTAAAGAGAGCTAACTATCTGATAATATCAGCTAAGATTGAAGCTGAGCTAGCGTTATTAGAGGAAGCAGAGCGTAAAGACTTTTTAGAAGCTATTGGGCTACAAGAACCAGGGCTGAATCGCTTGATCCGCTCAGGATATAAACTTTTAGGTCTTATTACCTTTTTTACCGTAGGTCCGAAGGAAGCTCGAGCGTGGACCGTAGTGTCAGGTACTAAAGCCCCCCAAGCTGCAGGTGCTATTCATACAGATTTTGAAAAAGGCTTTATTCGAGCTGAAATTATTAAATATGAAGATTATGTAAACAAAATTGGTGAAGCTGCTTGCAAAGAACAGGGAAGAATGCGCCTCGAAGGTAAGGATTACATGATCAAAGATGGAGATATAGTACATTTTCGCTTTGCAAATTAGTTTTTCTTTAAAAGATTTTTCACTGCTTTACACATTCTAAAATTAATGGTTTTAAATAGTTATAATCCGATAATATCCAATTTTCTATTTGGCCAAGTTAGCTAGATTAAATTTAGTTTTAATAAATCGATAAGTTCTTCATAATTGGAACGTTGTCTTAAGTACTGTTAAAGGTTAAGGGTGATGGGGTTTGCTTGATCAATGAGCGCAGATGTTCAAACGATCGTAATAGGAGCTGGTGCCATAGGGCTGGCTTCAGCTCGGGCGTTGGCTCTAAAAGGACAAGATGTGCTTGTAGTCGAACAACACAATAAAATCGGAGCAGAGACTAGTTCACGAAACAGTGAAGTGGTTCACGCGGGTCTCTATTACCCTGAAAGTAGCTCGCGTGCTATTCATTGTGTAAAAGGTAAAAGGTTACTTTATCGATTTTGCAGAGACCACGGCGTTGAGTATAAACGTTGTGGTAAGATAATCGTTTCTACATCTCAGTGTCAATTAGAAAAGCTAGATGCTCTGCAAGCAGCTGCTTCCAAAAATAATGTTAATGATTTAATTCGTTTGTCTCCAAAAGATATAAACTTGATTGAGCCGAAAGTTCATTGCACTGGCGGGTTACTATCACCCTCTACAGGAGTTATTGAAAGTCATAGTTTCATGCAAGCTTTACAAGGGGAAGCAGAGTCACACGGTGCACAAGTTGTGTTAGGGTGTCAGGTTAGAAGGCTTTGGAGCCATATTAATGATTGCAATTTAGCTATCGAGCTCACTGATGGCGATTTTGTAAAATGCCAGAAACTTATATTGTCTGCTGGTCTACACGCTACAGACCTTGCAAGCACGCTTATATTTGATAGTGATTATGTTCTACCTCATACATATTATGCTAAAGGGCAATATTATGCCTTCTCTGAACAGTCACCGTTCTCTCGTCACATATATCCACTTCCTGATGGTGCCTGGCTTGGATTGCATGCCACCGTGGACATCTCTGGGCGTTGTAAGTTTGGACCTGATATTGAGTGGGTAGATAAAATAGACTATAATTTAGAAACCGGTAACCTTGATAGTGTTATTGAGCTCATTCGCTCATATTATCCTGAATTAGATGCTACTAAGCTTTACCCTGACTATTGTGGTATTAGACCTAAATTATATAGGCAAGGCGAAACACCTAAAGATTTTATGATTCATGGGCCAGATGAGCATAAAATTGATGGGTTGGTAATGCTATTTGGAATTGATAGTCCCGGATTAACTTCTTGTATGTCTATTGCAGAAGAAGTGGTCAAGAAACTAAATTGATTAAGGAGCTTAATATTATTTATTACTTACTTAGCTATATTATTTTTTCTAAAAATTTAGTGGCTAATTCATCGTGAACATTAAATAATTAGAGTATTTTATTTCTATGTAGATTTACGATCTTCGGTCTTTTATATTTATAAACGTAGGAAAATGGGTATTTGAACTATTTTCAATCTAGGATATGAGTGAGATATCTGACTTTTTATTAGTTTTTACGTTGACTAGTTGTTTTGTTATTCTGAGTATATTTTAGAAGTATCCTTTGACAGATATGTCTCGCTTTTCTGGACTTTTGATTAGATGAAATCTCCGAAGCTATAGACCAACAGCCAAAATTAATATACTTATTAATCACTTTGATTTTTCTGCGCTGCTCATATTGTTTTACCAATCGAAATTATCGCCAATTATAAATAGCAAGCGTTGCACTGTAGCTTCGAATTTCTCACACTCGTGTCTTCAGTAATGTAACATCTTGTCATAAGTTATATGAATCCACGCCATTTTGCTCTTAACATTAGCCATGCTCTTCTAAATCTTAATGGTTCAAATTTTACTTTTTCTGTTGTATAATTGTGTTTAAACGCTGCTTCTATATATATATCTGTTAATGCAATTGGTAGCATAGCAGCTGAGATGTTATGTGATGACTTTAGAACAAGTCTGCGATACTCTGAGAGACTAGTGTAAGCAGCTTGTGCAAGTTCATATCTTACCCGCTTAACGGACACCACATCAAATTTTTTTCCTAGGTAAACACCATGTTTAGCAGCAAGGTCTGCTGGTAGTAATAATTGTCGTGATTGTAACCGTATCGGTAACTGTGCTAGCGTAAGTGCTAAACCATAAGCTTGAGCACCAGCCTCTATTGTTGCTTGTATCTGATCATTAAATTTAATACCAAGTACAATTGCTGCAAGCTTAAATAGTATGCCATCTCTATTTATAAAATGCTTTTTTAGTGCTGCAAGATCGGGTAGTAAATCAGGGTATAGCTCTATGTCTTGAGCCTCAATGTATTGAGTAAACTGATTGCTCGGTAGTTTGAGCCGGAAAATTACACTACGCAATTTGTCAGCAAGTGGACTACCGGTCATATACTTTTCAGGTGTATCGATAGCATCACACCACCACTGTAAACGAATAGCAATCATAGCTGGTTCATTAATGGACACTAGTATGCGATCAATGTCTGCAGCAAATGCAGCCAGTAAGATGAGCTCATGTAGATTTTTGCGTGGTGCTAACGTAGCAGCTATATATCTGTCATACTGATAAGTGCGAGCAGCTGATTTTATTTCACCCCAACTAGTAACATCAGCCACTTTTTTTATGACGCCATTTGCGTTAATGAGTACTTTACTAGTAGTTTTTTAAAGTTTTTTGATAAATAATTTGCCTGCATTATGCCCCATTTAAATGAAGTTTATAAATATTATCTTACCACAAGCAGAGCAGCTGCAACAGGACGATTTTCGTTTAGCATAATATTATATGTTCAGCAAGCTGCTCCTGTGCTCATAGTTTCAAGGTTAATGCCAGCTTTAATGAGTTCCGAGTTAACTTTTGAAGAAAAATAGGCGTGTGTTTTACCAGTCCCCACTAGCAAGAGTGAAGGCTTTACTAGCTGATTATATATCGATGATAAATCCGCAAATGTTATATTGTCAAAATTTATCATATTCCAAGTGAAGATACCTGACGGAACACAGATTAATGAACCACGATGACTCTTCTTTGCAAAGCGAAAACCTCCATTGCCATAAGTGTCTATAGGATGGGATCCTGGATAGCACGGAATTATTTTGTTCATTATAAGCTTTCTACCAGTAGACTACTGTGTGTGAAGAAAGACATCTATCTTTACTAAATATAGTTCATACGGGTTTTTGATAAGGTCGTTTTTTGTGCTTAACTAACCTCGCTTGACGCCTAATATTTCTAAAATTGGTGCAAGAACGAAGATTGACGAATATGTCCCGATAATTACACCAAACATCATAGTAAAAGTAAAATCTTGTATGACATGACCGCCAAATAAATACAGCGCAAGTAAACCGATCAAGGTTGTTAAACTAGTTATCAAAGTTCTTGATAACACCTCATTAATAGAACGATTGATGACAGTAGATAATTTCAATTTTTTATATTTTTTTAAATTTTCACGGATCCTATCCGAAACGACTACAGTGTCATTTACGGAATAACCAAGTATGGTCATCAAAGCAGCTACAGTTGACAAATCAAATTCAAATTGTAATGAGACGAACACGCCTATCGTAATAATAATATCATGAATTAGAGCAAAAACTGTGCCTACAGCGAATTGCCATTCAAAGCGAAACCATACATAACAAATAATTGCTAATATTGAGCAAAAGACTGCTATTAATCCCGCATTGCGCAATTCACTAGAAACCACAGGGCCCACGATTTCGGTACGTCGTTTTTCATAATTCTTGCCTACAGCAGATATTATTTTTTCCAGTGCGTACTTTTGACTGTTATCATCGCCATATTGTTGTTCAACTCTAATTAAAACGTCTTTTTCAGAACCAAACATCTGAATTTGAATGTCGCCAAGTCCAAGATTGCTAACAGCGTCTCTTATTTTAGCAATGTCTGCGAGACCTTCTTTTGACCGTATCTCAACAATTGAGCCGCCATTAAAGTCCACTCCAAAATTTACGCCTAGAAAAGATATGAGCAATAACGATGTTAAAATAGCAGCTAGTGAAGAAGGTATGAGAAATCGTGATAAAGCTATGAAGTCTATACTATTATTTCTAAACTGGAATAGTCTGTGACCTTTCATATTAGGTATGAATAACATGGATTAGCTCTGGATTATTGGAGTTATCATTACGTGTTATTATTTTAATTACTCTATTCAATAGTAGTATTAGATTGGTAGGGCAATATTACGATTTTTTCTGCGCTCTGCCTGTACCCAAAGAGCTATAATTAATCGAACAACAGTTACAGCAGTAAAAATTGACGTAAAAATACCGATAGAGAGTGCCATGGCAAAACCTCGAATTGGTCCAGATCCGAGCCAAAACATTATAATTGCCGCAGATAATGTTGTAAGCTGGCTGTCAACAATTGTGGATATGGCACGTGAAAAACCGGTATCTACAGCTAATATTGCCAATTTGCCACTGGCTAACTCTTCTCTTATACGCTCATAGATTAAAACGTTGGCATCAACGGCCATTCCCATGGTTAGGATAAGTCCTGCGATACCAGGAAGAGTTAACGCGAAGCCAATAGTTGACATTATAGCAATTATAAGCATTCCGTTGAATATTAATCCCACAACGGCAAAAACTCCGAACGTCCCATAAACCCATACTGTTATAAAAATCATTGCTGTCAGTCCTACTGAGCCAGCTAGTAAGCCAGACGAGATGCTGTCAGCTCCTAATGATGGGCCCACTGTACGCTCCTCTATTACTGTTAAATCAGCTGGCAATGAACCAGAGCGTAATTGGATTGCAAGTTCGTTGGCGGCTTTTGGGGTAAAACTGCCCGAAATTTGTCCAGAACCGCCCATTATCGGTTCTCGTATAATGGGAGCTGACAAGATTTTGCCGTCTAGCAATATAGCAAATGGACGATTAACATTTCTAGAGGTAAATTTAGCAAATGCCCGAGCACCTTCTTGATTAAATGTGAAAGTTATAATGGGTTCGTTTGTTTGTTGATCATAACCTTGACGTGCATCTTTTAACTGATCGCCTCTAACAACCGGTACTTCTTTGAGAAGATAGAAAGTTTCTACCTCATTTAAATTTTCTGCTAATGGGTATGACTTATACTCACCTTGTATTTGCTGTGAAGTACTAGAAATAGTTTGGGTAGGATGAACCGAATGAAATGTTAATTTAGCTGTTTTACCAATTAGCTCCCTTAATGAAGTTGTGTTTTCAATACCTGGAACTTGGACTAGAATTCGATCTTCCCCCTGTCGTACTATATTGGGCTCCGATGTGCCAAATGCATCGACGCGCCGGCGTATCGTTTCGATAGCCCCACTAATAGATTCTGTTACAAGATGTTTTAAATATGCATCGCTATAAGAAATATGTATCACTCGATCATTGATTTTAGTTACCCTAAGGGTTTTCTCAATACCAACATGGATAATGCTGTTGCTAATAGGTTGCGACATTTGTCGCAATCTTTCTAGTGAGTTAGGCATATCGTCCGGGTTAGACAGTAGCACTTTTACGCCATTTGAAATTCGCCCGGTTATCTGTCCAATTTTAGCATCGGTCAAACGCTGACGCACGTCTCCTCTAAGATTGCGAAGCATGTTAGTTTTTAGCTCGTTCGTATTCATAGAATACAATAGGTGCGCTCCACCTTGCAAATCAAGGCCAAGAGAGAGCTGCTTCTTAGGCAGCCAAGCAGGCCATGATTTTAATGTTTTTGTGTGAAAGAAGTTCGGCATCGCAAAGAATGTTGCTATTAGGCATACTCCGAAAATTAGAACGATTTTCCAACGAGGGAAATACAGCATGACGGTCAATTCTTTCATGGTCCTAAGAAGAAATTCTATATTTTCTCTACGGCCTTACAATTTAAAGGGACTTTTTGCATGCTTACGTTACTAAACTGCAACATTATAAGTATTTATATAAAAATCATAAAACATTTCATCTAGAACTATAATTATACCATAGTAGCTTTCGAGTATTTATCTTATGCAGCGCATCAGCATCTAACTTCTGGTAACAATTAGATCACAGAAACGTAAACTACATTATGTAAGGTAATTTTAGACTGGATCGTTCTTAGAGCGAACCTCCGTAACAGAGCTACGTACTACTCGAACTTTAATGTTATCTGAAATCTCAACTTCAATTTCATTACAGTCTTCTTTAACCCTTGTAACTTTTCCTATCAATCCTCCAGATGTAACAATTACATCGTTTCGTTTTAGACTGGCAACCATATCCTGGTGAGCTTTTAAGCGTCGTTGCTGAGGTCTAAAAAGCAAGAAGTAAAAAATTATAATCATTAATAAGATGGGTATAAGACCGGCAAAACCGCCAAACGGATCAGTTCCTCCAACTTGTGCATGTGCGGGTGTGATAAACATGGGTACCTTAATATTTAATGTTTGAAGATTAGTTTCGTTGTAGTCAGGTATCTTAGATATAAATGAACAATTGAGAGAGGAATCTGCTACTTTTCGAACCCGTGAAATATATACTATAAATCCTTAATACATGATTGCAATGTAGTAAGTACTTTTTTTAGCATAGCCTTATGTAAAGGCAGTTGGACTAAGAAAATCTTGCACCCGATTTATCTATCGATATTAGAGATATTTTATCTAGTGGAAAAACTTTTTTTAAATACTATTAAGAGGGATTACATTTTTTTCTACGTGTCAGTAATGCACACATTTTCTAGGATTGTCCTAATCTACTTTGATACCGAATAATATTTTTCCTAAAAAGTCTTAATATTCTTGTAGAATTTACTATTTCAGAATCAAATTTTAGACTGTTGTTTAGACCCTAAATTTTACTAGTTATTATGCCTAAGTTGTATTAGTTGCAGTGAGTTGTGAAAACACGTTATTCTTCAGCATAAAAAAACAATCGAATTCCTCTTAAAACGTGAACTATAACAACAGCCTAGCACTAGTGTCCGGTTGCAAATCTACTAAGAGCTGATTTAGAGCTAAATGGAAGTTCTTGTGATGCGTGAGTTATCTAGTTCTCTGCTTGGTAAAAGTCTTGTGTATCATATACATACAAAACCTTGATTAAGGTCAACGGGTTAAAACAAGTATGCAAGCTATATTATAGTTTGAAATATCTATATTAATGCTTTTTGCAATCATTAAAGACTTACATCATGTTATTCCAAAGAGAATGATCTTAGTTTAAGCTGCAATCTGTCCACTTAATTAAAGAATGCAGAATTAATATAATTTCATAATGTACGATCGAACTCCAAAAGTGTTTAAATCAAGTGTATATACCATAACAGCAAGTTAACGTTAGCTTATATAGATGTAATGTACGCTTTCCCAATTTTAACAAAATATACACCTAAGGTAACAATTTAGAGAAAGTCAACGGTCTTTGAAAATAATACATAAAACCATCAATTGATAACTCAAGCTAGAACAACGAGAAAATAGTAATGCTATGGAGAAATTCCTGACATCAATTTTGGCACTCTCCCATTGGTTCCTGAAGCCTCACGAACAAGACTTGATTTTAAATCAGGTAGTTTGTTTACCAAGGTTAAACCAATTTGTCGAACAGTGCGGAAAAGATGAGAGTTATTAGAGAATAGTAAGTTTAGGCCTACGAAGCCATTTGTATAGCATGTAGCATCAAAGCGTCGCCAGCGCTCATAGCGTTTTAATATAGTTAAATCAGCAACATCAAGTCCAATGCGTTTTCCATCTGATATGCATTCGCACAAGACGGCTATGTCTCGAAACGCAAGATTGAGACCTTGTCCAGCAATAGGATGCACACTATGAGCAGAATCTCCAACAAGTGCAAATCGTGGTATCACGAATTTTGTGACAAGTTGGGTTTTTAGTGAAAAACCACTACGAGGGCCATCAAGACTTACAGCACCTAATTTGCCACCCATTCGTTTATCAACTTCTTCTAAAAAATCTCTATCTTGCATTTCAAGAATAAGAGACGCACGCTCGTCGTTTTCACTCCATGTGATAGCACTGCGTTTGCCGCCAGGAAGTGGCAAAGAAGCAAAAGGACCTGCAGGAAGAAAATGTTGAATAGCAGTTCCGTCATGTGGTTCTTCATGAGCAATGTTAGTCACAATCCCTGTCTGCTTATGGTTGTAGTTGATAATTCCAATCCCAGCTCTCTTACGTAAATTGCTATCTCGTCCTTCAGCACATAATAATAGGCTGGTAGTTACCCTTGCTCCGCAATCAAACTCTACGCTTACGTTATTTGACGAAAAGGATAGGTCAGAACAAGTTTTGTGCGGTAAAAATTCTACTGTTGAAAGGGAACTTATATTGTCCAACAGCGACTCAGCAATTTTTTGCGCAGGAACAATGAAGGATGCAGGAGTACCATTTTGTAAAGTATTATTGTAAGTTAACAAAACAGGCCGAACACCCGCTTCGAGTGCAGAGTCAGTAATCTCAATTTTGTACACTGGCTGTGTGTATGCCTTTAATTTCTTCCATAAACCTAAAACATCTAACATTTTAGCTGACGATGCAGCTATCGCAAAGGCGCGTTTTCTTTGCTTTTCTGAATATTGTTCAGGATTTGAACCAACTAAGCCAATCTTAAGTGTTTTTCCGAAAGAAAAAGCGAGTGCAGATGCAAGTGTTAATCCTGTAAAGCCTGCGCCACTAATTAGTATATCAAAGTCTTGGTCGGAATTGTTCATATTAACAACCTAGTAGAAAATGAAGCGGTAATGGGCTTAAATAATTCTTCGAGTTTACTATAACTGAGCATTTTTAGGTATCGTATCTTACAGCGGTGTATTAGTATACTAAAACAATACTTTGTGGCTAAATGAATTAGCAATGCGTATTGCAGTCTGTAATATGGATTGCTATGCTTACCCCAAATTTTTGTGAAGCGATATGTCCGTGTTAGTATTAGACCTTGGGTGATGTGGATATAGAACACTATAAGTTTGTTACACGTCATCACTAATTAATAAATGTGTGTGGTCAGCAAGCAGCGTTTGATAGTAGAATTTTTAGTCGCGGGTAAGCTTTTCTTTACGAAAAAGTTGCTAACGTGACGCTTATAAAATTGGTTCAGGCCTGTTGCATCGGTCAGCATATTAACTACCATACTTTTATGAGCGTATTTCAAGCTTTGCTACATAAAATAAACTCAACTTCGCCAAACAGCTTTCGCATGTTAAACGTCAATAAGCCCTATGCATTTTTCTTAAAATGAATTATGGCGTGGGCAACAAAAAAACTCTGAGGACACGAGATGCAGCAAGACGAGAATGTGCGTAACGCATTAGCCTATCATGAAGCCGATCCCCCAGGAAAGATCGCAATACAAGCAACAAAGCCGGTTGCAAATCAAAATGATCTCGCACTTGCCTATTCACCGGGCGTTGCACACGCCTGTACTGCTATAGCAGAGAACTCGGCCATGGCTTCCCGACTCACGGCACGCGGAAATCTTGTTGGTGTCGTAACAAATGGTACGGCAGTTCTTGGTCTTGGCAACATTGGCCCACTGGCTTCAAAGCCAGTGATGGAGGGAAAAGCTGTTCTTTTCAAAAAATTTGCAGGCATCGACGTTTACGACGTGGAAGTCGAAGCAACTGGCGTTGACGATTTTGTCTCTGCCGTAGCACGTTTAGAACCAACATTCGGTGGTATAAATCTAGAAGACATAAAAGCTCCTGAATGCTTTGAGATAGAGCGCCAGCTACAGGCTCGAATGTCAATTCCAGTTTTCCACGATGATCAACACGGTACGGCGATAGTAGTTGCCGCCGGCATATTGAACGGCTTGAAAGTCGTAAGAAAAGATATAACCGAAGTCAAACTGGTATGTAGCGGGGCCGGTGCTGCCGCGCTTGCATGTCTTAACATTCTTGTTGGATTAGGTCTTAGGCGACAAAATATTACAATATCTGATATCGAAGGTGTTGTGTACAAAGGACGAAAGGTCCTAATGGATCCTTATAAGGAACCTTTTGCACAACCTACATCTGCACGTAAATTAGAGGAGGTAATGCCTCAAGCAGACGTTTTTCTTGGACTATCAGCTGGCGGTGTGGTTAGCAAGGATATGGTGGCAAGTATGGGGCCTCGCCCACTAATCTTCGCGCTTGCTAATCCAACACCAGAAATTATGCCTGAAGAGGTAATGGAGGTTCGCCGAGATGCCGTGATGGCTTCAGGAAGAACTGATTATCCTAATCAGATTAATAATGTTTTATGTTTTCCCTTCATATTCCGTGGCGCTCTCGATGTAGGCGCGACACAAGTTAATGAAGAGATGAAACGTGCTGCTGTTGTAGCATTAGCTGGTATCGCGGAGAGCTCAGCCTCTGATGTAGTACTTGCAGCTTATGGCGAGGAAAGCCTTGTTTTCGGCCCGAACTATATCATTCCGAAACCATTTGACCCACGTTTGATTACCGACATTGCACCTGCTGTTGCTAAGGCAGCTATGGAGACCGGTGTTGCGACCCGACCTATCGATGATTTTATAGCGTACAAAGAAAAGCTTTCTGGCTTTGTTTATCAATCCGGATTTGTTATGAAACCGATTTTTGACCAAGCTAGACGTGCATCGTCCGAGAGGAAAAAACGTATTGTTTATGCTGAAGGTGAGCACCCTGACATACTACAAACGGCTCAGCAGGTTGTCTCTGAGGGGCTTGCCACACCAATTTTGGTTGGCAATGGTGATATTATTAAACGTTGTATCGAAAATTTAGGTCTACAGCTTAAAAATGGTGAAAACTGTGAGATTTTTGATCAACGTAATGATCCTAGAATTCCAAAATTGTTTGACGAGTATTTACATCTTGTCGAACGCCGTGGTGTCAGCCCGAGTCATGCACGCCGTGTTCTTAATGCCGGTTCTACGGTCATTGCAGGTTTACTATTACGTCGAGGAGATGCAGATGCAATGATATGTGGTGCAGTTGGGCGTTATCATACCCAATTACGTCACGTGGAACAGGTTATCGGGCGACAGCCTGGTACTCGTGGCTTTGCAACAGTGTCGGGTCTAATTTTACCTGATGGCCCACTATTTTTTGCCGATACACAGGTCACATACAATCCAGGTGTAGAGCAGCTCGCTGAAATAGC
>JABSQE010000080.1 GCA_013214245.1 Hyphomicrobiaceae bacterium
AAGATTTTAATTAACAATTAACTGTTAAGCACACTAAGTTTTACTATTCACATTAGGATCCACTCTCTAATTGGCCTGCAGGCTACGCATTAACGTTTAAAATGCGTAGCATATGCAGATTAATTTCGGCCGCCATTTATAAAGGTTCATACAACAATCGTGAATGCGTTTTCATGCGAAGATTATTTTTTATTTCCGTAATTTTCTTTTTGCAGAAGAAATGACTATAAAAAAACCATCGACATTAATAGTGACGGACATATTAAATCAAATCTAATAGTGTAAGGAAAACAAAGCTACATATAGACTTTTTTATGAAAATTGATCAATCGAGCTAAATCGAGCCAATAAAACGTTGGTTTCGTGATTTGATCATAAAGTACACGCGAGATCGACCAATGCGATTGGGCCTCTTAATCTTTACGCTTGTACACAGAAAAAAATCAAAAATATTTACTCATTAAAGATGACATATAAAAGTTCAAAGACTTCAACTTTATAGTGATTAATTCAGTCTTTTATACCAACTTCAGTGTTATCACCTAAGCCAAATGAAGGGTGGTGAAAATTATATCAGAGACGAGGATGCTGTCACTACTATTGGTTAAAGATATTAGCCAATCTGTTTAAACTTGCTCTGAAGGAACATGTAGAAATATCTGGAATTTAAAAAAGCTTCTTGAGTTAAACCCATCGGAGCAGCAGCAGTTAAATCGCTTGAGTTAATAATATGCTATTTAGATTACTAATATCTCATCACAGTCATTAACATTTATAATGTCAATATGGTAGTAAATATTACTCCTACTCATAGTGTGAAAGAATGTACTATGATTCAATCAAAGCTGCTAAAAAGCTAATGGAAGCGGTATTCTGTGTCTTAGGCAATGATAGTATAAATAGTTCTAGCAACTCCCACAGTTTGTTGATTGTTTAAGACGGCACTGCTTCGTTTTATGCCACTAGTTATGTATAATTTTCTGCCGTTTACATAGGACTAATGTGATAAATGTAAATCGAGACAAGTAATTTCAGAGACGCTAGTTCTTTTCTGATAAGGCTCAGATGTTCTTGAAGTATCTGAAGCCTTGATTAGCTACTATAGAATTTGCCTTAAACACGACGCGTCTGATAACCATTTATGTGATTGCTTACACATGTTATGGGGTTAATAAATGCTGAGCAAGCTGTGCTTGCCGCTCATGTGATAAAGATTTTAATGCATCTAGAGAGATGAGAGAGCTTTATGGAGCATCCTGGTTTTTTTGAACGTGCAGGGCCTTTTTCCCTAGATAAGATCTGCAAAAATCTGCGGATGCCCAAGTCTGGGTTAAACGGCAGCAATAAAGTAGTTATTGATGTCAAACCAATTGATGAGGCTGGAAGAGATGACCTAACTTTCCTAAATAATCGAAAATATCTCGGTTTTTTAGCCTCTACTAAAGCTGCAGCTTGTTTTGTAAAAAAAGAATATGCAGATCGTCTTCCTGACACGACACAACCGCTTATAACTTGTGAACCTTATCAGGCATTTGCTTCTACTTTGAAACTTTTCTATCCCACATCGTGTCAACCTAAAGTTTTATCAGGAAATACTACGACATTTATTGATCCGAATGCTGTGATTGAAGAAGGTACAGAGATTGAAGCTGGAGCATTAATTGGTCCTGAGGCACAAATCGGTAGCGGAAGTCGTATTTGTGCAGGTGCTGTTGTCGGGTATCGATGCTATGTAGGTCGTAATTGTTATATAGGACCTAATACGACAATTTGCCATGCTTTAATCGGTAATCGTGTTTCAATTCATGCGGGTGCTCGAATTGGGCAGGATGGTTTTGGTTACGCTATGGGCTCCCAGGGGCATCTAAAAGTACCACAGGTAGGCCGTGTAATAATTCAAGATGACGTCGAAATAGGTGCTAATACAACAATTGATCGTGGGGCCCTTAAAGATACGATTATTGGTGAGGGTACAAAAATTGATAATCTTGTTCAAATTGGGCACAACGTAGTGGTTGGTCGGCATTGTGTGGTTGTGAGTCAGGCTGGAAT
>JABSQE010000081.1 GCA_013214245.1 Hyphomicrobiaceae bacterium
ATAGCATTTTCCAGCACTGTTTTGTCAGGATCGAGTTCTGGCTCTTGAGATAAATAACCAATTTTTATACCATCTGCTGCCCAAGCCTCACCAGAATAATCTTGAATGTTGCCAGCTATGATTTTGAGTAAAGTAGATTTACCAGCACCATTGAGACCTACAACACCAATTTTCGCTCCTGGCATAAATGATAGTGATACATCCTTTAGTACCTGCTTGCCGCCTGGATAAGCTTTTGATAAATTACTTATATGATAGACAAACTGTGGCAATGCCATTGAGGTGTATACTCCGCTAGTGCGTCGCAAGTAACGCGTTTTAATTTGTAATATTGCATAATACTAATATGCAAATTTATAGGTTTGCTCAATGCTTTTAGCTCGTGTATGAGAAGTAAGCATTAAAAAATTGTTGACGAAATGGATGTTTGAAATACATCAAATTGATTCCAGTCGTCAAATTAGGGATTTGTTAAGCATCTCCGGTACCAATTTGGGATAGACGTAGGCTCATATTGTTAATCCTACTGGTGGAGGCCAAAATTCCGTCATTTCAAGCAAAAATAAGTCTACCTAAATACCTTGAGAAGTATCTAATATTTTTAGATGACAAGCTGAGTATAGTCATAAAGTAAGAAGCGGATTGTTGATTTTAGCACATTTTGCAACATAAAAATTAGTAGAGTTGCTACGCTTCACATACAAGTCTCCCCAGCTAATTTGCTGCAAATTAATTTTATGCTCTGCATGTCATAGATTGCATTAAAATTAATTAGAACTTATCATAGAGCTGAAATTAGATGATTAGCATACAAGACAAAGGTAAAAAGTTGATAAAAAACAAATATAATGAAAAAATGCGTTCCCCTTTTGGCAACGTAAAGGACTCACTGAAATGAGCCTCGATGAATGGTAGCAATTATGTGATAGGTGTGAGCTTTGTTGTATGCCAAAGATAGGAGATACTGGTGATATTTACACCACCAGACTTACCTGTAAATTGTTGACTATCGGTACATGTCGCTGCTCAGATTATGACAATCGACATAATAAAGTTTCTGACTATTTGAGATTCACATCTCGAATAGTTAGTCAATTAGACTGGCTACCAAAGACATGTGCATATCGGTTGGTAAACGAAGGTAAGGACTTGGCCTGGTGGCATCCTCTAGTGTCTAAAAATGCTGAGACTGTTCATAATACTGATATATTTGTGCGTCATTTAGGAGTACGGGAGACGAAATTACGTCTCAAGAAAATAGCAAATTATGTAATCGTATAGAATACGTGATATATTGATAGGTTTAATTTCATTGCGAGTATTGCACTAGCACCACACTCTTGACTTAAACTCAGCGTTTCTCTCTGTTGTAAAGCTTGATTTTAATCTTCTGTAAAGGTGCTTGCATAACACTGTATAAATAAGTCGATCTCTACATTGAATTTATGGCTTTGCGATGAACAAGTGCAACGGGCACATTATAACTACTCGACTCCTTGCAGTAGTTAACATTAGTGAGCGTTATTTTCTATTAGTTTGAGTTTGCTAATCATGACGTAAGCGGATTCTACCCTATTTACTTTTTCAAAGGCCGGCACTCACACTACCCCGCACACAATTAATAAAGGTAATTGTAATGCTTACATCATGGCTTTTTTGGCAGATCTTCTACTTCTTAATCAAGACTAAAATCTATTTCCAGCATATTAATAACAGCAGGTTTGCATGTATCTCTATTCAGCCTCCAGCGAATGATAAAATTACGTAATTTATGGCCACCTATAATTTGAGCGTCAGTTTTGACGTGCTGATTATCGGTGGCAAGCTACGTTTGTTAGCCGGTGATGAACTAGTGTGTGTGTTATAACGTGTTTATATTACAATGCTAACTAGCCAGATGTCAATTTGAGACTTGCCAGTTCACTAAGATATCTTAAGAAGCAGTGTTAGTGTTGTAAATTGAATAAAATTCATAACTGTAGCTGCTACAAATAACAAAATTTAATTTCAGTAGCATACGAACTGAAATCAAGATCTTAGTTATTTTAAGGCATGGGTAATGGCAGCCGTTAGATAGCCTGTACCCGTCCACATTGTAAGAGTAGCTGCTATCCAAAAAAGTGATAATCCAATATCGCTTAATACAAACCCTAATCTACCGCTAGCCGGTCCAATAAGCAGCAACATGATGGCAAGCATCTGAAGCACAGTTTTCCACTTTGCGAGTACGGTCACGTGTAGTGTGACGTCTAGTTGTGCAAGATATTCACGCAGACCCGATACTAATATCTCTCGGCACAAAATTATAAGTGCAGCCCAAACTGATGTGTCTGTGATGGTACCCTCGTAAACTAGCATCAACGTAACTGCGCTAACAAGTAGCTTGTCGGCAACAGGATCAAGCATACGTCCAAACTCAGATTGTTGCTGCCAAATACGTGCAAGATAGCCGTCAAGAAAATCTGATAAAGCAGCAAGAACAAAGAGCCCGGCAGCAACCCATCGTGCGAAAGTAAGCCCATCAGAAAAGTAAAGTGTTCCAACAACAAGCGGAATTATGGCGATACGACTTATTGTCAAAATATTAGGAATATTTAATGATATTTTTTTTGTATTAGTAACTATCATTTTTGCCTGCTCTGATGCTTTATCGCATTTCAGTTAAACTAGATTCTGGATGACGTAACATTATATTGACCTATGTACAGTGGTGTGTTTTTGTTTGCTACTTTTTGCTATGATATAACAGTAATTACACAGTACTGATATTAATATTATTTTGTCGACTCACAATTGCATGACCAGAAATGTATTTCTGTAAATGCAGAATAGACATCATAAAAAGAAGAAAATAGTGCATGTTTGAGGCTTTTCGTATTTTAAGTGTCATATTAAAATTTGTGCTTATAGTGGCTTTAGAACTGGTATTAGCGGTGTTTGTATACACATATCTAGCCACATTTGATCTACAGACATTCAGCAGGTTGGTCAAAATATCTAAGGATATACTTGATTTCCTTATTACTCGGATGGAAATATTCTTGCCTGAGATCACTAATAGTGCATATGCAACATTAATTGGAGAATTAGATCCAAAATCTATGTTACTGTTACTTACAGGCCTTGTTATGGGCGCATTCTTTCGGCTTTTTGTATGGTTAATATCTGCTCTTAGAACTAGAAATAGAAGTCACTATAATAGGCTTCAATTTCAAAAGCCTAGAAGAATTAAAAGGGGCTAATTGTTTCAAGTCGAGTTTAAAGTAAAAATTTAACCCTGAGATTGTTCGTGTGGGGATTTGTGCGAAGGCCTCTTTCTGCGTCGTATTCTTCGGGCTTGGTGTGTGAACAAGATGTAAACATTGTTACATGAAATTTTTCAGCTCGTTGTATGCTCAACAACATACCTATGGCGTCTCAATCAATTCATGATACTCCTGAGGAGCAAGTTACACATTAAAGTGCATGTCCTTTTAGCTATGCTACTTTACATTTTGAGTTCTTAGCATATGAGCAAATGTAATTTTCAGCGTAGACTTTTTTGCCGTAGTGATGTTCCACAACCATTTTCTAAGACTCTATAAGTGAAGCCAAAATCTAGAATGTAACGATATTATCATAGAGCTACGCAGCTCCCTGATCGAAGAACTATAAGTCACAAAAATTGTTCTATATTCCATAAAAAATGCTAGATGTTAGCTAGGAGTTCAAAAATAATGTAATTAGGTTGTAACAATACACGTACTGGATATTTAATTCTTAATTTTAAGATCTACCTTGCCAAAGGCCGGTAATCTTATATATTCGAAATGGCAGCAGATGTCTTTGATACATTCAAAATTTTTGGCTAATTTTTTCAGCAGCGTAATCTGCCTGATTGTAACATAGTGTGAAAATGCTTTTAAAGATATAACTTTGAAACTAAATAACGCAAGATATTTATAAGTCTTTTCGCCTTGAACATGTGGAGCAACGCAACTCTGCAAGCATTCAATTGACTTTAATTTTGAAAGTCACAGTCTTTACCATACATTTTCGCTCCTGAAGTATAAAAGTCAATTAGATGATTTTTTAGCGGTAGGAGCATCTGCTAAGCGAATGGTCCAATCTAAAGCGCTGCCAACATCAATTTCATGAAACTTTACAGTATTGTAACCGTGTTCCTCGCAGTTTTTGACATTACGTATAATAAACTCTTTGTCAGCAACACACATCTTCAACCTGCCAGACCATTCGCCACCGCGCTCGTAATCGACAGCGTAAATATAGAAATAGCGGTTTGGAGCAAGGTTTCTTAATAGATTCTCACACGTTTGTGCGTTGATGTTCCACCAACCTTCAGTTGTCATACCATGCTTATCTTGATAGCCGATTGCGATCCCAACACGGCTTGAAGTTGCATTACAAAATTTTAAACCGGCTAAAACTGTGGTAGGCAAGCACATTACAGTCGAATAAACAGTAACCAATAGTGCCAAGTTGAATAAGTTTTTATAATTTAGTATAATCATTAGGCGTAGTTGGCTCTCTGCTGACACTATTACTTATGACGAGTTTTTTCATGTATGCGGGTATATAGTGCTCTTATAGATTATTAGGGTGCCAGATTTAGAGGTTATAGTATTAAAAAAAAAGTACACTATTTTTCCCTCAACTAACCGAAATTTTTAAATTAACTTTATTTTTTTTTCATCGAAAGACGCAATTTCTGTGAAACTTTCTTTAGAAAACTTATACTGGTTGCTGATTGCTAGGAATTAATTATAAATCCTGACTGGTGCAAAGATTTGAAAGCATATTCTTCATAACAGTTAAAGCAACATAAATAAAAAGACAGGTTAATTAACACAAAGCTTAGCCTCCGAGAAATATAACATCTCTATGAGCAACTGCAGCTATCAGTTTTCATGGCTTCATTTGTCTAACACAGATTGTACTGCTAGCTGTTCTAATTCGGATCAAATAAAAACTTTAGACTAATTAAGCCTCAAAACCTTATCTGGCTACAAATTGTATACACAACGTTATCCATTATAATTACAAGTTTGAAGATTAAAGAAGGAAGATATCAAAGTCAAAATTTTAGTGACGAACTAAAAAATATGAATTTTACCATGTTGAGGGTTTTGTGGAAAAAATTGAATAATCTTCATTGCTTTCTTGATGATCGTTCTTCTAAACGATAGCGTCAAAATATCGACAGAATAGAAATATATTGTAATCTCACTTTGCATTCGATTTGAAACTTAAATTTACAGAGTTTTTAGCAAATTTCTGACTTATTTGAGCCTAAGTTGCATGCTCTGGTGTGAGATTGCGACAGCCTTTACCCTATTATGTGGATACGACAGGTAATTGAGGTATTTAGTATGACTACACTTCATGGCAACGCACAGACACAGTTACGCCAATTTGTAGAACAGCTTGAACGTCTGGAGGAAGACAGAAAAGCTATTACAGATGATATTCGTGACAAACTAGCAGAGGCGAAAGCCGTTGGCTTTGACGTAAAGACGTTACGTCAGATTCTAAGATTGCGAAAAAAATCTAAGGACGATCGTGACGAGGAAGAGGCAATCCTAGATACTTACCTTCATGCTCTCGGTATGCTTGATGATCCTGATACAGCCTCAAGTGCTGATAGCATTAATTATCAGAACGAGGCTGCAGAATGAGCGATCGAACTGCATGGATTGCATCAGCATCTAATAAGTAAACACCAATATATTTTCTGGATTATATTTTATACTCGAATAAGTTATAGGACGTAGGTTGTTCCATAATATCTATTATGCGATTACCTAGTGTTATATGGTCTTCTAAATGTTACCTACGTCCACCCTCAAAGAATAGTACGACCTCTAGAATTATTGCGACATAAGCAGCGAGGACAAAACCAATTAAAATATTGATACTAACCAGTATCGCAACAAACGGTGCATAAATTTGTCCTAACAAGTTCCCTGACACGTCTGCAATCAATGCATCAATAGTGTGGCGAATTTTAAATGCTAAATCGCTCATCTGCTGTATGGTTGGTCGCGGAGAAAGATCAAGAAAAAAATATCCGGCAAGATTTTTTAATGATGCAACTGCAAGGAAATCAAGTTCAGTAGCAATATGAACACCGCTAGAAAACATAAGACCTAAAGGAAAAGAAAGTCGGAAATAGCTCCATCGTAGTGGACGCATCCCATACTTGTAAAAGCCACGCCTTAGAAGACCAGTACCTAGAAAGAGGCAAAATGCAAAGATACAGGCTAGTACAAAGGTACGTTCTTTATCGTTACCCGAAAATGTTAACAAAACTGCAATACCAGCTGCTAATGCTCTAGCAGAACCTTCAGTCACTCCTGTTAGACTGAGTAAGAATAACCTAAAGCGACTTTCATCAACGAAATAAAATGAATCCTCGTGTTTCTGCCGAGAACACTCGAGTATACAACAAAAAAAAATTATTAAAATTGTTGTCACAACTGCCATCCACCATGGGTAAACTAGTAGCGAGCAACTGATAGAAACAATCATAATTATTTCCGCTACAATACCTAAAATATTTAAAATAACTTGTCGCATCACTGCTTGTCCTCTATCCAATTTACTGGCTATAGGATTTAGGACATGCTGTGGATTTCATGACCCAATATAACAGTCCAGGGTAACATACGAGTGTTCAATTGCATGTAAAAGATAGAAAATCTAGAATCTATTTTAGATGGATAGGTTGATTAAAGCTATCAATAATCATGTTAATGAAAGCTGTATATTAATACTTTAAATAATAGTTTTCGTAGAACTTAAGCATCAAGCCAATGAAAGTTAGTTTTATTGGGTTTAATGGTCGATCATTAGAGATATTAAAGAGTTATCATTAAAGCAGACATTCATGCTCGTTATAGCCGTAATGAATCTAAATTAAATCTTACACCAGGATAATATAGCCTCTTACGATAGTAGGATCTTTATTAATGTATCATGAGTTGTTCATTTGTTATTTGTCAAAAAACGGGTCTAGCTACATAAATAGAAAAGTAATACTTTAGTAATATGTATAAGCAAAAATATGCTTAATTTTAGAGTAAAATCCAACAATTACTTCTAATCTATCTAGTAGAAGTCTTAAATTTAATTCTGTCATTGATAAATTAATGTTATCTGCAACTTTAGTGGCTGGAAGGTATATGCTTTAAAATAACGAACAAACTTGCTCTCACCTACTTCTTTTACGCGTTTTTGTTCGCGATAAGAGCAATACTAATATTGTTCTAGCTTAAAAAAAGAAGTTAGCAAGAAAAAATACTCTTCAAATTGTGTTAAGTAACATTTCTAAGGAAAGCTGTGACTATATCTTCTTAAGTAATTGTTTAAAAGTTCGAAAAAATTAATTAACTTCGTATGCATAAAGGCAAAAGTTGCTCAAAACAACCAACGCTAATAACCTAAACAAGATATTGACATAGATATAAAATTTCATATTGGCATTTATTAATGGGCTAATCAGCAAGCACAAGCTCTAATTTGGAACAACTCCTTCATAGGCAACATAAACGATAGTTGAAATCACGTCTTTTATTGTAAACTATATGTAACAGTCGTTTAGTACTGTAAATAATAAAATTTAACCCAATATGGTTTTTACTAAGCGTTACCGATTAAAATGCCAGCAGTAAAAACAAGTGCACCACCTAGAACAATCTGTAATGCCGCCTTAAAAAAAGGAGTTTTCATGAACTTGTTCTGTATCCAGGCGATAGCCCAAAGCTCTACAAACACTAAAAATATAGCTAATGATGTTGCAACCCAAAAATCGGGTATCAAGTATGGAAATGCGTGGCCCAATCCACCAACTGCTGTCATTACACCAGATGCAATGCCACGTTTTATAG
>JABSQE010000082.1 GCA_013214245.1 Hyphomicrobiaceae bacterium
CATTCAAATCTCAAATTACCCAAACACCAAAACCATCACTATTAACCGGGATTACAGCCCAAGCAGCTAATGCACATAACGTGGTGGCAATCGGCGCTAGCAAAAAAACCATCTTATCGGAACTAGCTGGAATTACAGGCTCTTTGAGTACGAATTTTAGCAAATCAGCGAAAGACTGAAATAGACCGAATGGACCTACAACATTAGGACCTTTACGCATTTGCACCGCTGCCCAGACTTTACGATCCATGAGAAGCAAATAGGCAATAACAAGCAGTAACACGACCATAAGCGCCAAACTTTGAATCACCGCAAGGATTATTGGCCATCCATACAACCACCAGAAATCAAATGAATCACGCCAGTTTGACATAAATACGCTCCTTTATTCTGCCGCTACAGGCGTTTTGTTTGCCTGACTGAGAGCGCTTAATTCTGCCATAATTGAGGATGCACGCGCAATCGGATTACTGAGATAGAAGTCCATTACTATTGACGTAAGCGGCTCAATTCCTACTTTACCATCAAGCCTAAGTAGTCTGTCTATGTCGGAATTATCTGTGCACGACATCATGCCAACGTCTTTCAAAACTGGGGCGGCTCTAAACATTGCATCACGCAATTGTTGGATATTATCATATGGCAATTTAGCATTGAGGCACTCAGATAAAGCACGAATAATCGTCCAATCTTCACGCGCATCTCCTGGAGGGAATACCGCCCTTGATGTTCGCTGAGCTCTACCTTCAGTGTTAACAAAAGTTGCTATTTTCTCTGTATATGCAGCACCAGGCAAGATCACATCAGCACGTTGAGCGCCTCGATCACCATGGGTGC
This sequence comes from Hyphomicrobiaceae bacterium, assembly GCA_013214245.1. Taxonomy (GTDB): domain Bacteria; phylum Pseudomonadota; class Alphaproteobacteria; order Rhizobiales; family Hyphomicrobiaceae; genus Tectiglobus; species Tectiglobus profundi. Next base: position 838 of record JABSQE010000082.1, read on the forward strand.
CTTGATAAATAACAAAAGCGTCAGATTGCACTTCGATTTCATCTGCTCCCAAATTGTATATAACTTCTGCGGCGCCACTAACTATTTCAGAGGTTTTTAGGGCACCAATTTTTGGAACAAACTCTAAATCCAAGCCCGCAACCAGCGCGGCCGTGGTATGCAGCACAGCAAAACCGTTCCAATCTGTCTTTAAAGCTCCTAGAGATTTGGCAAGCCTCGCAATTTTTGACAAAATTGCTTCTCCATCCGGCCGCCTATATACGCCTGGACCAATTATAAAGATAGGGCGCTCTGCGTCACCTAACCCATCTCGCTCCATGGAAGCTAATGCTGGTCCTGAAGAACCGATAAACTTGTAGGGATATGTAAGTTCGTGCGGTTCGCCAACCACACTAATATTAATTCCACCACCTCGCCAACGCTTTCGGATGCGTCCGTTTAGAACAGCAGCCTCTATACGCGGATTAGTTCCTATAAGGACTATAGCATCAGCCTCATCAATCGCGGCAACTCCAGGGTTAAAAACGTACGACGCTCGACCCCACGTAGGATTGAACACCTCGCCATGTTGTCGGCAATCGATGTTACGAACACCAAGACGACCCATAAGATCCTTAAGGGCAAACATCTCTTCAGCCCCAACCATATCGCCTGCTATAGCTCCAATAAAACTAGAGTCGGTAGCTCGAATGCGTTCTACGATAGCTTCGAATGCTTCACTCCAGCTCACTGGTTCCAGACGACCGTTTTTACGCAAATAGGGACGATCTAATCGTTGGGTGCGTAAGCCATCTGACACATGACGAGTTTTATCTGAAATCCACTCTTCGTTGATATCCTCGTTAAGCCGGGGTAATATGCGCATAACTTCTCTAGCTCGAGTGTGAACATGCACAGCTGAACCTAATCCATCCATAACATCGACAGATTCTGTTTTGTGCAGCTCCCAAGGACGAGCATTGTAAGCCCATGGACGGTGCGTTAGCGCACCAACGGGACACAAATCCACCACATTAGCTGAGAGCTCAGAATCAATACCATGCTTAAGATAGGTAGTAATTTCCATGTCCTCGCCACGACCTACAGCGCCTAGCTCTTCAACACCAGCAACTTCTGTCATAAATCGAACGCACCTAGTACATTGGATACACCGCGTCATAGACGTTTTGATGAGAGGACCGAAATATTTCTCGTCGACAGCTCGTTTATTTTCTTCGTAGCGACTGCCACCTGTCCCATAAACCATGGCTTGGTCTTGAAGATCACATTCGCCACCCTGGTCACAGATTGGGCAATCAAGCGGGTGATTAATAAGGAGAAATTCCATGACGCCCTCACGGGCTTTTTTTATAACTTCGGAACGTGTGTTAATAACATTCGGGGATCCATCACGTGTAGGGCGAATGTCATTCACGGTCATAGCGCAGGAGGCAACGGGCTTGGGCATACCATCTAATTGGACTAGGCACATACGACAATTTCCGGCAATAGAAAGACGCTCGTGATAGCAAAACCGCGGTATCTCGCGGCCGGCTAATTCACACGCCTGCAATAGACTGGTGCCACCATCTACCTCGATTTCGTCACCGTCAATGATGAGCTTTCTCGGCATTTTTTTCCTTTAATATCGGTAGTTATAAAAGTTTTGGTAATAGTCACGATTTTGTCAGTATAATTTGCCTAAGTTACAACGATAAATCTACAAACACCATAGCTACAGCGTTTATGCCGTTAGCGGCGATTCGGCGCGGATGTACTCTCAGGTTGTCATAGAACAGCTATCTAAATACTATTCTGATACTTTGACCGATTTAGATTTAGGTAAAAGTCTCATGGATTAATATGACTATTGTCGCGGGTCAAATGCATCGTCAATTAACAACTCTAACTTGGCACGCCCCCCCCAAGTATCGCGGCGCAAAGTACCTGCGATGTGTATCGGCCTACCATTAGCTTCGAGAAGAAGTTGTCCAAGTGGCTGATTGCCTGAGCGAAAAGCAATAGCGTCTAACCTAGCCCCATCACTACTTTGAAGTATACAGCGCACATGGCATCCGCCAACAATTCTTGCTGATCTCACTGTATGCTCTCCAAAAGCAAAGCGTGGTTGCGGATTGCCTTGTCCATAAGGACCAGCAAGTTCTAAAAGCGTCATAAGTCCATCATTAGCAATGCGAGCTGTTAACGCTCCGTCAAGTTCTAAAACAGCCACGTCACGCGCACGCAAGGAAGAATTATGGAGGTAGTCATTCAAAAATCGACTCAGACTCCTAAATTGATCTCGCATCACTGTAAGCCCCGCAGCCATTGAATGGCCACCACCCTTAACAAGAAAACCTGCTCTAACAGCCGCCCTAACCGCAGCGCCAACATCCACACCTGCAATGGAACGAAGAGAACCCGCGCCCTGACTTTCGCCATCCCAGGCTATAACACATGACGGCCGGCGAAAACATTCAACTAAACGGCTAGCCACCAAACCTACCACGCCTTTGTGCCATAATGTCGAGCTTAGAATTATAATCGCAGCTTTCGGATTTGCTTCTAGGGCTGCCTCTCCTTCTATAATTGCTGCAGCCAGCATTTCAGACTCAATATACTTGCGTTCACGATTCAGCTTATCAAGTTGGATAGCAATATTAGTTGCTTGCATTGTATCTGCTGTTGACAGCAGAGTTGCACCAAGCCCTGAGTTGCCAATTCTGCCACCTGCATTAATCCGTGGACCTAACACAAATCCCATATGATAAGGCGTAGGAGCTTGCTTCAGACCTGCAGCGTCAAAGAGCGCTGTAACTCCTACATTCTGTCGGTTATGCATTACTCGCAACCCTTTATTTACGTAAGCTCGATTCAAACCCGTAAGAGGAACAACATCACAAACAGTTGCAAGCGCCACAAGATCAAGCAGTTGTAAGAGATCAGGCGGTGTTTTTGTCGAGTAATAATTCTTACGGCGTAGATCTCGAGTTACAGCAACCAGCAATAGAAAAACAACACCAGCAGCACAAAGTTGTCCTAAACCTGACAAGTCATCTTGACGATTAGGATTAACTACGCCAACTGCTCTAGGAAGAAGCTCATCAGCCTGATGATGATCTACAATCACAACATCAACACCAAGGCGCTCCGCAATCTTTAAGGATTCAAAACTGGTCGTACCACAGTCGACCGTAACAATTAGGGTAGCCCCTTCATTAGCTAGCATTTCAATGGCACTCGGGTTCGGACCATATCCTTCTATTAATCGATCGGGAATGTATATACGGCCACTTATGTGATGAAAGCCCAAAAAAAGCTGTAATAAAGCTGATGAACATGCGCCATCGACATCGTAATCGCCAAAAATAGCAATTTTTTCGTTATTGGTAACGGCAGTAGCAATTCGAGCCGCAGAAACATCCATATCGCGAACAGAACTCGGATCAGGCATTAACTCTTTCAGAGAAGGATTGAGAAAGGTATCAACTTCATTGAGCCCAACGTCTCGTGCAGCAAGTACGCGTCCCAGAAGTCCAGGCAAATCATAGCGCTGAGTTATAGCAATTGCATTTTTGCGTTGTTCATTCTGTAATCTCTCCTGCCATCGGAAACCACGAACGGATCGCTTAACATCTAAAAAACCTTGTTTGTCCCCGAACACACTCCACACATCTGCTGCACTCATATGCCAGCTCCATTTCATAAAAGATATTATAACTGGGCTCACAATCCCAGTAGAACCTCAAGGAATGAGAAACCTGGCAAAGAGACAGCACTAGCGGGATAAAATCGAAATCTCTTTCTCCAGTTAAAACTTAATTACCAACAAGATCGGTATTTTTGAGACTGTATGAGACTTGATGGTTTTATCATCAATTGACAATTCAGAATAGAACACTTTTATTATTGAAATTGTGACAAAAAACTGCTCAGAGCTTTGCTCATCCCCGTTTATAAAAATAGCCCGACATAGGATTATATTAAAGAAAAAAGTTCTTACACCAACGTACTATACAAGTTTGAAAGTAAAATAAAATTACTAACTATAAATCTAACCATATCATTATGGCGTTGATTTAAATGTTGAGTGACTTTATATCATTAGGTTTTTGCATATGAGTACCCAGAAACAGACTAAAAACGGCAATAAAACAAAGTGCGGTTTGTAATTAGGAACGCCACAGTTAATTCCGTTTGGGCATTCCATTGACCAAATTAGATCACTATTGTATCTAACTAATGTTACTTATTACGCAGTAATCCTAGTCCAGACTTAAAATAAATAATATTGTATGCTAAATATGCGCGTTGGTATTTACACCATATGTAGATGAATATGTTTATTCGCTCGACACCTTATCTAGTTCTAAGCTGAACTGTTTTTTTAATTAGCGTGCATTTTTTAGCGCATCGTTATGGTAAAAGGACAACAAGCAAGTTGCATTCAAAATACAATAAATTCTTATTTTTATACATGAAGACTAGCAGGTCACACTTCAGTAAATATACGCCTTTATGGCTGAAGCGGTGGATTTCGAAATATTCGTAAGTATATGATAGTTATAAAAAGACCTAATCAGAAGATTTACATTAAAATGACAAAAGCATACAGCAACCTTATAGCACCTCAAACTTTCCAATATCCAGCAACTACGTCGGGTGCAAAAAATGCTTGCATCAGACTTTAACGCAACAATGAGGAAATTAGTAATGACGACTATGCATAAATTTTTCACATCTGTTGCTGCTGTAGCTTTAAGTCATTTTACAACAGTTACAGCGAACGCTGATATTATACCACAAAAAATAATCACAACATACTCTGATATTGCTCTTGCTAAATATGAAGACTCCCTCACTTCCGCTAGAGCTTTAAACAGAGCTATTAACAGACTAATTGCTCAACCAACAGATGCCAACTTAGTATTAGCCAGAAAGGCTTGGATATCTGCACGAGCACCATACCTGCAGACAGAAGTTTTTCGTTTTGGCAACGCTATAGTTGATGATTGGGAAGGTAAAGTTAATGCCTGGCCTTTAGATGAAGGTTTGATCGATTATGTTGCGGGAGATTACGGTATGGAATCTGAAGAGAACAGGCTGTACACTGCTAACATCATAGCTAATAAAAAATTGAATATTAGCGGCAAACACATTAATGCAACTCATATTACAAAGTTGTTGTTGTCTGATGTATTACATGAGGCGGATGGTGTAGAATCAAACGTCGCCACAGGTTATCATGCTATAGAATTCCTTTTGTGGGGACAAG
>JABSQE010000083.1 GCA_013214245.1 Hyphomicrobiaceae bacterium
GCCGAAACGTTGCCAACCAACGTTCAGCTTCCAATGCTGCCATACATCCCATTCCGGCTGATGTGATGGCTTGCCTAAAAACATCATCAGTCACGTCTCCAGCTGCAAAGACACCAGGTATGGAAGTACGAGTTGAATCTGGATGTGTAATAATATAACCGCGGTTACACATATCCAACTGATCGCTGAACAAGCTTGTAGCCGGAGCATGGCCAACGGCAATAAACACACCATCAGCAGTTAATTTAGTTAACGCTTCGGTTTTTACATCGCTCAACACCACGTGTGTGACTTGTTTAGGGTCATCATTCCCCCTGATCTCATCAATAACGCTATTCCAAACAATTTTGATACTTTGATTCTTAAATAGGCGATCTTGCAAAATTTTTTCAGCTTTGAGATTGTCACGTCTGTGTACTAATGTAACTTGTCTCGCATAGTTGGTTAGGAAAAGTGCTTCTTCTACTGCTGTATTTCCACCACCAACGACAACCACCTGTTTATTTCTAAAAAAAAAGCCATCACAGGTTGCACAAGCAGAAACTCCATATCCTCGGTATGCTTTTTCTGAAGGTAGACCAAGCCAACGTACTTGAGCACCAGTAGCTATAATTAGTGCTCTACATGTATACGTTTTGCCACTATCGCCGATTAACTTGAAAGGGTATTCGTCAAGCGAGACGCTTACTATATGATCTGCAATGACTTCGGCTCCATAGCACACAGCTTGTATTTCCATCTGCTGCATAAGCCATGTTCCATCAATAGGCTTAGAAAAACCTGGATAGTTTTCAACCTGATTAGTGATAGTGAGCTGTCCTCCAGGCTGAGCACCTTTTACAATCAGTGGTGAAGTCATAGCTCGTGCCGCATAAATTGCTGCTGTGTAACCGGCAGGACCTGACCCCAAAATTATCAAATCTCTATCTCTGTTCAAGACTCACTTAGCCTTCCTAAAGCTATAAATAACATAGCGAACTCCCCTAACCTAAACTTTATGCTTTAAACGGATTATGTCTATAGCCTTCTAATTGCACCACACATGTCTCAATTTTCAGCAAGATAACACTGAATATAAGGTCTACTGATAAAAATTATAATTTTTGCTAATTTGTTTTCAACTTTCAAAATATTTTTGATGAAACAAGTAACAAATTCTCACGCTGTCATCATAAATAACGTTGTTGCTCTCGAGCCTGTATTGAATTACTCGATTGATATCTGTGCGAATAGTCAGCATGGAACTCAATACAAAATATTCTTTTAGTCAGGCAACTGAATTTCTGATAACTCTGATTTAACTTTATAGTGCAATATTTATACAAACTTTATCTAAAATCTGACGGTTAAAACATTAATAAGGCATTCACCAGTTACTTTTTACTTTATCAGTTATCAATAAAAATGACTGGAATTTTCAATTTATTTCTGCTACTTATATTCACTGTTAAATAAGCCGCAATAGCACAAAAGGTAGTGCACCTGATTTGTAATCAGGGGGTTGGGGGTTCAAGTCCCTCTTGCGGCACCATATGCAGTATGGTATAAATAGTTTTAATAATTAAGCTTAGCGCGTTTAAAAAAACGGGATAACTACTTTTTTGGAAGTTGTAACGCGTACAGCTATCTCGTGAGCTGCAATTTATAAAATAGTTCGCGGTGAGGTTCAGTCTTAATCATACAACATACTTAGTGGAATTTATTTACTTTTGAAAAAGTATAAAACAACAGTAGTTACTGTATAAAGTTAACTATGACTATCATTCTACGATCAACGAAATTAGGGTGCTTAACTTATCTGCTTCTCCTATTGGTTTATCCCATCTTATTCGATGAATTCTAGGGAATCGCATCGCCACACCTGATTTATGACGCCTAGAACGATGTACAGAATCAAACGCTATCTCTAGAACTAGACCCGCTTTTACAGCGCGAACAGGTCCATAACGCTCTACCGTATTGTTTCGTACCCAACGATCCAGACACGCCAGCTCGTTTTCAGTGAAACCTGAATATGCCTTGCCAACTGGTACAAGTTCTAACTTTTGCTCATTATTGGGAGACCAGAGCCCAAATGTATAATCAGAGTGCAAAGATGACCGCCGCCCAGAGCCGCGTTGAGCATACATTACAACACAATCAAGTGTTAGAGGAGTACGTTTCCACTTGAACCAATAGCCTTTCGGGCGGCCCGACACATAGGGACTTGTCTTAAGTTTAAGCATTAAACCTTCAATAGAAGCCTGCCGTGTACCAGACCAGAGCTTGATAAGAGAATTCTTGTCATTGATTGAAATTAACGAAGATAAATCCATTGATTCTGGTCTGTTTTTATCGTACCAAACCTCCAAATTAGCTCTGCGTTCCTCCAGGCTGCATTCTCTCAGATCTATGCCTTCCAGTTCTAGCGCATCATAAAGCTTTAAAAATGGAGGAAACTGATCCATTAGCTTTTTAGTAACGGTTTTGCGATTAAGTCGCTTCTGTAAGTCAAAAAATGGTGCGATGTTACCATCTCTTACAATTACCAATTCCCCATCAAGAATTCCGTCAAAATGAACCTTATCCAACAAATCGGGGAAGCTAGCTGTAATATTGTCTCCTGTCCTTGAATAGAGGCGCACTTCTTTAGCCTTGGATACTAGCTGGACACGAATGCCATCCCATTTCCATTCAATAAGATGATTTTTAAGATCGATAGAATTCCAATCATCACCATTTAACGGATGTGCTAACATTACAGGCCGAAAAATAGGCAAGTTAGACACTTCAGGACGTTGGGCAGTGCCCTCAAGCCAGTTGAAGAGCATCTCGTAAGGCGGAGTCAGACTATACCAAAGCTCATCTATCTCTAAAACATCCTTCTGCCATGCTTGAGCAACAGCCAGTTTAGCAAGACGTGCAGATACACCGACCCTTAGCGTACCTGTTATGATTTTAAGCAACGCCCATCGTCCAGTCGCATCTAGTTTATCCAACCAATTTTCAAGTACGACAGGTAGTTGTGTACGATCTAAACTCCTCAAGTCTTCAACAACCTTACAAAGTAGAAGCGGTGCTGTACAGGTGTTTGTTTTCTGTGGCCATAACAAAGCTACAGTCTCTGCAGTGTCACCAATGTAATCGCGTGAAAGACGAAACAGCTCAGAATCCACCTTATTAACTATTAACTCTTTAATAGCACGGCGAAAAGAAAAAGAAAATGGCAGCTCATTAGTAAGTACTGCCAGTGCCCAACCTCGATCTGGATCAGGCACGGAATGGAGGTAGGATACAATAAGATTTAGTTTTGTATTACGGCTAGGAGCGTATGTTAAACGATCCAGCAAGTCTCCGAATACACGCATTGCAATTATCCAAGCTTTTCGCTGATGCTCTTATTTCCCACCTAGCTTATAAATAGGTACAGGTATACAACCTAACAGCTCACAGTATGTGAGAAAAGTAAAGACCTGCAAAATAATGACGCTAAAAAATAGTACTAAAAATTATTTAATAATAAGATCACCGCGCAAACATTCGCGTTTGCGTCCAAATCCTGGTATCTTTTCGACCTTAAATCCCGCAGCTTTAAGGTTACGTCTAACCCAACCTGCAGCTGTAAACGTAGCAAATGTACCGCCAGGTGTCGTGCGATTAACCATCGCTTCAATAAGATCCGCTTCCCACAAGTCAGGATTTTTAGCTGGACTGAATCCATCCAAATACCACGCATCAACATCCGCGTTCCATGCTTCTAGCATGGCTTTAGCGTCACCTATAGCAAGATGTAGAGTTACACTGCCATCCAGTTCGTATTTTGACCATCCGGTGTTTGGTGGCCAAAAATCAATCAATTTAGAAGCATGTTCTGATAGCTCATTCCATGGTTTGAGTGCGCGTTTTAAATCGACCTTAGACATAGGGAATTTCTCAAAAGCTACGTAGTTAAGCTTTCCGCCTGAAGAGAATGTTTGCCAATGTGCAATAGTTTCGAGGAAATTGAGGCCAGTACCAAAGCCTAATTCTGCAATAACAAACTCTATCCCATTATACCAGCGATTAGGAAGTTTGTTACCGCTTAAAAAGATATAACGCGTTTCAGATCGCCCATCGATTCGTGAATAATAAACATCAGAGAAGTCTACTGATATCGGTGTTTCATTTTCATCCCATATAATCTTAGCATACAGTATATCACTCACAATCATATATCTCCCTACATAATCTCTGAACAAAATTTCAGCTTTATCTTGACCTTAAACACTAAATTTAGCGGCTTGCCAAAAGACCTAATTACTTTATATATAAATTCTATGTCCAAAATATACGATGTATGTGTCATAGGTGGCGGTGTTATAGGTTTATGGGTTGCTTACTTTCTTAGCAGAAATGGACTTAGTATTGCCCTGGTTGAAAAAAAAACTTGTGGTTCAGGTGCTAGTGGTGGTGTCTTAGGTGCACTCATGGCTTACTCACCAGAGAACTGGAGTAACAAGAAGCAGTTCCAATTTGATGCATTGGTAGAGTTACCTAAGCTTATAGAAAGTCTTGAGGAAGAAACCGCCCAGCCAACCGGCTATATGCGTTGCGGTCGTATCATGCCAATTCGCAAACTTAATTTTTTAGAACGAGCTGATCTAAGGTCAAGCCAGGCAGATAAATTGTGGTGCCATGGTAACGAGAAGTTTTCTTTTAATGTCGTGAATACTTCGGATAAATTAATTGATGGTGACGGAGAATGGTTAGCGTCTGAATTCACTACTTATGGCCATGTACTTGATACGCTAACAGCGCGTGTTAACCCAAAACTGTATACTACAGCACTAAAAGCACGTTTATTAACTTCGCCCCATGTAGATATATTGGAGCACTGGACATTCGGGTACTTTGATGAAACTCACCACACTGTTTACAACAGAGAGGGTACCAGAAGTATTATTTCTAGAGAGATCGTCTTAACTGCCGGATATCAAACATTCGCTATTTTACAACCGATAGTCGATCGTATGATTGGCAATGGCATCAAGGGCCAAGCTGCCGTGTTCATATGCCCGAATAGCATAGAAAACCCGCTGATTTATGATGATGGAATTTACATTGTACCGCATGAGAATGGTACATGTGCTGTCGGTAGTA
>JABSQE010000084.1 GCA_013214245.1 Hyphomicrobiaceae bacterium
CGCTAGTGGCATATTGGCAGATGGAACAGCAGATGTATGCTCAAGAGCTTTTAGCACTTGCGCTCGTTCTGTTTTCAAGGCATTTGTTCGCAAATCTAAAGGAGCCCTTCGCGCTAAAGCTGAGCCTTGCCGTGCAGCATCATTACCAAAGGCACGCTCTATTGACCGAGCTAACCATTTTGGATAATCGCCGCGTATATATTGCGGTACATCGGTAGATAGCTGTCGTTTCAAACCAGCTAATTCTTCCGTGCTTAATGGGGAGAGGGCATATCGTGAACCGTCGGCAATCTCTAAAATTTGATCTATAGTCACTGCAAAGATATGCGGTGTTGCAGCTAAAATTAATGAGCGCGGGGAGTCATTCTGCATTTGATTTGCAAATGATAACTTGCGTCTCAATGCCTCATAAACTAAGCTGCCAATAGCAAGTCTGTCAGAAGAACCAGCAAAACGATTGGCTACACTCCAATCTTTAAGAACTGATGTCGCAGAACGATTACGCTTATTAATTTCCGCTAATATCTGAACGGCTGAGGCAAGGCGAGCACCATTTCGCATTATTCAGACCTATTCGATAATCGTTTTTAGAAGTTAGTCAGCCTGTTGGAGACAAAAAAATAATCAAGTTTACAATCTCATGTCAAGTTCGTCCTTGATAATTAGGGCTTTCACGCGTCACCGCGACAGAATGAGGGTGACCCTCGCGTAGTGCGGATGGTGATACTCTAACAAACTTAGCTCGCTTCTGAAGTTCATCAACTGATTGCGCTCCAAGATATCCCATACCAGCCTTAAGCCCTCCAACCAGCTGGTGCAATACATTCGACAGAGGACCTTTATAATCAATCTGACCTTCCACACCTTCCGGCACTAGCTTCAGCATATCTGTAATATCTTTTTGAAAATAGCGGTCAGCCGAACCCCTAGCCATAGCTCCAACAGAACCCATACCACGATATGATTTATAAGTTCTACCTTGGTAAAGGTATGTATCTCCAGGAGCTTCGTCAGTTCCAGCTAAAAGTGACCCAATCATGACGCAGCTTGCCCCGGCCGCAATGGCTTTTGTAATATCACCTGAGTATTTAATGCCACCGTCTGCAATGACGGGCTTTCCCAGTTTGGACGCAGCATTTGCGCAATTAATAACTGCAGTCAACTGAGGCACGCCAACACCGGAAATAATGCGTGTTGTACAAATTGAACCTGGACCAATACCAACTTTAACAGCATCTGCCCCTGCATCAATTAGCGCACATGTTGCTTCAGCTGTTGCAACATTACCAGCTATAATTTGGATATTATTAGATGTTTTCTTTATCCGGGTAATTGCATCTAGAACTCGCCTCGAATGACCATGAGCAGTGTCCAGCACTATAAGATCACATCCGGCTGCTATCAAGCGCTCAGTACGCTCATGCCCGTCATCGCCAACAGTTGTTGCTGCAGCAACTCTCAATCGTCCTTGCCGATCTTTGCAAGCATGAGGATAAATTTGTGCTTTTTCAATATCTTTGACTGTGATGAGTCCCACACAACGAAAGCCTGTATCAACCACAAGTAATTTTTCAATACGGTGCTTGTGCAACAACCGTTTAGCCTCCTCACAAGAAACACTTGTGAGGACGGTAATAAGCTTGTTAGTCATAAGCTCAGTTATTGGCTGATCATGTTGTGTTGCGAAACGTACATCACGATTGGTAACTATTCCAACAAGCTTACCTGGCTGACCGTTTAAATCCTCAACAACCGGCACACCTGAAATATTGTTTTCTGTCATGATACGAAGCGCATCTGCTAATGTACTGTCAGGTGTGATTGTAAGTGGGTTCACTACCATGCCGCTTTCAAACTTTTTGACGCGCTCGACTTCACGAGCTTGGGACTCAGCCGTAAGATTGCGATGAATGACTCCGACACCTCCTGATTGTGCCATAGCAATAGCCAAATCACTTTCAGTAACAGTGTCCATAGCGGACGATATGATCGGAATGTTAATAGGAGTGTTTTGTGTTATGTAAGATGTGACCTGAACATCACTAGGAAGTATGTCTGATGCTTGTGGAACGAGGAGCACATCATCAAATGTATACCCAACATCTGACGACGCATCAATGTCCGAAGCCATAGATCTCCTCCCATTAAGTGCGACTTCCTAATATTTATAACATATATTAAATATGATAATAGCACGTTACAGAAAAAAAAAAAGAGGTAAAGAATGTATATTTATATTGTTGAATTTAATACAATGTATATATGCACAATAGCTATTGGTTGGTTTAATAGAAAAAGTTCGTCAAGCTTCAAATCTACTTAATAACGGACTGATTGTCGACAGCCCTTGTTAGAGGTAGTTAGCCCTGAAATTTATCGTCAAGCAATCATTAGATATTTGGTGCCTTCTTAAGAAGTGATACACATGATACTAGCAATGATTATATTTATCAAGTATTGCTAACATAGCAAGAATTCAAGCCTTATAGCGAGTGAGTACATTACAAAGCTATAGGCTTGTACGATTCAGTAATATCTAAACTACGATAATTATAAGATAAGAACTTGTCGTCTGTTACAATACATCTAATTCTTACTTTACGGAGCATTCTGGAAAAAAGTTTTTCCATTCTAATGATGAGTAAGATTTGTTATTTTTGAGGCTGCAGATTTTCAACGAAGTGACTTCAGCACTGCAAATAAGCAACTCTGATGGTTTTGTTGCGAGCAATTTTATACCTAGTAGCCTCTCTAACAATTTTGCCTAGTATTCTCATAACAACAGATCGAGTTATAATTATTATTCTCTACAGAATCAACACACTCGTACCATATACAATTTCTTTGCACATGTAAGCGTCGATGAGGATGATAGCCCCTATACCAACTAGGGTGTGATGTTCATTCATTATCACCACGTGCCACTGCACCAAGCCACACACTACTTTTCTTATGTAACTTAACATTAACTACAACCACGACGTTAGGCGTAATGCTTGTTTCTACTTTATTAACGCTATGTTAGCTGACTTGTTGTCAAGAATAAACAAAGCTATATCCGTGCTCTTCCCGACTAAGTATTATCAAGATCGATGTCTAGAATAGCCATTTGCAACTGGTAACACACTTCACCTTCCTCTTCTTCACGATAAAGTGGAGCTAAAAATTCATCTTTGATAAAGACCTCTGCCATGTCTTTTTTCTTAGGATGAGGTACCACTCGCAAATTGTCATTCCCAAATGTTTTACGTAAATAACACTGCAGCTGAGGTGCATAGTCTTTGATCATATTCAATCTCAATATTGTTTTAGTTGCTAGATGATTTGCTTGTTGGCCCACGTTTTATGAAAGGTATTAAGACAATAAGAGTTAAGTCTGAGGTATGCAATTCTATAAGTGGAGTTAAGTTGTCAGAATAAAGCAATAAGTAAGTCATTCTGTTCTTAGATCGATGCTTCGAATGACGATACGACTGAAAGAACATAAAAATAGTTTTGAGTACATTCAATTTTTGCAACGTATAGTATTAGAGAGCGTATTGTTTATACAAGCAGTGGTTAAAACATAGTATGAAATGGTAGGTATGTCGAGCTAGGTGGCAGAGACAACGGTAAGGGTTAATTAAACGTTTGAATTTTTCCAGTGCGTTAAGTACGAGAGCTGGGTAAAGGCTACGTACCTAATAATCTAATCTGTTCTGACTAGCAAGTGAGAGTAAGACTTTAACTAGTTAAAGTTATGATAAAGCAATAAAATCTAACTACAACATGCTACACCTAAACAGGTTTAAATCTTAGCTAGAACAGTAAAGAGTTCTCTTTAATCAACTTAAAGCATTTATAAAAAATATTTCCAAAGTCTAAGCGGGTTTAAAAGTGTTAATCGGCTAATATACCAGATATCAAAACAATGCTTCTTGTAGAAAAGCCAAGTTAGATCAAATTCATTCTAATAAGGTAACTTATTATGACTAGTATAATTCGTCATGTAGATAAAAACGCCCCCCGCAAAGCCACGCTACTCTTAGAGAGTAGATAAAAGTAAATTACTAATAACTGTAAAGTGTTTGTATATTCGTTGCTTAGCGAACTTAAAATCTTAGGACAATTTTATATAAAGTAATATCTTAAATTAAAGCTATTATTCTCCAAATTTCTAAGATTATTAACACTATTATTATGACTTATTCGCATCTATCTACGTTGAATAATTTAGAACAGGGGCAAGCCAGCGTTCCGCAGTTTCAATTGACCAGTTTTTACGTTTGGCGTAATCTTCGACTTGATCACGCTCGATGCGACCTACTCCGAAATACGAAGATTCAGGGTGAGCGAAGTAAAGTCCGGAAACAGATGAGCCCGGGTGCATGGCATAACTCTCTGTTAAATAGACCCCGGTTTGCGCTTCAACATCAAGTAATTTGAACAGAGTAGCTTTCTCTGTATGATCTGGCTGGGCAGGATACCCTGGAGCAGGTCTGATTCCTTGATATTCTTCGCGAATTAAATCTTTGGCATTAAGTTTCTCCTCGGCTGCATAGCCCCAAAAATCTCTTCTCACTCGCATGTGCATTTGTTCGGCAAACGCTTCAGCTAGTCGGTCTGACAGAGCTTTAAGCATAATGCGCCCATAATCGTCTGTTTCTAGAATGTGAGTTTTTAGAGCATTTTCTTCACCAAGTCCAGTTGTAACAATAAAACCACCGATATAGTCAGATACACCTGTAGATAATGGTGCAATAAAATCCGCCAAAGCCATATGAGCTCTATTTCGTCCTTCTTGGCGTAATATTTGCTGTCGAAGTGTGTGCAAGCGTGCTAATTCATAGCAACGTCGGTCATCTGTATAAATTATTATATCATCACCATCTGAATTAGCTGGCCAAAACCCAATAACACTACTTGCTGAAAGCCATTTTTCAGCAACTATGCGCCGCAACATAATCTGGGCGTCATCAAAAAGTTCTCGTGCCTCCTTACCTTCTACTTTGTCGTCTAGGATAGTTGGATAGTGACCAGCAAGTTCCCATGTTGCAAAAAAAGGAGACCAATCGATAAATGGAATAAGGTTATCTAAATCGTAACTGAGAAATGTAAGAGAACCTAAAAGATTAGGTCGTAATGGCACATATCGTTTCCAATCCATAGGTTTGGCATTGGCTCGCGCCTTCACAAGAGATACACGCTTTTTGCACAGTTGACCAGTAAGATGAGAGTCTCTTAGCTTATTATATTCTGCTCGTTTAGCACTGATATAGCTTTCTTTAGTCTTTTCGGATAAAAGGTTAGATACAACACCAACAGCTCGACTAGCATCGGTTACATAAATCGCTTGTCCATGGTTATAATTGGGGCAAATCTTGACAGCTGTGTGAACTTTACTTGTTGTTGCTCCGCCAATAAGGAGAGGTATTTTAAATAAATCTCGTTCCATCTCGCTCGCTACAATGCACATTTCGTCAAGTGACGGAGTGATAAGCCCAGACAAACCAATGATATCTACATTTTCTTTTTTTGCAGTTTCGATAATTTTATTTGAAGGTACCATTACGCCAAGATCTATTACATCATAATTATTGCATTGGAGTACTACTCCAACAATATTTTTTCCGATATCGTGCACATCACCTTTCACGGTAGCAAGTAGAATTTTTCCTGCGGCCGGTATTCGCCCGGCACCGGAGGCAAGCTTCTCTTTTTCTAAAAAAGGTCGTAGATAGGCCACTGACTGTTTCATTACGCGTGCTGATTTTACTACTTGTGGCAAAAACATTTTGCCTTCGCCAAACAGATCCCCTACTACACTCATACCAGCCATTAAAGGTCCCTCAATTACATCCAGCGGGCGTTCTGCAATCTTTCTAGCTTCTTCAGTGTCATACTCTATGAAGTCATTAACGCCATTAATCAAGGCATGTTTTATGCGCTCTGTAACCTCTTTTTGGCGCCAAGCTTGATTCGGAATTTTACGCTTCTCATTATTGTCCCTAAAACTTTGTGCTCGAGTAAGAAGTCCATCTACCGCGTTTGTCCGCCGATTCAGGATGACGTCTTCGCATAATTCTTTAAGCTCCGGTTCAATTTCATCATAAATTGCTATTTGGCCGGCATTCACTATAGCCATATCTAGTCCGGCCTTGATGGCATGATATAAAAATACCGAATGCATTGCTTGTCGAACCGGCTCATTACCACGAAATGAAAACGATAGATTGGAAATACCTCCTGAAACATGAGCATACGGTAAATGTTGCCGAATAAGGCGTGTTGCCTCAATAAATTCCACAGCATAATTGTTGTGCTCTTCCATGCCAGTAGCCACAGCAAATACATTTGGGTCGAATATAATATCTTCTGGAGGAAAACCAACATCTTGGGTTAGAATTTCATAGGCACGTTTACAAATCTTAAATTTGCGTTCACAGGTTTCAGCCTGACCTTTTTCATCAAAAGCCATCACGACGGTTGCCGCGCCATAGCGTTGAATTGTACTAGCTTGTCTTTTTAAAGCACTTTCACCCTCTTTAAGGCTTATTGAATTAACTATTGATTTGCCCTGAACACATTTTAAACCAGCCTCAATTACTGACCACTTCGAAGAGTCAATCATAATTGGTACCTGTGCGATATCTGGTTCTGCAGCAATTGTATTCAAGAACTTTGTCATTGCTTGTTCACTGTTAAGCAATCCCTCATCCATATTGACATCAATAATTTGAGCTCCATTCTCAACTTGTTGGCGAGCAACAGTGACTGCACTTTCATAATCATCGTTAGCAATAAGTTTTCGAAATTTTGCTGAGCCCGTAACATTAGTTCGCTCGCCAATATTTATAAATGCTGCTGCCGACTCAATCACGAGTTTATTTTCCTTCTATTTCTAGTGATGTTTTTTTATGTTGTAATGATCAAAGGGTTACAGCGCTAATTGGTGGTTGTCTTGACTTGAATAAAACGACAATAACTGCATGCAATTGTATATGTTTAAAGATAAAGCTTTAGCTGGGTTACGGTAATTAACCAATATCTTTTTAAGAGTGAAAAAACAGCCGTTAGCCTTGTATCTAGATGTTTTTTACAACAAAGCAAATAGAGTAAGCACAGCAACTATTGATAAGAGTCCAAAGACTAAAGCCAAGCTGTTTTGTGACCACGAATTATACTTTTTGCTAGCGGTTATCTTATTCTGGCTATTACTTATTGGTATTTTGAGACCTGTGTTGATTACAACGCGCCAATGACCAATGGGTGTAGCCATTTCTTCAATGAAATCTGTCAATGTTGTTGATACAAGTGTTGGTAGTCGTTGTTGTAACTCATTGAATGTACAATGTTCCGAATGATATGAGCTTATTTTAAAAATAACGAAAAAAGCAGGCTCATCCGTTTCGAATGCTATTTGCGATATCGTAATTTGTGAATCTGAAACGATATCATATAATCTTGTAATTAAACGATTTTTTAGTTCCATTTCGTGATGTTCTAAAATGGTTATAACATCGCATAACCGAAACCGAGCTGATAATTGAATGTCCTCGTTAGAAATAAAGTTGGGTATCTC
>JABSQE010000085.1 GCA_013214245.1 Hyphomicrobiaceae bacterium
CTCCATGGGAATGAAGCAGCGTATGTCGGAGATTGTTCCTGTTCTGTTTTCAGCCCAGCACACTTTAATCCGCATATCTAAATGCAATTGTTCCCTTGAAGTACATTCTATCCAATGTAATAAAGATGTATTAGCACCATCGAGTTCAATTAAACACACCGGTCTACCCTGGGAAATTGGTCTTGCTGAAACTTTTCAAACACTAGTTCTGAACAAGTTGCGTGGTCGTGTGAAGTTGCAAGTTGATGGTGGGTTAAGAACAGGACGCGACGTTGTTATAGGTGCTCTGCTAGGAGCTGATGAATTTGGTTTTTCTACTGCTCCACTCATATCAGCCGGATGCTTAATGATGCGTAAATGTCACCTTAACACTTGCCCTGTTGGGATTGCCACACAGGATGAGCGGCTTCGTGCGAAATTTAAAGGCAAACCAGATCATATAGTAAACTACTTTTTCTTTGTCGCGGAAGAAGTTCGTGAGCTAATGGCTGAGATGGGTTTTTGTACTTTTAACGAAATGATTGGACAAACGCATATGCTTGATAAGGATGATGCGATCGCAAGCTGGAAGGTTAAAGGACTTGATTTTTCGAAGCTTTTTTATAAACCAAAGGTAAGTAAAAATGTTGCCGTTTATAATCGTGAAAGACAGAAACATAGTTTAGAAAACGTTCTCGATGTTGAACTCATTAAATTTTCTAAGCCTGCGCTGCAAGAAAAAAAATCAGTCAAACATGAACTTCAAATATGCAATTCTGATAGATCAACGGGAGCAATGCTTTCAGGGTGTATCGTAAAGCAGTATGGCCATAATGGTTTACCTGAGGATACCATATGCTTGACGTTTCGAGGTACTGCTGGACAAAGCTTTGGCGCGTGGTGTGCCCATGGTGTGACACTGGATCTTATAGGCGAAGGTAATGATTATGTCGGGAAAGGACTTTCTGGCGGAAAATTAATAGTTCGTCCTAATGAGAACTCAAATATTGTTGCGGAAAAAAGCATTATTGTTGGTAATACCGTTCTTTACGGTGCTATTGCAGGTAGTGCTTTTATAAATGGTGTTGCGGGAGAGAGATTTGCTGTGCGAAACTCAGGTGCCGTTGCAGTTGTCGAGGGTGTGGGTGACCACGGATGCGAGTATATGACCGGTGGCGTGGTTGTAGTGTTAGGATCGGCAGGCCGCAACTTTTCAGCTGGCATGTCAGGGGGCATAGCCTATGTTCTTGATGAAGATGGTGATTTCCCTCAGCGTTGTAATATGGAAATGGTTGACTTGGAGATAGTTAAAACGGAGAACTTAACGAAAAGTGCAGATTTTGGTATCAATAGAGATCTTAGCAATATAATGCAAGATATGCTGCATGGTGATGAGGAACGCTTACATACGTTGATTGCACAACACGTATTCCATACTAATTCTTTACTAGGCAAGAGAATTTTAAAGGATTGGCGCGGGTATATGCACAAGTTTTATAAAGTTACACCCTTAGATTTTCGTTGTGCACTTGAGAAAAAATGAGCCAAGTATTTGTCACTTCGAATCTATTGACCACTTGAGTTTCGAGACACCATAGCAATTAAAAGATGTGCATAGCATAGGTCAAAAAGAAATGAGGTCTAAAGTTGCATTACTGCCGAATGTGTTAAAATTTATTGCTATTTTGTAGTAGCGTTAATATGGCTTGGAATAATGTGAGTTGCGATTAAAACTTATTAATCGCAAATGCACTAATAAAAAACACCTTATAAATATTAGGAAACAAACCATGGGCAAAGTCACTGGTTTTCTGGAAGTCGAGCGTGAGGATAGTTGTCTCAAACCTGTACCTGATCGGCTTAAGAGCTGGCAAGAATTTGTTGTTCCACTAAACGAAAGCAAGACACGTGAACAAGCATCACGTTGCATGGATTGTGGTATACCCTTCTGTCACAGTCAATGCCCAGTAAACAACCAAATTCCTGATTGGAACGATCTTGTTTATAATTGCAACTGGGAAGCGGCTGCGCATAATTTGCATTTAACTAATAACTTTCCTGAAATCACGG
Organism: Hyphomicrobiaceae bacterium; assembly: GCA_013214245.1. Classification (GTDB taxonomy): domain Bacteria; phylum Pseudomonadota; class Alphaproteobacteria; order Rhizobiales; family Hyphomicrobiaceae; genus Tectiglobus; species Tectiglobus profundi. Next base: position 2,050 of record JABSQE010000085.1, read on the forward strand.
GTCGAATTTGTCCAGCTCCTTGTGAAACGGGTTGTACACTTTATTATACAGATGAGGCAGTTGCGATTAAAACCATTGAACGCGGGATTGCTGATAGAGCGTGGCAAGAGGGTTGGATTAAACCTCAACCGGTAAAATTTAGCACAGGTAAAAGGATTGCTGTGGTTGGTTCGGGGCCCGCGGGACTAGCTGCGGCCCAACAGCTTGCTCGTGCAGGACACGATGTGCATGTTTATGAGAAAAATTCTCGTCCTGGCGGCTTAATGGTTTACGGTATCCCAGATTTTAAGTTGGAAAAAAATGTTGTAGCTCGTCGCGTCCAACAGTTAGAGGCCGAGGGTGTTACGTTCCACTGTAACTGCCATGTTGGTGTCGATAAATCAATTAGAGAAATAAAAGCTCTACACGATGCTGTGATTTTAGCCGGTGGTTCAGAGACACCGCGTGATTTGCCTGTGCCAGGCCGTGAGCTTTCTGGTATCCATTTTGCTATGAGCTTTCTTACCCAGCAAAACCGTCGTATTCAAGAGGAGCCTCTTAGTGAAAACGGTACTGATGAAATTGCCAAAGGGCGTAAGGTTGTCGTGATCGGAGGCGGGGATACAGGATCAGATTGTATTGGCACGTCGTTACGTCAAGGAGCTGAGAAGGTAGTTCAGATTGAGATTATGCCAATACCTCCAAAGGAAGAAATAAAAGACCTAACTTGGCCATACTGGCCCATCAAGATGAGGACATCATCCTCTCAGGCTGAGGGAGCGTATCGCGAGTTTTCTGCTATGACGAAACGATTTGAGGGGGATAGTAAAGGTCGAGTTGCCAAAATTATTTGCTGCAGAGCCGAATATAAAAAGAATCAGTTTAAGGAAATTCAAGGTAGTGAGTTTGAGATAGAAACTGATCTTGTTTTACTTGCTATGGGATTTACAAGGCCGGCGTATGAGGACATGCTTGCTGATATCAACATAGAACTTGATGATCAAGGCAATGTAAAAGCCAATGACATAGACTATCAAACATCACAAGAGAATGTTTTTGTTGCTGGTGATATGCGTAGAGGGCAGTCGCTGGTAGTTTGGGCAATTCGTGAGGGTCGCCAAGTAGCACATGCTGTTGACAAATCATTGCTAGGTCATACAACCTTACCAAGGTAAGTAGTTTTTAATTTCAAATCAGATAGGCTTTTGGAGGACATTTAATATGTCGGCATAACAAACGGAGAGCTGTTGATTCAGAGTAGCATTGTAAGTCACCCTTGACTGCTACTATCTGTTATGGCCAGGAATCCAAAGGATATCTTTTTCGCCGCAACCATTTGCGAATCGAGCTGCAACGAATAAGAAGTCAGATAGACGATTGACATACTTCAGAACGTCTTTCGATACATTTTCACTTTTAATCGATATTAAACTGACTATTTCTCGTTCTGCGCGGCGACATACTGTACGGGCCTGGTGCAGTGTAGATGATGCCAAAGTTCCACCCGGTAATATAAAAGATGTCAATGGTTTGAGTTTTTTGTTAAGTTTGTCAATATCACTCTCCAATTTTACAACTTGAGCTGCTGTTACTCGTAACGATTCATTCGAGAGCTCTTCCCTGCGATCGGGTATACAAAGATCTGCTCCAACATCAAAGAGATCATTCTGGACTCTCTGAAGCATGCAAATCAATTCTTGCTCGTTTTTTGTCAGTACAGCTGTAGCGATTCCAATAGCACAGTTCGTTTCGTCTATAGTACCATATGCCCTAATTCTTAGATTGTCTTTGTTAATACGTTCACCTGTGCCGAGTGCCGTAGTGCCGTCATCACCAGAACGCGTGTATACTTTGTTAAGTAAAACCATTTTATCCTCGAGGTTATTTTATTCACTTTTTAGCTTCAGCATGCGTTGTTGTTCACAGATGCGACATGTTTTATGGTTAAAACAAGACATTGCTCACAAGTAGATAGAATAGCATTTTCTTTACCGTAGCTGAAACTTAATGTGTGCTTTTATTCCACAGCTTTTATTAGTCTAGATTATGACAACATTACATGTGTCGAATGTATCAAGTTGTTTTAGAAGAGGTGGATTTACGTGTTTCATTAACTACCCAAAAAATTACGAAGCACAAAAATCTTGTAATAGTTCCAATACACAAAACTTTCAAATTTATGTATTATAAAAACTGTTTTATTAGTGGCTTGTTCCTTATGATGCTAAGGTACACATCAAGTATGCTGAATATGGAGACTACTTCCTCAATTCCTTTTTCTATTGGGAAACGCCCTGTTGCAGTTTTTGCCCTTGCGTTAATCTTTCTTGAGATTTTTGTTATAGGCAAAGTTACAGCAGCTGACCCCGGTAGATTAAAAGCGCACGCTCATGAACTTAAAAATAAAAATAAGTCTGTAAGAATTCCAGACTTATTTGCAAGAAATAACGAAATCGACCGTGCTAGTTTAAATAAGCAACTTAAGAATACTGCCTATGCTGTACAGAACATCGAGCAAAGATTGACTAAACTTGAGACTAAGCTTAAAGAACTTAACAAAAAGCAAATTCACATTCGTAGTAAATTGACAGCTAAAAAAAACTCGATCTCGAAATTACTTGCAGCAGCTCAGAGAATAAGTCGCAATCCTCCCCCAGTGATTGTTACACATCGTTCAGATGCTTTATCTATGGTTCGAGGGGGGATGCAGCTGCGATATCTATTTCCAAAATTCCATGGAACCATTGAGGAATTGCGTAAGAAGCTTGTTGCTTTATCATCTATAATTAATACCACAAAGATTGCCAAAGCGAACACATTAACCGAAGAAAAGCGTCTTAAAAACGAGCAAAACCGTCTTGCTGTATTGCTAGAAGCAAAAAAAAACGCTCTAATGGTAAATGGTCAAAACTTTAAAAAACTACGCCAAACCATAAATTTTGATGAGCGTAACATCAGCTCTCTCAACGAGCGTATTCTTAGAAATAATAAAGTCATTGCTGAAAATACGAAGCTTGGGTCATACGAACGTAAACAAAATAAATTTTTAGGAACTTCGGATGCGATTGATCGGCTTTCACCATTTAGCTCGGGGCGCGCTGTAAACCATGATCGGCTTGAGCCCGCGGTACCATTTCATATGGCAAAGGCACAGCTTCCCATACCAGCGCGTGGACCACTCGTTGTGAACTATGGAGATAGAACTCCAAATGGTGGACGTTCCAATGGAATCGTTATCAAGACCCGCCATAGGGCAGCAGTGACCTCTCCGTGTGATGGGTGGATAGTATATGCAGGTGCTTTTCGTAGCTACGGTCAGCTGTTAATAATTAATGCAGGCAATGGGTATCATGTACTTCTTGCCAACTTATCTAGACTTGACGTTCAATTAGGGCAATTTGTTTTGGTTTCTGAGCCGGTTGGTGCAATGGTTGGAATAGATAGGCACAACGCGCGTCCCACGAATCCTCTGCTTCTAGTTGAGTTTCGAAAAAATGGTAAACCGATAGATCCCAACCCATGGTGGATTAAAAATAATAAGGATAGGATGCAAAGCTAATGCGCAAGTCAGATTTCGCATTTTGGAGCTTCGTAGTGATAACAGGCATAGCCGGTGTTACTGTATTTATGAATGTGACCAAGACATATTCCGCAACTACACCTAATTCTGAGATTTATAAACAGCTTGATATTTTTGGTGATGTCCTTGAACGAGTGCGAAAAGACTATGTTGAAAAGCCCGAAGATTCGGAACTTATAGAGGCTGCAATAAACGGCATGTTGGCAGCTTTGGATCCTCATTCGGCTTATCTTAGTCCGCATCATTTTCGTAATATGCAAGTTCAGACTCGCGGTGAATTCGGTGGTCTCGGTATTGAAGTCACAATGGAGAGAGGTTTTGTAAAGGTCGTGGCACCTTTAGACGGAACGCCAGCGCATCGTGCAGGTGTTCAGGCTAATGACTTAATTACCCATTTAGATGGTGAATCGATCACAGGCCTCACTTTGGAACAAGCTGTTGAGAAAATGCGCGGCCCGGTAAAGAAGCCTATCGTAATAACAGTTAGTCGCAAGGGACGTGAAGGTCCCTTTGATTTGGAAATAGTTCGTGATATAATTAAAATCAATGCTGTCAAGGCTCGGCTAGAAGGTGATGGCGAAATTGGATACATTAAGATTTCAACATTTAATGAGCAAACGCATACAAACCTCGTAAAAAGTTTTGAAAAGTTAGAAAGCGGTTCAGATAAACAAATTAAAGGATACATTATCGATTTACGCAATAATCCTGGTGGTCTTCTTGATCAAGCGATTGCGGTAAGCGACGATTTTCTGGATCGCGGTGCTATTGTGTTAACTAAAGGCCGTAATCTGCAGGAAACACAACGAGCTCAAGCTCGTAAAGGAGATTTAGCTAATGGCAAGCCAATTTATGTGCTAATAAATGGTGGATCCGCGTCTGCATCAGAAATTGTAGCGGGCGCTCTACAGGATCATGGACGTGCTATTGTGATTGGGACTAGGTCATTTGGTAAAGGCTCTGTACAGACAGTTATTCCTTTAGAGAGTAATGGTGCTATACGATTAACTACAGCTCGATATTATACGCCATTAGGGCGTTCAATCCAGGCACGTGGGATTGACCCAGATCTTATTGTTGAGCAAGAATTACCGGACAGTCTAAAAAAGAGGCTGGGTAGTCAGCTTCCGCAAGGTGAGGCTAGTTTGCGCGGCCATTTAAAAACTGAGAGCAAAGATGGACAAGAAAAATCGGGCTCTATGGCCTTTGTTCCTCACGAGGCAGATAAAGACAAACAGCTACAGTATGCAATTGCTAAATTACGTGGACTGCAAACAGATATAGTTGCTCAAAAAAATAACAATAAAAGCGGCCGTGTTATAGGTGTTAGCGAATATAAATAGAACTAAGAGCTAGTTTGTCAATTTTTTCGGCTTGTTGATCGTCGTAGCTCTTCATTAATGTTTATATAGCTAGCATTTAAGCTTTGATTTTTGTAGTTGTATTATGTGAATTTAGTTAACTTGGCGGCAACTAGGTAATTCAGCGTAATTATTTGACAGTGGAAAACACCTAATTATAAGTAAAATTTATTATAGCCCCTTTCCTGAGGAATATAAAATTAAGCAAATACAGGATTGACAACAAAGATTTACTTTAATTTGTAGTGGTAAGAATTTATCATATAAGTTCACTTTTTCTATTTTTGATTTTTTGTACATCAGAATTAAAGACTAATTTAAAAATAGCTTAGTAAATCTCAGGCAAGAAAATGATTAAAAGCTGTAATAATCGAAATAATTATGAGGTATATTTACTGCGTTTTGAATTATCAGGCATATACTGTTTGTCCAGCAGCCCTTAGGATATTGCTTTTCGCGTTTGGTACAAAAATCATTGCTCGGTGAAATTCGGTCGCTTTTTATTACGCATCTGATTGAATTATGAAACAGGTCACATCTTTGTAGACCAAGTGTAGCTCACATGAATAACACTTATATTTATATGAACTCCGATGAAAGATAACTTAAGCTAACTTGATATTGGATGCTCAATAGCACACTATTATTTGTGGAGTATCAATTTAGCGAGATATCTCTATGAGGCTAAGTTGTACGAAAATCACGTATTTAATGATCCCTTAGGCTTAATGTGTATTAGGGATATTAGTGAATATGTTTACATCACTTTCTGGTGATAATTGGGAGATGTATTGATGAGCGATTCTAGTTATCCTTTGATGCCAAAAGCTACTGCTGTGTGGCTTGTTGACAATACCTCTTTGACTTTTGAGCAGATCGCTAGCTTTTGTGGGATGCATATACTTGAAATTAAGGGCATTGCTGATGGCGACGTTGGGTCCAATATACGTGGTAAGAATCCAGTTACGGCTGGAGAACTGACAAGAGCTTCGATTAAAGAAGCTGAACAAAATCCTGAAAAAAGTATTAAACTTGTTTCATCTAGGGTTAGAATTCCTGAACCGAAGTCTAAGAAACGGCCACGTTATACACCGGTTTCTCGCCGTCAGGATCGTCCCAATGCTATCGTATGGCTTTTGCGCCATCACCCTGACTTAAAAGATAGCCAGATTGGTCGACTTGTTGGTACGACTAAACCGACAATCCAACAGGTCAGAGATCGAAGTCACTGGAACTCAGCTAATCTGGTACCTCAAGATCCAGTCACTCTTGGTCTGTGTAAACAAGTTGACCTCGATATGGAAGTTGATAAGGCTGTAAAGCAGCGTGAAAAGAAACAAGTTGATTCTGGTTTGTCACCTATGGAAATGGCTGGAACACTATTGCCGACGATTGAGACAACAGATTATAACGTTATAGGATCAACAGGGCATATCGAGCAGCAATCATTTTCTAATACCGAAAAGCTTTCCGCAGATTCTGTTTTTGGTGAAACGGTTACATCCAGACCTAGTTCTGAAGAGGTTGTAAAACTTGAAGAAGAGGCGCGAATTCTAGCTAGACTACAGAGCATGGGGCGTACTAAAAATACAGACGATAAAGCCGAGGATGAAGAATGTTAAAGAGGCTGATTATGAGATTCTTGCTTTTAGTTAGATAATTTACAATAGATTGGTATTGTGGTGCAAGGCTGCTGCACTAATTATCAGCGTTTAAATATATCAGAAAAGTGATCGATGATTTTAAACACGACTTATGTCTAGTATAATTCTCTCACCTTTTACATAGTCTGACCGCATATCAGGTCAATCCATTGGAACGACAGAACTTGGAAATAATCTGCTGATGAGCTTCCTGCTTTACATAAAAACCTTTATGTCTCCACGAGCGTACTTAATAAACAGTTGCTCGCCCCTAACTCGTAAAGGAATAAGATCAATTATATTCACTAAGTTGCATTGCTGGAAGTGTTAGCACTTAATAAAGTGTAGAAATACTTTATCGATGAAATTAGTGGTAGGCAATCTTTAAGACATCTCTCATAAGAGGATTAAAATGCACTGTATCAACAAAACTCGCATTGTTGTTGCAATGTCAGGTGGTGTCGATTCTTCGGTTGCTGCTGGACTGCTCAAGCAACAAGGTTATGACGTCATTGGTGTAACCCTACAACTATATGATAATGCAACGGCTTTGGCTAAACCAGGGTCGTGTTGTGCAGGGCAAGATATTTACGATGCACGACGTGTGGCAGAGTTGCTTGATATTCCCCATTATGTTCTAAATTATGAACAAAGATTTCGTTCTGTGGTCATGGAGGCTTTTGCTGATTCTTATGCAAAAGGTGAGACTCCCATTCCTTGTGTATTTTGTAATCAGACTGTTAAGTTTCTCGATTTGTTAGAAACAGCACGCGAATTTGGAGCCGTAGCCCTGGCAACTGGCCATTATGTTCAGCGCCGCAATGGTCCAAATGGACCGTCTCTTTATCGTGGTCGTGATAAAGACCGCGATCAGAGTTATTTTTTATTTGGTACTACTCGTGAGCAACTAGTGAGTTTAAGGTTTCCTCTAGGCCATATGCGCAAGCAACAGGTTCGTCAGCTAGCGCTTGAAATGAAATTGCCAGTTGCGCAGAAGAATGATAGTCAGGATATATGTTTCGTACCGACTGGTCGATATTCTGATGTTGTCGCAAAACTTAGACCTAATGCTGTTAAGCCAGGAGAGATTGTTGATTTAGATGGCAATATTCTTGGTACCCACCAAGGTATTATTAACTTTACTGTAGGCCAGCGTCGTGGCCTTGGTATTGCTTCAGGTGAGCCATTGTATGTAGTACGTATTGACTCTGCTTTTCAGAGGATTGTAGTAGGTCCAAGAGCGGCTTTACTAACAACTCACCTATATCTTCGCAATATAAATTGGCTTGGTGAGAATTACTTTGGAAGCTGGGCCCCAGAAAGTCTGAGAGCTACCGTAAAAGTGAGATCAACACAAGCTCTGCAACCCGCATTGTTGAATTACGATAAGAAAGATGATATTGCAACTGTCGACTTGATTAGCGGCGATTACGGTGTTGCTACAGGTCAGGCCTGTGTTTTTTACGATAGTAATGATATGGAGTCTCGATTACTAGGTGGAGGTTGGATCACTAAGACGGGGGTAGATCCATATTTGTGAGGTGATTTTTTTTATTGTTAACAATTACTAGATTGCGGTTGTGAAATGCTTCGTTGTTAAGCTGTGAGATTAGCTTTTTTACCTGAGTCGTTATCTAGAATCTTATGCTAATTATTGTCCAAAATTAAAATCTTGTTGTTGTTAGGAACACATGACATGAATTAAATTTAACAACCTATTGCACAACCATCTTTTCGTGGGTCTGAACCTGCAGTAAGGACATTTTGATCATAATCGATCCATATAGCTTGGCTGCCGCCAATCGGCTTTAATGGCCTTGCTAAATGGTGACCTTTAGCCTTCAGTTTTCGTTGAATATCGGTGGGGATGGTAGCCTCTATCTCTACTGTGCCGTTGTAAGGATTTGGGAAAAAGCGTGGGTAATCCTGAGCTTCTTGTATATCTAGCCCATAATCGAATAGGCGGGTAAGAAATTGCATGTGACCAAATGCCTGGTATTGTCCACCCATGACGCCGTAAGGCATTACAGCGCGATTATTTTTGCAGACCATGCCAGGAATAATTGTGTGAAGTGGACGTTTTCTTCGCGCTATGCAATTTGGATGGTGAGGATCTATCACGAATCCCTGGGCGCGATTATGAAGAACCACACCTGACTGTGGAGCCATCAAGACGCTGCCTAGGTCTGAGAATAGTGTATTTATGAAACTGCAACAGTTCCGATTTTTATCTACTACTGAGATGTAAACAGTGCTTGGATGTTGCGGCGCGTTAAATCTGGGTAATGAACTCATAGCTATATTAGGGTCAATAGCCGCGTAAATCTGCTTGGCTAGATCATGGGAAAGCAACCAATCTGTAGGAACATTTGCATGCATAGGATCAGCTAGATAAAGATTTCGGTCACGATATGCAAAGCGACCAGCTTCGATCTCTTCGTGTATACGTTCGACCGAAAGAGGATTATGACCACATAGTCTGCTTTCGCTCATAATATTTAGTAACAACAGTGCAATCACACCTTGACCGTTAGGTGGGCACTGATATACATCATATCCTCGAAAATTTGTTTTTATTGGAACGACATAATTGCCTTTAGCCGCAGAAAAATCTTTCATAGTCTGGAGGCCACCATTCTTTTGTAAAAATTCCACTATATCTGCAGCAACCTCACCTTTATAGAAGGCATCCCTGCCATGATTTGCGATTTTTAAAAGTGTTGCAGCTAATTCCGGCTGTCGATGCATTTCGCCGACCTCTGGAGTTCTACCGTTAGGCATAAAAACCTTTGCTGTAGCTTTATCTTTAAGTATGTTATTGGACTCCCTTTTAAGATCTATGCTCACTCGGGATGAGATTGGGTATCCATCTCGTGCATAACGAATAGCAGGTTGAAGTAGTTCACCGAGCTGCTTTCGGCCGTGATTTCGCGCTAACGTATCCCAGGCGTCGATAGCACCAGGAATGGTGACAGCATGTGGCGATTGCCGTTCAATCATACTTATACCTTTTGAGCGGTACCAAGCGGCCGTTGCTGCGGCAGGCGCTCGACCAGAACCGTTAAATGCAATTAATTGGTCTGATCCTTCTGGCGCATAGATACAGAAATTGTCGCCACCAATTCCCGTGGAGCTAGGCTCCACAACACATTGGACTGCGCAGGCAGCTATCGCTGCATCCATAGCATTTCCACCAGAATTTAGGACTTGTACTGCAGTCTGTGTTGCAAGCGGGTGAGAAGTAGCCGCCATGCATTCAGGAGCATGAACAGGAGAACGACCAGGGACTTCTAAATCTCTCATATCACTTAACTTAATAGCTATACATTTACGGTTGCTAAGTATTATATAACTTGATAAGGCAAATTGGTAATGTAGTTTATAGTTGCTAATATAGTGTTTTTTTAGTTTAGAAATATGCTGCTATATTAGACACCAAGGTTTTGGTAATATTAGTTACTTTATTAAGTAATTGCCGTGGCAGTCTCTGACGTAGTAAATTAACTGCAATTCTTCGACAAGACTTATTGAATGTCTTAAGGCTTGTCTGTATGACTGAAGGTTAATTGAACTTAATGCAGCATATGGTTAAGGGGTACTTAGAACGGTTGTTATTAAACGTGAGTATAATTTATGGAGGGATTACGCTGCTTAAAAAGAATTAATAATTTTTCTAAGTGATTTCGACTGGATGAGATCTACTCGTGCTAATTCGTAATAACTAAGTGCAGACCTTTTAGTTGGCTAGATTGTGAATAAAGCAAGAGATTTATTACTGTAGCTATTGCCTAGATTTTATTAGAGCTTAACTCCTAAATACTGTGCTCCGTTCTTAAAAAAAATTCATGGCAAAGTTGAAGTTTCAATGTTGTGAGTATATAGAGATCTTGGCTATTACTTGTAAAGTAGTAAAATAGCTAACGATACAAAGTCTAGCTCAACTAACTAAGATCATATCTATCTTAGTATTTATGTAATGGAATGCGTCACACTTATAATCAACTTTTTTTTATTCACCCCCGTCCACGATATGGTGCCACGCCTTGATCTGGAAGCCAAACATCGCTAGGACAGACACCATATTTCCAGAATACATCTATAGGGATCCCACCTCTAGGATACCAATAACCACCAATACGTAAAAAGTGTGGAGCTAATAAATCAGCTAGACGTTTACCTACAGATACAGTGCATTCTTCATGAAAGGCACCGTGGTTGCGAAAAGCACCTAAATATAGTTTTAGGGATTTTGATTCGACAAGCCATTGGTCCGGAACATAGTCTATCACTAAATGTGCGAAGTCCGGTTGCCCACTCACGGGACAAAGGGATGTAAATTCCGGTGCTGTAAAACGTGTTAAGTAAAGCGTTTTGGAATGCGGGTTTACGACCTTCTCTAGTAAAGCATCATCTGGAGATAGGGGAATTTTAGATTGAACTCCTAATTGTTTCAAAGTCTGATAATTGTTTACCATTAATTATACCCTGTTAAATTATCTCTAACTTGAAACTATGTAGCATAAATTAAACCTTAGATCCTTTCTTATTATGGTTGCCACATGTTTGTTGCTGAATATAAAACTAATTCGTCGCTGTAGGTATAGCCTAAATCACGATGAGCAATTTCCTCAAGAATATCTGTATCGGGAGGCACCCTAGATAACAAGTCAATGTGTCGCTGTAGTTTTAGGCGAACGGATTTAAGGCTATTAAGTTCACGATTTAACTCAGAAAGGCGTTCCTTAATTTTAATCTGAGCCTCGAAGCCATATTTTCCCGAATAAGTTGTTTGCATGAAATAAGCAGCTATAGCAACAGAGCATAGAAATATTGATAGAGGCTGCCAAGATATTCTCATGCTCTTATCTCAAATTACGTATTGCCAATTTATATCATAACACTACAAGATCCTTAAATCTAAGTAAACAGCAATATTACACGCGAAACTACTGTACAGCGCTGGCTCTAACTTGGGCTTGCTAGTGATACGACATTAGATCTCCTGCATAACTAGATACGGTCCCTAGCTCTTCTTCAATACGAATTAGCTGGTTATATTTTGCAAGACGGTCTGAACGACACAGCGAACCTGTTTTGATCTGTCTAGCATTGGTAGCAACAGCAAGATCGGCAATAGTAGTGTCTTCTGTCTCACCGGAGCGATGTGAAATAACTGTAGTATATTTTGCTCGCTGAGCCATAGAGATAGCGTCTAGTGTCTCACTTAAAGTGCCAATTTGATTAACCTTAATCAATATTGAGTTGGCAACACCAACATCGATACCGCGTTTTAAACGTTTGGTATTAGTTACAAATAGGTCATCGCCAACCAATTGGCATGTTTCGCCAAGTTCTCTCGTTAATATCGACCACCCGTCCCAATCATCTTCCGCCATGCCATCCTCGATTGAAATAATAGGATATGTGGACATTAGCCCTTGTAAATAGTTCACCATTTCATGGCTATCAAAAGACTTTCCTTCGCCAGCAAACTCATACCTTCCATTATGAAATAACTCTGTGGCAGCGCAATCAAGCGCAATCATTATATCTTTACCAGGTGTGTAGCCAGCAGTCTCTATAGATCTCATAATGAAATCTAGCACTGCCGTTGATGATGTTAAGTCAGGTGCAAAACCACCTTCATCCCCAACATTGATGTTGTATCCGGAATTGTGTAGTATCTCGCCTAGTGTATGAAATATCTCCGCACCCACACGTATAGCTTCACGGCAGTTCTTAGCGGATACTGGCATTATCATAAATTCTTGGATATCAACTAAATTATTAGCGTGGACACCACCATTAATGATGTTCATCATGGGCACAGGCATAATGTGAGCTGATGTGCCGCCGATATATCTGTACAAAGGTAGGCCGCACGTAACAGCTGCGGCTTTGGCAACAGCTAATGATGTGCCAAGCAAAGCGTTTGAACCCAGGCGACTCTTATTTTCATTGCTGTCAAGCGCAATCAACGTGCTGTCGATACGCCGTTGCTCTTCCGCTTCCATGCCACGAAGTGCATGATATATTTCACCGTTAACAGAGGCGACAGCTTGCTCAACACCTTTACCAAAAAAGCGATTTTTATCATTATCGCGCAATTCAAAAGCCTCGTAAGCGCCAGTTGAGGCTCCTGATGGTACAGCTGCTCGGCCTAACGTTCCGTCTTCGAGAACAACGTCTACTTCTATGGTCGGATTTCCTCGACTATCAAGAATTTCACGACCCACGATATCTGTAATAGCAGTCATGCTAGATTATCCTTTTTACAAGCAAATACTAGATAACTAGTAGTCTGTTTAATAAAATGCTCGAATACTGATATGATTTTGAATTAAATTTTGATTGAATTTTAGACATTAATTGTAGACTAAAACTATATATGAAAAAATAAGCTACAATTAAATACAAATCTGGTGTGTCTTAAACTTTGTTCTAGCAACAACAATTATCATACCATTGTAAATATAGTACTTGACGATACATGAAACGATGAACATGTGTGTATATTATCTCCAAACAAAAATTCAGAATATTTTGGAAGTTAATTATGTTATTAAATAGCAAAACCTGGATAGATCTGGATTTCATAATTATAAATCAAAGTATACCTAGGGTTTAAATGAATTTCTTTGACTGTCCTCTGATGTCTTTATAATTTGTGAATCTACTATTGACCTAAATGTTCGATATATATATAGTTTACTGTAACGTTGGACAGTAGGTCGTGCTCCGTGAAGGCATGTAATATACCTAGACGTCACCGTGACTAACGCACACACAATTATTATCCGCAAGAGTTTTGTGACTCAAGCTTTGCCGTTTAGTGGGCTGTACTATTAAAGTCGCGCTCATTAAAACTTTCAATTCATCTACGCACACACGTAGATTTGGCTAGGGAGCCAGATGGCGCATGCCAACTATACAACAGTTAATTCGCAGACCTCGGGAGAAGCAATTCAAGCGCAATAAGGTACCTGCAATGCAGGCTTGCCCTCACAAGCGCGGTGTTTGCACACGTGTGTACACAACCACCCCTAAAAAGCCTAATTCTGCCTTGCGAAAGGTTGCAAAAGTTCGCTTGACTAATGGTTTTGAAGTTATTGGTTATATTCCAGGCGAGGGGCATAATCTTCAGGAGCACTCTGTTGTTCTCATACGCGGTGGTCGTGTTAAAGATTTGCCTGGTGTTAGGTATCATATAGTTCGCGGCGTGCTAGACACGCAGGGCGTTTCAGTGCGTCGACAGAGGCGATCGAAATACGGCTCTAAACGACCCAAATAAATATTTAAAAGCTGGAGATCTAGTTGCGGCGGATTACGATCTCGCTGCTGGTGATTTTTAGTGCTGTTCTACCGTTATTATTTTTTCTATAAAGGTAAGGCAATGTCACGGCGCCACAAGTCTGAGAAACGTCAAGTAAATCCAGATCCGAAATTTTCAGATCTAGTTCTTTCGAAGTTCATGAATGCTATCATGAGAGATGGAAAAAAATCTACTGCCGAGCGTATTGTATATGCTGCCTTAGATAGCGTTGAAGCTCGAGCAAAACAGGATCCCATGCAAATGTTTCATTTTGCTTTGGAAAACGTAATGCCATCTGTTGAAGTTAGGTCGCGTCGCGTTGGTGGTGCGACTTATCAAGTGCCAGTCGAGGTTCGTTCTGAGAGGCGTCAGGCGCTAGCTATTCGATGGATCATATCTGCTTCTCGAGCGCGCAACGAGAGTACTATGATTGAGCGTTTATCAGGCGAATTGCTTGACGCGGCAAACAGCCGGGGTGCAGCTGTCAAAAGGCGCGAGGATACACACAAAATGGCGGAGGCGAATCGCGCCTTCTCCCATTATCGTTGGTAAAGGAAATTTTTCGGAGGCGACTATGGGCCGTGAGTATGAAATACAAGACTATCGTAACTTCGGCATCATGGCGCACATCGATGCTGGAAAGACAACCACTACTGAGCGCATATTGTACTACACCGGAAAGAGTCACAAGATTGGTGAAGTGCATGACGGCGCTGCGACTATGGACTGGATGGAGCAGGAGCAGGAGCGAGGTATAACGATTACCTCTGCTGCTACTACTACATTTTGGGAGGGTCGTGACGGCCGACGAAGACGTTTGAACATTATTGATACTCCAGGCCATGTTGACTTCACAATAGAGGTTGAGCGATCCTTGCGTGTTTTAGATGGGGCTATAGCGCTACTTGATGCCAATGCTGGGGTTGAACCTCAAACTGAAACGGTCTGGCGTCAAGCTGACAAGTATAATGTTCCACGTATGATTTTTGTCAATAAGATGGACAAAACAGGCGCTGACTTTTATAGAAGCGTTGAAATGATTAAAACTCGTCTCGGTGCTAAGCCAGTTGCGGTGCAATTACCTATAGGATCTGAAGGCGATTTCGTCGGGATTGTTGATCTTATCGAGATGAACGCTAAGATATGGCAAGCTGAAGACTTGGGTGCAAAATGGAGTGTTGTAAATATTCCGGAGCACCTCTTAGATAAAGCGCGCGTTTGGCGTGATGCTATGATTGAAGCTGTCGTGGAGGCTGATGATGCGATAATGGAGGCCTACTTAGATGGTAATGAGCCTTGCAATGACGTAATACGAGATTTGCTGCGCAAAGGAACTCGTGAGGTTATGTTTCATCCTGTCTTGTGCGGCTCCGCGTTTAAAAATAAAGGTGTTCAGCCATTGCTTGATGCGGTAGTTGATTATCTGCCTAGTCCTGTTGATGTGCCTGCAATTAAGGGGGTTGAACCAGGTGGCAATTTGGAGGTTAGTAGAATTTCAGATGATTCTGAGCCTCTTTCTATGCTGGTGTTCAAGATTATGAATGATCCTTTCGTAGGGTCTCTTACCTTCGCGCGGATTTACTCTGGAGTCGTAAAGTCTGGTGCTTCTCTTCTTAATACTGTTAGGGAGAAGCGAGAGAGAGTTGGTCGCATGTTACTAATGCACTCCAATGATAAAGAAGAAATCTCAGAAGCGTACGCAGGTGACATTATTGCTCTCGTTGGCATGAAAGAGTCCATTACAGGCGATACGCTATGCGACCCCCTAAAAGCTGTTATTCTTGAGCGTATGGAGTTTCCAGAGCCAGTCATTGAGATTTCAATTGAGCCTAATTCCAAAGGCGATCAAGAGAAGATGGGTATGGCGCTGAGTCGGCTTGCTAAGGAAGATCCATCATTTC
>JABSQE010000086.1 GCA_013214245.1 Hyphomicrobiaceae bacterium
AGCAGATACTGGAAGTTTGGCTCCCAGAGCTGTATCAACAGTAGTTGAAAAGCTTGCACCACGTACTGATAGTTATGATTCGAGTAGTAAACCAGCTATTCCGCTTCTTGCCGATTTCGGTGGTGTGCACGCAAGTCCGTCAGTTCGTATGATTGCTCGCGAGTTGAATGTTGATCTTAAAGCTATTAAAGCGACAGGGGCAAAGGGCCGCGTTACCAAAGAAGATGTTAAACGCGCCTTATTACATAACGGGAGTAGCGCTTCCACCACAGGGGGCTTGAACAATCAGCCAATTCCGTTTCAAGACTTTTCTAAGTTTGGTCCAATTGAAGAGAAACCAATGTCCAGGCTCAAGAAGTTATCTGGTCCACACTTACATCGAGCCTGGTTGAATGTCCCTCATGTTACGCACTCTGATGATGCAGATATAACAGAGCTTGATGATTATCGTCGTTTTCTAGATGGGAAGGCAAAAGTTGAAGGCTATAGAGTAACCTTGCTTGCATTTCTTCTCAAAGCTTCAGTTGCATGCCTGAAAGAGTTTCCAACATTTAATGCCTCACTTGGACCAAATGGTGATACACTAATATATAAAAAGTATTATAATATAGGTATTGCAGTTGATACACCCGAAGGCCTAGTAGTACCAGTGATCAAGGATGTAGATAGAAAAGGTATTATTGAACTTTCAAAGGAGATGGCAGATATCTCATCACGAATGCGTGATGGAAAAATAATGCCAGCAGACATCCAGGGTGCGACTTTTTCCATTTCAAGTCTTGGTGGTATTGGTGGAACTCACTTTACACCAATAGTAAATGCTCCTGAAGTAGCTATCCTTGGTGTCGTGCGTACGGCTGTTAGACCAGTGTGGGACGGCGAAGCATTTAAACCACGCTCAATTCTACCTCTTTGCATTTCTTACGATCATCGAGTGATTGATGGGGCACTCGCAGCGCGATTTACGAAGCGACTGTGTGATATTCTTGGAGATCTTCGCCAAATGCTACTTTAGTTCTCTTCGAGCGGGTGCACACTGCTATCAGTTTTTACATTAGAAACCGTTGCTACTATTAGTGTTTATCCGATCGCGAATTAACGGGAGTTTGCTGCAAACGTGCCAGAGAAAACGACTAACTCTTGGGTATCCAAGTTCCTAAAGTTGGTAAAAAGAGCATGTAATGATAAACAGCCATCAGATAAACAGGTTGCCAATGGCATAAAAAAAGAGAAGGAACCTCCTTCGGAGGTTTCTTCTAAATACCCATCTGGTATCCTGAAACAATTTAATGGCTATCAACCTGAGTTGTTTAAGACAATAAAGTCTGAGAGTATTAAAGGCGAAACAAACAGCAATCAGTCGGCTTATAAGGCGACTTCTTTTGTATGCGAACCGGATAATACTTCGAACGTTCTCTATTTTGCCGAGTGTCAGAAGTCGGTTTCCGATCTACTTCGGCGGCACAATTATAAACAATCTATGTACCTGGAGACTGCAAGCATGGCAGTGATGGAAGTTACAGTGCCGGATATTGGCGATTTTGAAAATGTTCCGGTTGTTGAAATTCATGTCGGACCTGGCAGCCAGGTAGCACCGGAAGATTCTTTGATTACGCTGGAGAGTGATAAAGCCACAGTGGATGTGCCTTCTCCAGCTTCAGGTACCGTAGCCGAGCTTAAAATAAAGCTTGGTGATAGAGTATCTAAAGGTAGTCTTATCTTAGTTCTTGAAGTTGAAGATGTAGCTTCTGAAGAGGTGCTATCACGATCTATGTCTCATCATGCAACAGAAGGAATGCCGAAAGTTAACTCAGTACCTGAAATAACTACAGCTAGCCGTGGAAAAGATATCTCGTGTGAAGTCTTAGTCATTGGTGCCGGCCCAGGAGGTTATTCAGCGGCCTTTAAAGCAGCTGATCTCGGAATGAAAACTGTTCTTGTTGAACGTTGGAATGTTCTTGGTGGAGTTTGTCTTAATGTGGGATGCATACCATCAAAAGCGCTCTTGCACATTACTTCTGTAATGGACGAGGTTAAAACCATGTCAAGTCATGGTATCACGTACTCTGCACCCCAAGTAGATCTTTCTGCTTTGCGCCAGCGTAAAGATGAAGTCGTAAAAAAATTAACTGCTGGCTTAGATGCAATGGCCATAATGCGCAAAGTCGAAGTGGTTACCGGCACAGGCACTTTCCTTGATTCCAATCATGTGGTTGTAGAATTATCAGATGGTTCAGATCGAAAAATTATTCGTTTTGAGAAGGCTATTATTGCTGTAGGATCTGAACCGGTCAAACTCCCATTTTTGCCATCAGATCCTCGAATTGTTGACTCTACTGGTGCTTTAGAGCTGCGGCAGGTCCCTAAGCGTATGCTAGTGATTGGGGGTGGAATTATAGGCATGGAGATGGCTAGTGTTTATTCTACACTTGGTGCTCGTATCGACGTTGTTGAGATGCTTGACGGACTAATGATAGGAGCAGATAGAGATCTTATAAAAGTGTGGGAAAAAGTCAACATACACCGTTTTGAAAAAATCATGTTGAAAACTAAGATCACCAGCGTAGAGACCAAAGCAGACGGTATTTATGTTTCTTTCGAAGGCAAGAATGCGCCAGCCATTCCTGAGGTGTATGATCTGGTTTTAGTAGCTGTTGGTCGTACTCCGAATGCTGGTTTAATTGACCTTGATAAAGCTGGTATTAATCTAAGTGAGCAAGGTTTTATTAATGTTGACAAACAAATGCGTACTAAGACACCACATATTTTTGCAATTGGTGATATCGTTGGTCAACCAATGCTTGCTCATAAGGCAGTACATGAAGGACATGTAGCCGCTGAGGCGGCTAGTGGGAAGAAAAGTGTTTTTGATGCTCGCCAGATCCCATCCGTTGCCTATACAGATCCTGAAATTGCTTGGACTGGCCTTACTGAGACAGATGCCAAAATAAAAGGCATTGGCTATGAAAAGGCAGTATTCCCCTGGGTAGCCTCCGGTCGTGCCATAGCTAACGGACGTGATGAAGGTTTTACTAAGCTGTTATTTGATAAGGAAACACGACGTTGTGTTGGCGGCGGTATTGTTGGTACCAATGCCGGTGATCTTATTGGTGAGATTTGCCTTGCCATTGAGATGGGTGCTGATGCTGTTGATATCGGTAAAACTATACACCCTCACCCAACTCTTTGCGAATCTATAGGTATGGCAGCGGAGGTTTTTGAGGGCAGTTGCACGGATTTACCACCTCAGCGTAAACGTGCTAACAGCTAATTGGTAAGTCTAATTAATGCAATGCTGGATTTAGCATCTTGAAAAATAGAACGGTGGGTATTCACCGTTCTCGTAGACGTTAATAATATTAAAATAGTAATTTTAGAGTTGTTGTCGGTCCAGTTGATAATTGCAGTCAACGTGTATTTTATATTTTAAATTTTACATAAAGATTGTAAATATTATTGCAACACTTAACTAAACTCTTCGTCAAATAGCCTTAGGTACAACTTAGCCTTAATAGAGTTAGCTAGTTATCATGTAGCTTTACGCTACTAGTCGTGCCCCGAATTATAGTATTCGGATAATTTCAAGAGCGTTATGCAAGCGTTTAAACAGATAGCATGCAACCACCAAGTTTTGAGTATTACAATTGTTCATTCTGTAAATGGCTGTTTTGACCGTATTAAGCATATATCTTGAAAATATCTATGGATAGTGCAGTGAAGTAATAGAGATCTGCGTCCCAGGACTACGTACAGCAAGACATGTATCTATGAAGATGACACGTATCAATTAAAGTATACTGACAAAACTTTAGAGCTGAAACTACCCTGAGCTATTTGTCTTAGCTGGATTGATATAATGGTGTGTCCGGTAGAATTCGAACCACCTATATTAAGACACGAAATGTAACTATCTATCCAGCTGAGCTTTAGGTGCTTGTCTTTAAAGTATTAACTTCTTTTTTGAAAAGAGCTTGCTACTTAATCTGTTATCAAGACCTAAATTGGGGTAACGTGTTGTTAGGATATCATGATCAAATATAAGTTAAGTAAATAATAAGTACCGTATTATTGTTAATTAACTTATACAGTTGAGATTATAACTAAGTCTAATGTAATTTCATACATGAGGCGGATAAGTTTATTTTGTGGGTTATGTTAGCTCAGGCCATTAACTTGGGACGAATTTGCAATGCGTATAACCAAAGACAGTCATATATATTTGGTTGATGCTTCAGCATATATTTACCGTGCTTATTTCGCTATGTTTAAAGCAGCTCAGTCACGTGGAGCTAATTTTACACGATCTGATGGTACTCCAATCGGAGCTGTAATGACATTTTGTCGTATATTATTCAAAATATTGAAAGAAGGCTTGGATCACGAAGATGGCAAAGATGATCCTACACATGTCGCTATAATATTTGATCATGAGGGGAAATCCTTTCGATCTCAAATCTACCCTGAATATAAGGCTAATCGTTCTGCTCCGCCGAGTGATCTTCTACTACAATTTCCTCTAATGCGTGCAGCAGTAAGAGCTTTTGGTTTTACACCTATCGAACAGGAAGGGTATGAGGCCGACGATTTGATTGCAACCTACATTTATAAGGCACGGGAGATAGGAGCTAGAGCTACTATTATATCTGGTGATAAAGATCTTATGCAACTAATTGATCAAAATGTTCGAATGTTCGATCCGTTACCGGGCTATGAACGTAAGATCGATACTGCAGATGTAAAGAAAAAATTTGGCGTGGAGCCTAGTAAGGTCGTCGATGTTCAGGCTTTAGCAGGTGACGCCACAGATAACGTGCCAGGAGTACCAGGTATAGGCATCAAAATAGCCGCACAGCTTATTTTGGAGTTTGGAAGCCTGGAAGCTTTACTGCAGAATAGCGAACATGTGAAGCAAAAAAAACGACGAGAAAATCTCATTGAGTTTTCTGATCAGGCACGGTTATCTTATCGTCTGGCTCGCCTTGATACACTAGTCCCACTTACAATAGATTTACAGGATCTTGATCCTCCTGATATCACACCGGAAAAGCTAATAGCTTTTTCTAAGGCCATGGAATTCAGATCGTTTTCTAATCATGTGGCTAATGTTTATGGTATAAATGCAGATATAATAGATGTCGATACCGAATATGCTATTCCTACTACAGATAACGATGGGCAGCAGTATCAAGAAACAATTTCAAATAGTAAAAGACCTGGGTGTGTTCTTGCACACAATATCAAATACGCAACTGAAACTGCCATCAGCTATTGCTTGTATGAAACTGTAACAACAGAAGATTCTCTCAAAAATTGGATCGATGAGGCTAAAGACATAGGCTATGTGGCCTTTGATATTGAGACTTCATGCCTAGAGGCAATGCAAGCAGAACTTATAGGTTTTTCACTTGCAATAAAGCCTGGCAGAGCTTGTTATGTTCCTGTAAACCATCGTAGAGCTGATGAAGGACTAATACACGATAAACCTAAAGATATTGATCAGATAGATCTCAAAGCAGCACTGAATTTACTAAAACCATTACTTGAGGATATAGCGTTCTTGAAAATAGGACAAAATCTTAAGTATGACATGGTAGTACTAAAACGTTACAATATTAT
Source organism: Hyphomicrobiaceae bacterium (assembly GCA_013214245.1). Lineage (GTDB taxonomy): Bacteria > Pseudomonadota > Alphaproteobacteria > Rhizobiales > Hyphomicrobiaceae > Tectiglobus > Tectiglobus profundi. The sequence goes on from JABSQE010000086.1 coordinate 5,617, forward strand.
CCTAAATGGGTTCGATGATACCATGCTGATGTCCTACGCTCTTGATGGAGGTCTTGGGCGACACAGCATAGATGAACTAGCAAAACGTCATCTAAAACACACTTGTATAAGTTTTAAGCAAGTAATCTCATATGCACCAGGAAAAAAAACAGCGGATAAGTCTTTTGCATGTGTTCCTATTGATAAGGCCACTCAATACGCAGCAGAAGATGCTGACGTTTCACTACGCCTTTGGCTTATATTTAAGGCTCGCCTTGTAACTGAGCATATGACTTCAGTTTATGAAACTCTTGAGCGTCCCTTAGTTTCAGTGATTGCCAATATGGAGCAAACCGGTATTTCAGTTAATGTTAAAATATTAATGCAGTTATCAGATACATTTTCAGAGCGAGCTTATGCACTTGAGCAAGACGTCTATAGCCTCACAGAAGAACGGTTTAATCTTGGTTCGCCAAAGCAACTTGGCGCTATACTGTTTGATAAACTAAAGCTGCCAGGGGGCAAAAAAACTAAAAGTGGGCAATGGGAAACAAAAGCAACATTGCTCGAGGATCTTGTAAGCAATGTAGATCTTCCGGAGAATGCGCGTAAATTGGTTCAAACAATGCTTGAATGGAGACAGATAAATAAATTACGTTCTACATACACGGATGCTTTGCCAATTCATATAAATCCATTCACAAACCGTATACATACCTCTTATAATTTAGCTGCAACAACTACAGGCCGGCTAGCATCAACTGATCCAAATCTACAAAATATACCGATCCGAACTAAGGAAGGCCGAGAAATTCGTACAGCTTTTGTTGCTTTGAAAGGGAATAAACTAGTTTCAGCTGATTACTCACAAATTGAATTAAGGGTACTAGCTCATGTAGCTAATATTTCTCAATTACGTGACTCTTTTTATCAAGGTCTAGATATTCATGCTATGACGGCAAGTGAAATGTTTGGTGTTCCCGTCTTCGGAATGCCGTCTGATATACGCCGTCGGGCTAAAGCAATTAATTTTGGCATTATCTATGGCATCTCAGCTTTTGGCCTTGCCAATCAATTAAGTATTTCTCGCGAAGAAGCAGCAGCCTATATAAAAACTTACTTTGAACGCTTTCCGGGAATAAAAAGTTACATGGAAAAAACAAGAAAGTTAGCCAAGGAAAAAGGGTATGTCGAGACGATTTTTGGACGAAAAATTCATTATTCAGAAATTAATACAAGTAATTCATCGAACCGTGGATTTTATGAACGTGCAGCTATAAATGCGCCAATCCAAGGTTCTGCCGCTGACATTATCCGGAGAGCAATGATTCGGATGCCACAGGCGTTAGAAAATGCCGGCATTCAATCGGGTCGCATGTTGCTACAAGTCCATGATGAGCTAGTATTTGAAGTAGCTAGCTCGGAGATTTCTGAGCTCGTTAGAGTTGTTACTACTGTTATGGAAAAGGCTTCAGAACCTACAATTAATCTTTCTGTACCATTAAAAGTGGAGGTTAACACGGCTGATAATTGGGAGGCAGCGCACTGAATTGCTTCCTAAAATAGTCAGAGTTCTAAGTATGACCATTAGAGCTGTGCGCTTCATAATTAAGAGTGGAGCACATTAGAAATAACTAATTACTTATGGATAGCGGTCAATTCTTAACTGCGTTCATTCATAAATGTATGCCAAACTTGATCGTTATGATTTAGGAACCACCTCTCAACTTTTGCATTTTCTATTTTTTATAAACTTTAAAAAAAAATTAACATATAACAATTAGTTAACGGACTCAAGTTGCTATTGACGATTTTTTAGTTAGCCTATTCCCTAATCGCTTTAGCAAACTTGAGAATCCGGTAAAGTTAGTGCCAGTGTATAGTCATAAGATATTACAGATAGTCTGTGTACACCTAGCTGTCATTAGTCTTTTGACTTTTTACCTTCCGGTATAATAACTGATACCAAATGACCATCCAAAGCTTGGAAAGCTGATAACTTGCCTGTATCAAATTCAGAATTATCTGTTCGAAATTCTTGTACTAAGCAAGAGTTTTGTTGAAGCCACAATTGCATCTTTTGGCATGCATGCTGATAGCCCATTTCGTACACTTCGCTAAAAGATAAATTGCGATCAGATAATTTTTCTGCCGTGTCAGACATATTTACCCCTATCGGCTGTTGCTCAAGTGCGTGTGTTGAACTCAAAATTTACTTTGTAATTCACCTGTTACATAACTTTTGAATTGAATAACTGGACTTTTATTGACACAGATTAGATAAAAATCTATTTCACTGTTGTTGACACTTACTTTTATATTCAACCAACATAAGCCGACTTGTGATCAAGACTTTCGCTGTAAATATTACTTGGTTTTTCTATTTTTCGTGTAAACTGTCAACCCATATAATATGAAGAACTTCGCTAAAGAGAATTTAGATATTAATACTTATAATGTAATTAAAACATCTAGAATATAAATTTTCATATTACCCGAACCTGTGCTAGCTATTCTTTTTGTTAGAAAGCTCGTAACTTAGCTTGCTAAAATCTAATTTTTAGTATAGTTTTTATTAGTCTTTTGTAAAAAAAAGATAATAAAACATTATTAGTTAACTATCGCTTATCGACTTCCATACTTAATTATATTATTAGATTTACCACTGTAAGTTAGTCTACCGACAATTTTTTTTTATTAGTTTGTAGAGCTAACTATAACTTTGCAGTTTTCAGAGTATCGCTTAGGTAAAAGTTGAAAATTGTTTAAATTTATTAAAATTTATAAATGTTGACTAGATAATAGTACAATATTAGGTACAAGCGATTTCATAATAAGCTATTATTTATTCTCTATTAGTAAACTAGGAATTGTTAAAAGACTGTAGAGAAGCTGACAACATAAATATATCTCAGTTCAAGTCCGTCCGAACTTAACGTTTCTGCTGCTTGGTATACATTTTTACCAGATTAATTGTTCTTGTATCTCCCTAATGTTGAAATAAAAAATAAGTAGTTATTACATCTTGGCTTACGTAAGCTCGTTGATAGATAATAGCCCAGGTAGTGTACTAAATGCTCCTCGAGTTTGAGGACCAGTGTCATAGTAACCTTTTAGTGTTAGTTCGCAGGTATAACCTTCTTCCTCAAGCGCAAGTGCAATTTTTATTTGACCGTTACCAGGTTTGAGATAACTCTGCATATCACTAAGAATGACACGACCTTCATTATTGGTTAAAGCATGTTGTTCAAATTCGAGCCGTAAATTTCTATGAATATTGATTACAACAGTGTCAAGAGCTTCGAGTGATTTAAGGCGCATCTTGACGCAATCATCTTCACGTTCGGCTTCAGCACCAATGATAACTGGTATTCCTACTTCAAGAAGGTGTCGTGAGTTATGCAATAAATTAGAAAAAATAACTCCTTCGAACTGTCCTGTCATATCTGAAAAGGTGGCGAAGGCGAAAGCATTTCCACGTGCTGATTTTTTCTCTCGTGCTGAGACAACAATCCCAGCAAGAAGACCCGAGATTGGACTGATTTTAGCTGCAGTTTCAAATGCAGACCAGGTCGTAACACCAAGTTCATCAAGTGCACTTTTATACTCGTCTAGAGGATGGCCCGATAAATAAAAACCTATTGAGTCGAATTCTTTATCAAGACGCTCGATCGGTGTCCAACGCTTTACAATGCGCATATCAAGTTCGGGCTGATCAGACATACTTTCGCTGCCACTGAATAGGTCACTAATACCACTAGCTTGATTAGTTGCAAGCCGATTGGAAAGTGCCAGAATCTGTTCAGTATTCCCGAATACTTGCGCTCGATCACTATGCAGCTCTTCAAAGGCACCTGAAGCAGCTAGTGTCTCTAAGTGGCGACGACTTAAAAGTTTATGCTGAAGACGTCGAGCAAAGTCAGATAAATCTCTATAAGGGCCTGTGCTAGCACGCTCTCTAATGATAGCTTGAACGGCAGCGCTACCGATGTTCTTAAGTGCAGCTAATGAGTAGCGAATAGCCCCGAACTCATTACTAGAACACGATGGTTCTACAACAAAGTCAGCTTCAGAATTGTTCACACAAGGCAACAGGACGGGAATGTTGCTCTTACGAGCTTCGGCTGTAAATATCGAGAGTTTATCTGTATTTCCCATATCAAGTGTCATAGATGCTGCAATAAACTCTTCACGAAAGTTTGCTTTAAGGTAAGCGGTTTGATAGCTAATTAGCGCATACGCAGCTGCGTGGGACTTGTTGAAACCATATCCCGCAAATTTATCAACTAAGTTAAAAATTTTAGTCGCATCTCCTTCCTCAACCCCGTTTGTAACGGCTCCTTCGACAAAGGAAATTTGCTGCTCAGCCATCGCTACTTTATCTTTTTTCCCCATGGCACGACGTAAAATATCTGCTTTACCAAGTGAATACCCCGCCATGACTTGAGCAATTTGCATCACTTGTTCTTGGTATATAATTACGCCATAGGTTTCTTTAAGAATATTCTCAAGCATGGGATGAAAATAGTCAACGTTTTCTAAACCGTGTTTGCGGTTAATATAAGCTGGAATATTATCCATTGGTCCTGGACGGTAAAGAGCTACCATAGCTATAATATCTTCAAACCGATCAGGTTTGAGACGTTTTAAGCTTTCGCGCATACCAGTTGATTCAAGCTGAAAAACTCCTACCGTATCTGCTTTCGCAAGAAGATCGAAAGTGATTTCGTCGTTTAGTGGTAGGTTTTCAAGATTAATAACAATATCACGTCCACGTTTAAGTAATTGAACAGTCTTGTGAATTACGGTGAGAGTTTTGAGACCGAGAAAGTCAAATTTTACTAGTCCAGCAGCCTCAACTAGTTTCCAATTAAACTGAGTAATCGGAAAATTAGATTTAGGATCTCGGTAAATTGGTACTAGTTCACTAAGTGGCCGGTCACTAATTACAAGACCTGCGGCGTGGGTTGAGGCATGACGATAAAGACCCTCGAGTTTTTGCGCTATTGTAAGTAAATGTTCTACAACTGGATCCTCATCACTAGCATTCTGTAGTCTTGGTTCTAGAGCTATCGCTTCTGCGAGAGTAATTGGGTTGGTAGGATTGTTTGTGACTAGCTTGCAGAGTTTATCAACTTGCCTGTAAGGTATCTGCAACACGCGACCAACGTCACGTAGTACTGCCCGTGCCTGTAGTTTGCCGTGTGTAATGATTTGCGCTACTCGGTCTTTACCGTATTTTCTTTGC
>JABSQE010000087.1 GCA_013214245.1 Hyphomicrobiaceae bacterium
AAATAGCTGCTTTTGCAGCCTTGGTTGCACGGTCTTGCCCTGAAGCTTTTCCAGTGCCCATTACAGCGGTCCCCATATCCTTCATAACAGCTTTAACATCAGCAAAGTCGAGATTGATGTGGCCGTCCTTAACAATTAAATCAACGATGCATGCAACGCCTGAATGCAATATTTGGTCGGCGACAATGAAAGATTCAGCAAAAGTGGTTTTCTCGTTGGCAAGATGAAATAGATTTTGATTAGGAATTACTATTAGAGTATCAACACAGTGACGTAAAACCTCAATCCCAGCATCCGCTATACGCATACGCCTTGTACCTTCAAATGAAAATGGTTTAGATACGATGGCGACTGTTAAGATGTCCATTTCTTTGGCTGTTTTGGCAATAATTGGAACGGCGCCAGTCCCAGTACCTCCCCCCATACCGGCAGCTAGAAAAACCATATGTGATCCGCTGATTCTTGAGCGAATTTCATCAATAGCTTCTTCTGCAGCTTGCTGCCCAATTTGCGGATTCGCTCCTGCACCGAGACCAGAGGTCAATTTTGCCCCTAGCTGTATGCAATAGTCAGCACGCGACGCTTTGAGTGCTTGTGCATCTGTATTTGCTGAGATGAAATCAACAGCTTTTAGGCCCGAAGCGATCATATTATTGATAGCATTACAGCCTGCACCTCCAACGCCTACGACAGAGATTCGTGGTTTAAGATCCGTAACTTCTGGTAATTTAGATAAAATGCTCATACGTCCCTCGTAGATAACATAGCGGACAAATTAGTTTTAAACAGGATATCCGCCTAATATAAGTTTTCCGTTTATTTTCAGAAGCATTGCAAAATAAATGGAAATGATTAACGTAATTTAATCTTAGAAGCTCTCTCTAAGCCATTGCTCCACACGGTTCACGTACAACTCTTTGAGCGGACGGCTAGCATTATTCAGATACATCATCTCTACAGATTCCTCATTTACAGCACTCAAACCAACCACAGTTGATAATGCTGGACCTTGGTATTCGGATAGAAGCTCTTGTAATGCTGGAGGGCAACCAATTCGAACAGGACATTCAAAAACTTCATTAGCAAGTTTATGCAAGCCTTTTAGTTGGCTGGCTCCGCCGGTTAAGACAATACTTTGAGCAAATTCGTGTTTTATTATGTTTTTTTCCATACGATCTTTTATGAACTCAAGTTGACGCCGAGCTCTAAGGTATAGAATGTCTGATAGATCAACTAAAGAAATCTCTGGTTGATCTCTTTGGAAAGAGCCCGATCCTTTTCGATCATCTGGTATTAACGCCAACTGTGGAATATTTATGCTTTTCGCCTTGTTGTGATACAAGACTGAGCCGTGAAGTATTTTCAATTTTTCGGCTTCTGTTAAAGGTATTGATAATACTTTGGCTATATCATGCGTCAATGCCATCCCGCCAACTGTAATAGTATCGGTATGCATGAATTGACCATCATAAATCATTGCGATATGTGCTGCATCCGCACCAATGTCAATACAAGTGACTCCTAATTTCTGTTCGTCTTTTGTAGTGGCCGCAACGGCAGAAGCGAAGCTGGTCGGCACAATACTTTTTACCCTTAAAAAACAACGTTCAATAAGACACTCTAAATTTTTTATCGAGGCTGGAGTGCTTGTAACAGCATGGATCTGGCAGCTTAGTTTCTTGCCGATCATATTTTTAGGATCACGAATGCCTGCTTCACCATCAAGAGTGTAATAAATGCTGTTAAGATAAACAAGTTTTCGTCCTTCTCGTTCAGCATATTGGCGTGCACTAATAATTAAACGTTTTATATCTTCTAGCCGGACGTGTCCTGACTCGAGTTTAACATGAGCTGCAAAATAGCTTGAGTTCAGGCGAGCTGATGAGAATGCGATAATAACATTTTCGACTCTGGTGTTGGCGGTTAATTCTGCATCTCCGATTACACCACGAACTGCATGCTCTGCATTGTCAAAATCAATAATCATGCCAGAGCGTACACCTTCTGAACGTCGTTGGCCAAACCCAATAGCTCGATAGCTGGCGATGTAGTTATCAAAATAACGCTGTACTATTATGCAAGTGATCTTTGATGAGCCAATATCAAGCAATGCGAATATATCATTTCGAAGTGAGCGAGATGCAAGCATGATTCTAGCCTTTTAAAGTTTGTATACTTTTTTGTCGGCGGTTATTGGTTGTCATTGACTGCAACTTTTTTGAATATGGCCGTACAATAACTTCACCTTCGTTTCTTAGATCGAAAACGGCAAAGTTGTGATCTATAAGACGCTCGCCTACATTACCTCGCATAATAGTAGCGATGGCCAGGTTGCAACGTTCTTCGGGAAGTAAAACCTTGCGTTGTCCTTTGAAAATTAGTGTCCAGCGTCGATCCATAATACGTACAGCACGCAAGACATTAGCTAATAATTCGGGATATTTTTCTAACTCATTAAAAAGAGCTGGAGCAGCCTCAGGAGCACCTTGTCCTTCAATAACAGGCAGATTATTAATTTCACTCGCACGCACGGCTACAAGCCGACGACCATTTCGATTTATAAGCACCTCACCACTTTTGCTGGTCCAAAGAGCATAGGCTTGATACTCGTGTATAAAAATATCAAGGCGGTGCGGAAATGTCTGTTTGATTTGAACACTCTTAACCCACGGTAACATTTCCAGGCGTTTAACAGCTTGACTTGCATTAAATGCTAACAATGTTTGAACATTATCAAGTTCTAAGGCGACAAAGATGTCATCATCTGATGTTTGATTAAAACCCGTGATCGAAATAGTTTGTAATCTTAAGCCGATATTAGCAGCAATAAGATCTACTTGATCCAACAGCGGCAGGGCTACACGATCATGTATGTTCGACTTGAAAAAGATGAGAAAGATATAACTGCACACTAAAATAGCAGCAAGTATATCCGATATTCTATCGAAGCAATAGTTAACGGTTTTTCTATCATTATTATGTTTCGTGATACATAAGGTATTGCGTCTTTTTTTTAAACTCATTTCTTTGTGTTTAAGCCACGGTATAGTCACATACAGCTCCAGTGCGAAATTGGTAAAGCGCAGGAAGCGTACTTCTTCTCCTTGAGTCGTAGTTAAATTATCAACCGTGTAGAGTTAAATTAACGTTAATTTTTTTACTTACAATAATTTTGTATCAACTTATTTGAATGTAAAAATCACAGTCATCTAGACCTAACACGAAGTCTATATAAATTATGCTATTACTAAGGTATGAGTTTCAAAAACGTGGTATCGATTTCTACTTTTCGTACGCAGCATTATTCTCTCTTATGTTGTATTATATTCATGGAAATTATCGCGAATCTAATGTACGCGCCTAAAGCTAGTTGAAGGATTAGAAACATAGAAAGAGGCAAGTAATAAATCGGTTGAAAATATGTTTTACTATAAAGTGATATTTGAGTCTTTAATACAGGCTATTTTAGTTAAGTTCTGGCAAGCTCTTAAATTGAGAGTCTCGATTGCAGTTATCCTCACGTCTCACTCCACAAAAAAATTATTGTAGAGTTTAAAAAAATCTTCAATTAATTTTGAACCCACGAGCTCTTCATGTGGTTTGTTATGTGTTTTAAGAACACGTTCTGATAATTACCAATAAAAAAACTGTGGCTCAAAACTTCACGGACCAAACCTCGAGTTATATAAACTGTAAACAATAAGGTAATGGTAATTTTGTGTCCTCTAGTTATTTCTAAATTCATAATTGTACTTAAAATATGAGCGTTTAAGACGGCACCTCTGGCCGTGGCTATAAAAAAATGTTAAAGGCCGTAAGCCGGAGTTATTTCGGGAAATAAAGCAATAGCTATCACGTTAAATGAACCGTCTGTCATAGCTCCTACCTAGATTGTAGGTAAAAAGATTCCACTAAAGAAAAGTTGTAGTGAGGGTGATAGCTATTGCTATCTTTTTGCAACAAATAATACGCTTTTAAAGCTGCATCTGTAGATGCATGTTCTACTGCAAGAACCTTTAAAAATTAAAGTACGATTGTACCAATCACAAATCCGCCAATTGCAGGAAGTAGCTACGGCGGAATGTGAGATTTACTGATTACCTTTTTTGCTACTCTCAAGATAACTTTAAAAGCTAAAGCAATCGCGACACAAGATACGCTAAGAAGTATAAATGTCGAAAATTCCTAGTATATAACGATTTGATATTGCGGAATTAGAAAAGCTAGTAATTAACTTAGATCCACTCGAGAAACTATAGTCGTAGCGACAGCAGAAATTACAATTGATACGAATGCAGTGAGCGCATAATAAGCGAGAATGACCTCATGTATGAATAAAACACCTTCCAGTAGTGCATTGAATGATAAGTAAACTGCAGCATTAAAGCTGCGGATTAAGAGAGTGTATCATGAGCTTTACAAAACTGATATTTTTTTGCAATTAGAAATAAGCCATTGGTAGTAGGAAAAAGCTACTTTATTTGTTTCTAAGCCGTTATATGTTTTGTATTAGGTTCGTTAAATATTAAATTAAAGCTTGCACTTAAATCTTATTTAGTCTATTACGTGTGTATTGCGTAAGATTAAGCGGGCGTAGCTCAGTGGTAGAGCATCACGTTGCCAACGTGAGGGTCGTGAGTTCGAATCTCATCGCCCGCTCCAATTCACGTAAGAGATAAAGTTCCTGGTTCTCGTTTGTGCCTACTAAAACAGGTTAGATAACTCGAGCATTTTCATTATAATGCATGCACAAGAAAAATCCAGGAAACTCTTTCTAAGTTTTAAATATACACTAGAATTTTGCTATAAAACATAGTATTAGAGATTAGTTTTCTGATATTTCTCTAGAGACGAGCTTTTTAAGAGATTGCTTTTAGTCAGAAGGAAATCAACAAATCTTTTAGATTATCCTGATTTATTTGATTCTTAGAAATACTATCTCCTTATTTTATACGGTAGGACTACTGAAAATTAAGCTATTTTCTCCTGTCATCTAATATACATCAGTGCGGTTATTTACAATACCTTGAGTTCTGAATTTACATTATATTAGTATATTCCGCCTGCAGACAAATATCATCTTAGATTTTCGATAGTTTTAACCAAGAATTAAAAAATAATTCTGGTAGAATATTTTTAGTTAAAATTTGAGAAGGACTTCCGGCTTGAAGTCCTTCCTTCATTAGATGTTGTAGATATATATGTCTAAAATCTAAAGGCTTTTTGTGACTCTATTCGCGATCCCCTAATAGATTAAGTAACATCATAAACATATTGACGAAATCTAGATACAGGGTTAACGCACCGAAGATTGATGCATGCGCTGTTGCTTCTCGATCTCCAGCAACCATGAAGTATTCATCTTTAATACGCTGGGTGTCATAAGCTGTAAGACCAGCAAAAACTAAAACCCCTATTACAGATATTGCAAATTGTAAAGCGCTTGCTTGCAGGAACATATTGACTATGCTAGCTAGAAATAATCCTACAAGACCCATTATTAGAAAAGAGCCTAGGCCAGATAAATCCTTTTTTGTTGTATAACCGTAAAGACTTAGTGATGCGAATGCTGCAGCAGAAAGAAAAAAGATTTGGAAAATTGATCCAAGGTTGAATACAACAAAGATCGAGGACATCGATACACCCATCACAGTAGCGAAGGCCCAAAAAACTATTTGTGCGTTTGCCGCGCTCATGCGAGCGAAAGACATTACAAGAATAAATAAAAGTGGCATTAGCATCACAACCCACTTTAAAGGCGAAATCATAAGCAAGTAACCAAGCTGAGTAAGCATAGTACCGCCTTTAAGAGTTACTACCGCTTGGGATGCATCAGTCGTAACCATCATAGTATAGATAATGTAGGCAACAGCACCTGTCAGAGCCACACCTAATGTCATGTAATTGTAAACGCCAAGCATGTAGGAGCGTAGGCCAGCGTTGAATGCACCTCGATGAGTGCTAGCACTAGATGCTGCATATTGATTATCGAACTGAGACATATTTCTCTAATTCCTCTGAAAATTCACCCTGCTTATTAGGCAGAGCATTCTTTTTTTCTATTGGTAAAAGTCTATCACAAATTTAGACATTATACCCGCACCTATAATGTGAGAATAAGAAGTCTAGCTTTCAATCGCAAGGTTATTCGATAAAAATCCATAATAACTTCTTAAACTAACTACAGTTTAAAGTGGTCTCTAAGCCAAGCGTTTAATTAGTGTGAAGATCGATTGTCTGTAAAGCTATTATATTCAAGATGGATATGACTAGCGAGAGCAATAGGATCTAAAATACATGCAAACTCAAAAAAGTATATTAGGAGAAGACAAGATCAGAGAGATTTATTAACTGTAAGAAATAGATTAATTAGGCAACGACAAGTTATTTTGGGTTAATGATTATTAGTCTTAGTAACGTGTGCATATTGCTCGTTATGATTCTGTAGTATTGCAGTTTTTTATCTAGTTGAGGAATAAATTAAAAAAACCAGTAATGCAACACTAATCAAGACCTTTAGTTTTCCAAGTCTCATAAGGCCATATTTTACGGTAAAATGCAATAGTAGCGGGTAATATAACTAGCTGACTTAATAAAGAGGCGGAAAGACAGATGCCGGTTAGCATGCCAAAAAGGCGAAGCGAAGGTAGATCTGAAAGCATAGTGACGCTGAGGCCAAGAGTTAATACAATTGTTGTTATTACAATCGCAGGTCCGATTTGGTGTATACTGTTAGTTAAGATCTCTTCGTGATTAGCACCAGACCCAAGTCGCAATTCTTCCAAACGATAACGGTTTAGAAAATGAATCGTGGAATCTATTGCTAGCGCAAAAGCTACAGTAATAGCGATAATAGAGGCAAATTGCAACCCGTCACCTTTCAACCAAAGCATATTTCCCGTCACGAAAATAGGAAACAGTGATGGAAGTATGCTAGCAAAACATACTAACATAGAGCGAAGAGCAATTCCAAGAAAGATGAAAATTATAAACATATCACCAACCAAACCTAAATTTAACTCACTGATTAGTTTGCTGGAATTTTGAGCTGATATTACAGAGAGACCTGTAACTGAAATCGTATAATCTGGGTTTGCTTGGCGAATAGGCTGTAAAGCGTTGTTTATGAGCTTAACTTGTGGCAAGATATCGCTAGCATCTATATCTGGCAAGCGGCCAGTTACCAGAGTAGCTTTCTTGTCTTTAGAAAGAAAGCGTGCTTGTAGATGAGTAGGTAGAATGCGCACATAACCTTTGATCGTCTCAGTCCTAGTATCGCCTGCAGATGCTAACCATTGGCGAAGACTCTCAAGTGACCAAACATTTCCCAAGCCGGCTTGTTTTTCAAGTACATTATGGGCAGCTGCAATCACGGAAATCGTTTCGTCGTCGTAAATGCTTGCTTTGGTCGACCACTCTATCATTATGTGTATAGGATTGGTGCCAGTGAGTTTAGTATCAAGATGAGCTGTAGCCTTTAATGCTTGTTCTTTATCTGGAACTTGATCAGCCAAGCGATATCTGGGCTCCAGCTGAAAATAGGTGAAACCAGTAAGCCCTACTGTAATGACCCCTACGGCAAACCATCTTGTTGGCGAAGAGGCTACTTTTTTGACAATATTTTCTGTTATTAACTTAAGAAATCTCATAGCAGAATTATCTTCTGCCTCGTAGTGCTCGTGCGACGGTTCACAACGTACTAAGAAGACCGCCAGTGTAGGAACAACAACACCAACTGCTAAATACGAAATTCCAACCGCCATAATGGCAGCTATGCCAAATGTTTTAATTAAGGCTGTTTCAGCGAAAACAAATGATAACAGAGCTAATGAAGCATTCATAGCAGTTAGCAAGCAAGCAGGTGCCACCTCGCGTATAGCATTACGTACCGCGGTCATGCGGTCCTTTCCAGCCAAAATATTCCGTCTAATGGCGAACACCAGATGCATTGAGTCTGAAAAGCCCGACACCAAAATAAGTGGTGTCAGCACATTAATAAACATGTTAAGTCGAAAATCTAAACTACCAATAACACCCAGCGTCCATAAAATAGCAATAGTCGGCCCTAGCACCACAAGAATAGTCAAAGATAACCTGCGAAAAAACAGATAGGCAGTTAAAGCTCCTAACGCAAACCCTAAACCGTTGTAAATAAGTTGATCTCGCTCTACGGCACTGCGAATTTCAAGCTGCATCACCGGAGCTCCAGTAAACTGAACAGTTAGTTCTGTGTCTGAAAGAGCTGCGCTTGCAGTACGACGAATGTTGTCAATGATTTCTTTAGCACCCCTTTCAGCGACCACGTCACGCTTTAGGGACATTACTATAAGTGCTAGCTGTCCATCATCAGATAGAAATTTACCTTTAACGACCTCATTAGAACGCAGATTAACAACAATGTTTTGAAATTCAGTTTCATCATCAGGCAACTTATTTGGCACAATCGGTGCTGAATAGCCATGAATATCAGGCTTCTGTCGTGCAGAAAGCATAGAAATCAAACCGTCAACACCTGGAATTAACTGTAGTTCCATAGCAGCATTGATTATAGCATGCAAACCTTCGCGGCTTAAAAGAGCCTCGCCATTTACGACTGCCAGGACGTCATACTCACTAGATGGGAAACGGCGGTCTATAGTCTCGTATATTTGGTATTCTTCGCTGTTTGTGCGAAATAATTCAGAAAGAGAATCGTCAACCCGCAACTGCATAAAACCTAGCGTTGCCAGTATGCAAGTGAAAATAATCGCAATTAGCGAGACAAATGGCACACGTAAAGCTAAAAGTCCAAGCTTTTCAAGTCCGAACGTTAAGCGAATGCAACGTTTTTCATATGGTTCTGACATTGGCGATACAAAGCGTTTAGATTAATGCTTAAAATGCAAAACTTGATGTAAAGTTTTCAGTGCTCAGATTTAATATAAACAAGTAATAACCTAGAACGTAGGATTCTTATGACGCATTTTTGAAACACTCGTAAGAAAAATGCAATGGCTGTAAAATTTTTGACAAAAATTATTACGATTAAGTTTGTTCTAGTAATTATGATAAAAACGTGCTCGAAGAGAGGATTAAGTATGACTAAAAAAAAACTTGATGTTCGAGGATTAAATTGTCCAATTCCTGTCCTGAGAGCTCACAAGGCGTTGCGTGAAGCTTTAGCAGATGACATATTTGAAGTACTTACTACCGATCCCGGATCTTTAGACGATTTTCCCGCTCTTTGCACTTCTGAAGGTCACCGTTTGTTAGGAGTTAAGACCTGCGAAGACTATTTTCAATTTACAATCCAGCGAAAAAGGTAAAGCTGCTTGGTCATTAACCGCTATTTTGGTCTTACAGTAATAAATTAATGCAATAATAATGCGGAATTGCAATCTAGCGCTCCAAACTTTGTGGTTTCGAGTATCAATCTGATATTAAGTTAGAGTGTCGTTGTGAGTACCATACCCTTAGTGATAGCAGAAAACTACAACTGGAAAATACACGAAGCTGAGAATTCATAGAGGTAATCATGTGCGGCATCATCGGTATTATAGGAGAAAACTCTGTTTCAGATGATTTAATCAAATCGTTGGAACGTTTAGAATATCGAGGTTATGATTCAGCCGGTATAGCAACAGTCTACAACGGGCGTATGGATCGTAGGCGTGCCAACGGTAAGCTAAAGAATTTGATCTCACTAATACATAATAGCCCTCTAAAAGGTTCAACAGGTATTGGACACACTCGTTGGGCAACTCATGGCCGGCCAACAGAACGTAATGCTCATCCACATATGAACGAAGACGTATCGGTAGTTCATAATGGGATAATCGAGAATTTCCGTGAATTACGAAGTGAATTAGAAAAAGCAGGGTGTATCTTTTACACAGAGACAGACACAGAGACCATCGCGCACATGATCAGCTACTACATACGTCATGGTGCGGGGATCGTTGATGCCGTAGGTCGAGCACTTAAACGACTAAAAGGGACTTTTGCGCTCGGTATTATTTTTTCAACAGACGAGGATATAATGATCGCAGCTCGACGTGGTAGCCCTTTGGCGATTGGTCACGGTAATACGGCTATGTACATCGGCTCTGATGCAATTGCGCTAGCTCCATTTACTTCGGCTGTCACATATCTAGAAGAAGGTGATTGGGCTGTCATATCTAGTAAAAATGCCATTATTCGCGACAGTAATGACGAAGTTGTCCAACGATCTGTAACTGCACTAGAAGTATGTAATTTTCAGATGGGTAAAGGAAATCACCGCCACTACATGCATAAAGAAATACACGAGCAGCCTGAGGTTATTAGCCGTACGTTGTCAAATTACATCGATAAAGCTGAACTGAAGCTGCACCCGTTTGATATCGGAGTTGATTTAAGTACCATAGATCGTATTATTATTTCTGGCTGTGGAACATCCTTTTACTCTTCATTAGTCGGAAGATATTGGATTGAACGTTATGCCTGTATACCAGTAGAGGTAGATTTCTCCTCTGAGCTGCGCTACAGAGAGCCGCCTTTATCACCTAACAGTCTCGCTCTGTTCATATCACAATCAGGTGAAACTGCTGATACATTAGCTGCACTGCGTTACTTTAAAGCAAAACATCAGACCGTCGCCTCTGTTGTTAACGTGCATACTTCGACTATTGCAAGAGAATCTAATGTGGTAATACCAACATTAGCCGGTTCAGAGGTTGGCGTTGCATCTACCAAGGCCTTCACGTGTCAACTCTCTGCGATCGCTTGCTTTTGCTTGATGTTGGCAAAAAGCCAAAAAAATGTAACTAAATTCAATGAACGAGAGATAATCTCTGGATTGGTTGATGCTCCTAATCTAATTGCGGCCATGCTTAGTGATGAAAGACCTTTTAACAATCTTGCTTATGAATTGGCCAAAGCTAGCAATGTTCTATATCTTGGCCGTGGAATTAATTGTCCAGTTGCCCTCGAGGGTGCCTTGAAACTTAAAGAAGTCTCTTACATCCATGCCGAAGGTTATCCTGCGGGAGAGTTAAAACATGGCCCTATTGCGCTTGTTGACGAGAAAATACCGGTTATTGTTCTCGCTCCAAAAGATAAATTATTCAACAAGACCGTGTCTAACATGCAGGAAATAGCTTCTCGCGGAGGCCGTATCGTTTTTGTATCAGATGCTAATTCTGATGAAGCAGGATGTGAATTGTTGGCACATCTACCTATACCAAAAGCTCATCCATGCGTGATGCCTTTACTTTGCGCAGTATCGGTACAGCTCATTGCATATCACACAGCCGTTATAATGGGGACTGATATTGACCAGCCAAGAAATCTTGCGAAATCTGTGACGGTCGAATAGCGGATAGTAATAACTGAATTTATTTCATCCTATATTTCGCTCGCTCTGCAACTGCACGTACATCTCTGAAAATGCAATTTTTAATGAATAAAGACTTTATCTGACTGATTTTTTTTAATAGCAGCGCATTTTTTCTTTAAAAACTGCGTCTGAGCTACAACGAGATTACTATGGCGTCAAAAACTTACAGATTGTATTTTTTTTTACTCCTTTTGATATACAATTGTACTATAAATTTCACAGCTGCAGCATCTCAGGAGGTGTCAAAGAATAAAGATCTTACTACGCTCAAAGGAGTACAGCAGCTTTTGAGTTCTGGTTATGCGTCTCTAAATGCTCAGGCGCCAGAGGATGCTATTATGGCCTTTTCACGCGCATTAAATTCTGGCGAGCTTAGCATTGATCAGACAGCAAGAATGCTATTTTATCGAGCTAAAGCGTTCCTTCTATTAAAGCAACCAGCAGATGCTATTTCTGATTTAAACAGCGCCCTTTGGCTTAAAGATGCACTCCCCAAAACATACCGTGAAAAAGCTTTTAAAGCACGCGACGCAGCTTATAGTGCTTTAGGAATTGATAGCTCTGGTATATACTCTTCAAAAGCCACGTCACGTTTGAAGGAATCTGATATGGCGCGTCAGAGTTCAATTTGGAAAGTGAGAATAGTTGATAAGGTTGAAAACCAAGTAAAAGATAGCGATAACGTATACCCACCATTGCCGAGCTCTATAAAAATTAAGAAGCTTCTCGCAAGTCCTTCTAAGGTTGCTTCCACCTCTTGGAGTCAAAACACCCAAACATCGTTCAATCTTAACGTTGTTTCGAGCAAGTCAGTACAAGTCTCAGGTGCTAAAAAAGTCTATGTTGTTCAAATTGCATCACTAAGAAGTAAAATCATGGCACTTATACTTGCCCGGAGAGTTGCCCGAGATTACGTCAGTCTACTCCAAGGTCTTGTGCCTGAAGTTGAATTGCAACCTATCGGCAACATGGGTGAATTTTATCACGTTCGAATAAAATACTGGCCCAACAAGGAGTCTTCAAAAAAGTTATGCAAGAAAATTCTTGAATCTGGCTTGGATTGTTTCGTCAAAGGTTGATTTTTATTACCTTTGACTTTAATACTAACGTATTAAAACAAGTGTTTGCATAATTATTTTTTAATTTGGTATCAGTCAAATTAATTTCCTTAAGACTGGGTTATTGTTAGCTCTAAAAAACTAGTCTATTGAGGGACTAGTGGTTCAGTTAAATCTGCAGACATAGTTAACAAGATATTACTAAGGTAATTCTTTTTGTCTTAGATATTTGACAACAGAGCCTACGTGCAGAGATAATTTAGATTAAACATTTTCAACTGTTCTGTTTGATAAATATCTGTACTACTGTGTAATGCATTATGCGAATGAAATATTAATTGGCGAATATGGAAACCGATAAATTTGTTTATTGTAACGCCCTAACTAAGCATATAATAAAACAGTCGACCGAAGAGGCGCTCTTTAAAAATTGTATCTAATATTCAGGGTATTCTATTCGCGTGAGCAATAAGCCCTATTACCTAATGAATACTAAAAATTCTTCTAATAGTTTGGTGTTTATATTCTGAATATGATGTTATAATTAACTATTAGAGCATCAACTAATTATGAAAAGAGTGTTAAAAGAAGCGTTTCAAGTGGATGCTCATCCTCAACATAAATTGGTGATCATATCTGCAATAAAATCTCTGATACTAGTTTCTGTTTGTATTTTCATAAATTTACTGGGAATTCTTACTTCCGAGCTAACTGATAACATCCTGCTATTTGATTTTTCCGGGACAATCGCTATAGCGATGATATACGGGCCAATACATGCTTCGCTAGTTGGCATTATTAGCACGTATATCGGACAAATGTTCATGCCTGAGTTAATTTTTGCTGCATCTTCGCATAGATTTGCGAATTACTTTATATTTGCCCCAGTCCACATGGTAATTCGAATGGTTGTTTTTTTAGTGCCAAGAACTATGCATCGTACCATGGCTGCTAATCTGTTTAGTGGTAATAAAAAAAAATATCCTGCTGGACGGTTGCTGATCTCAATGATTTTGCTTTCTCTGCTAACAAACTTTGCTGCGTCACTTACTGTTGCCGTAATTATAGAAACCGATTACCTGGGATTAGCTTGTGATCTGGATCTTCATAAGAAGATGAGAGCTGGTTCGTTGAGTCTTTGTAAAATCTCGCAAATACTATTTTATCAAACGGATAGCGAAAGCAGTCTTCAGCTTTTTAAGCTCGCTGCTACTAAATTTATTATTAGTTTTCCCGATCATCTCGTTTGTTTTTCTTCTGCAGTCATCGTTGTAGCTTATATTTTAAATGCACGAAGATACAAAATGTCTCATCCATATTCCAAAACTATAATTACTAACCATCCAATAGTGGGGGCGGTTTACTTTTTTATGCTTTTACTTTTGATTTATGTGTATACATCTCATATTTATCAACGAGCTGGAATGCTTTCTGCCTTTATAATGTGGACATTATATAACAGCTTTATCGTAGTAATTGCTTTAATGATATTAAGTCGCCGATTTAATGTTTGGTGGTTTGAATCGGGTAGCAAAGGACGGAAAAAATATATTTTTAAAAACATTAATCCCAATTTAAAAGATGCATACGAAGATAGTATGAAATTTGCCATACTTTATTCAGTGTCTTTATATTTTATTGTAGATTGGTCAGGATTAGAATCAACAGTCAAATCATCAGAACTCCTCAAAGATAAGCTTTTAGGAGCGCTTGGAGTGGTGGTAGTTATTTCTCTGCTACGGTACTTTGTCTTAATTTTTGCGCGTGTAGGAAGATATTTGAGACAATGCTATCGTGATGAGAGGTCGGCACTTGGGTGAATTTACATCGTATTTGACATAAACGGTTCTATTTACATACCAGTTTATAAGCAGTTAACATCAGTATTGGCAATTATATTACCAGTGCGATCTACAATCATAACGTCTACATTAGTATCAGAGATGTTTAAGATATCTTTAGCGAATTTTTGAGCGAACGTGGCTACATTAGAAGCTATGGGAATTTGACCATAACAACATATATCAAATGCATCTATTGCAGTGTTAGATTTAGCAATGTCATCTGCTAAATTCTTAGATGCGCCAAGTGATATAGAACGTTCAGACAACCATTGAAAATCAACTTGGCTTCGAGTCGAGTGCAAATCATAATGACCTTGTGCAAGTTTGCATATCTTGGCAATACCCCCAGCTATAATAATGTTTGGTACTGGATTATTACGCAAATACTTAAGCATCCTACCAGCAAAGTCACCCATGTTGATGAGTGCTATATTAGGTAGGTTGTAATAGGTGCTGACCGCAATTTCTGAAGTAGAGCCTGTGCTTGCCGCAATTCGATTTAGCCCGTTGGCTCGGGCAACATCGATACATCGATGAATTGAATGTATCCAAGCTGCACAAGAAAACGGTTGCACAACTCCAGTTGTTCCAAGTATAGAGATACCACCGATAATACCTAACTTTGGGTTCCAGGTTTTTTTTGCTAATTGAATACCATCTGGAACGGATATTTCAATTTCAAGATCGTTGCAAATGGTATCTAACCGCTGACCTATATCTGCCACTGATTGTTGAATCATTCTACGAGGTGCAGGATTGATTGCTGGCTCTCCTATAGACAGCGGCAAGCCGGCTTTGGTGATGGTA
>JABSQE010000088.1 GCA_013214245.1 Hyphomicrobiaceae bacterium
CCAGCACCGTGATGAACATAAAGATCAAAGTCCCAACCGTGTCTATTGTTTTTTCCTATTAAGCCCGCAGCGTAGGCCTCATCGACCGCACGCTGGAAAGCTTCTCGTTCACGAATGTACTCTCCTCTGAAATACACGTAACAGGTGTGGGCACGTATAGCGAAGGAGGCAATCAAACAACCCTCAATAAGATGGTGCGGGTCATGCCGGACTATTTCACGGTCTTTACAAGATCCAGGTTCAGATTCATCAGCGTTGACTACAAGATAAGAGGGGCGAGGATCACTTTTGGGCATGAAAGACCATTTCATGCCAGTTGGAAACCCAGCCCCACCCCGACCACGTAAACCAGATTCCTTGATGCGTTCAATAATATCTTCGTGACCTAACTCGATTATTTCCTTAGTACCGTCCCACGAACCACGTTTTAAGGCACCGTTTAAACTAATTTCACGTGTTCCGTAAATATTGGTAAAGATGCGATCCTTATCTGCAAGCATTGTCAACTTTCCTGGTTTGAGCCTGAATTGCCGGCATAAATAGTTTTATCTGTAAGGGTTGTAAAACCTGCAGATGGGCTTGAAGCAATTCTACCAATCTGCGAGCCAGCCTTTGGTGGGGTGCCAGAAGCAAATCCATTCAGAATAGTTTCGAGCAGATCTGGTGTCAAATCTTCATAAGTATCTTTCCAAATCTGAACCATAGGCGCATTGGCACAAACCCCTAGACACTCTACCTCTTCCCAAGAAAAATTACCATCTTCAGATAAAATATGTGGTTGAGTGGAAATTTTACGCTTACAAACAGCAACTAAATCTTGCGCACCACGCAACATGCATGGCGTAGTGCCGCAAACTTGAATGTGTGCTAACTTGCCCACGGGTTGTAACTGAAACATGGTGTAAAAAGTTGCTATCTCATAAACTCTAATGTACGCCATTTCTAACATATCAGCAACAACACGTATTGCAGGCTCTGGCAGCCAACCGTAGTGCTGTTCCTGTGCTCGCCACAGGAGAGGAATAACAGCGGAAGCTTGCTTGCCATCTGGATATTTGGCAATTGTCTCTTGTGCCCAAGCACTATTTTGCGGCGTAAAAGCAAATGTTTTTGGCTGGTTAGGATGCAAGCGGCGCACGCTCATGGCAAGGGTGCCCTCCAAACAAATTTCTTAAATGATGCTATGTACAATTGTAGAATAAATTGTGTTTTAATAATACGGTGCTTTAGCGATACACGCAAGCCGATATGACAATTAAGACGTCAATAAATCTAAATCTCATGATTTTTTAACTGACTATCTGCAAAGTAATCTCTAAAATTATGAAATTAGAGCCAGAATGCTAATTATTTACCACTAACAATTTTAACAGTGTAAAATGGTCTCTATCTGTTTTCCCTATACAGATAAAATTGCAGATACACTTCCAGCATTCGTATCTGCTAGGTCTAAATTTAAATAGGGGTTGTATGTATATACCATTGACTCTGATAGATCATGCCCTGCAAGTAAAATCAATTGTAGCTTTACAATTTAAATTTTATCAAATTTAGACTTGATCTGTGAATACTCAAAAAAACACTTCATAAGTGCATTTCATTCGTAACAGTTTACTGGCGCTTTCGGATTCAAGCTCGAAATGCAAGAATCCAAAGGCACGATAGTGATATGTTGGGAATTGTAAAATGGAGTATTGCTTATAAGATAAGGCTACTGTGTTTGGTACAGACTTAAACATGTTTTGTAATCTGCTTTAACATTCTGGGAGAGTGTTTTGCTCAAATAGTTATGATCCAGATTGCATATTTGCGGCACGTTGGTCCGAACTTACACCGAGTGCTCGCAACTTACGATGCAACGCCGAGCGTTCCATACCAACAAATTCAGCTGTACGCGAAATATTTCCACCAAAACGACTAATTTGTGATAACAGATAATCGCGTTCAAAAATCTCGCGTGCTTCTCTTAGAGGTAATGACATCAGAAGCTCAGATCCATTATTCCCAGTTAGTGGTACGTTGGAGCTTATCTCATCCGGCAACATCTCAGCTGTAATGGTTGTGTCTGCAGAGCCCCCCGCCATTATCATTAGGCGCTCTATATTATTGCGCAACTCTCGAACATTACCAGGCCAATCATGCCCTTGCAAGATGGCTATAGCATCTTCACCTATAATACGTGTTGCTAGGCCAGATGATTCAGTAATTTGCTGGATAAAGTGTTCAACAAGTAAAGGAATATCCTCGCAGCGCTCGGCCAGCGAGGGTATACGTAGCGGAACAACATTAAGACGATGATAAAGGTCCTTACGAAAGCGTCCATCAGCCATTGTTTGCTCTAAATTGTGAGCAGTAGATGAAATGATACGTACATCAACCGAAACTTTCTGCACACCCTCAATTCGTAAAAATTTTTGCTCTACAAGCACACGTAGAATCTTGCCCTGGGTCTCCAGAGGCATATCAGCGACCTCATCAATATATAAAGTACCACCATGAGCCTCTTCTAACGCGCCAACTTTTCGTGCTCCTCCTGTATTAGCTTCAATACCGAAAAGCTCTTCTTCAACACGATCAGGCGCCATTGCAGCAGCATTCAAAACAACAAAAGATCCATCTGATCGTGCTGAACTGGCGTGCAAAAATCTAGCAGCCAATTCTTTTCCGCTTCCAGAACCACCACGAATGAGAATTCGACTATTCGTGGGTGCTACTTTTTCTATTTGGGTGCGCAAAGCGTTTATAACAGATGACTTCCCAATAATATCACTGTTTTGCGGCGAACGATCCTTTAAATGTTGAACTTCACGTCGAAGCTGTAATGCTTCAAGTGCACGCATAGTAACTAGCAACAAGCGGTCTGCTTTGAACGGCTTTTCAATGTAATCATAAGCGCCACGTTTTATCGCTGTGACCGCAGTTTCGATATTACCGTGACCAGAGATCACAACAACGGGCAAATCGGGATGAACTTTCCGAATGATTGACAGTACTTCTAAACCATCCAACCGACTTCCTTGCAGCCAAATGTCTAAGAAAACAAGATGTGGTTTGCGTGCCTCAATAGCCAGCAAAGCCTCATCGCTATCGCGAGCTAGACGGCATGCATGGCCTTCATCTTCCAATATGCCGGAGACTAGTTCGCGAATATCTGCCTCATCATCAACAACAAGAATGTCAGAAATCATTAATCAGTCCCTCTCTTATTTGTTTCTACAGTTATCACCTACCATTTTTACGTACTGGCGATCGCAGCCCTTACTTATTGCACATCATCGTTATCATCATCAGAGAAATACAGCGGCAACATCACTCGTACTAAAGCTCCGTGCATGAATGGGCTGCTCGCAGATACATCTTCAAGATGCAATACACCTCCGTGCTGCTCGATAACTTTCTGAACAATCGCCAAACCAAGACCTGTACCTTTTGATTTCGTAGTGACATAAGGTTCTGAAAGACGTGAGCGATGTTGTTTGCACAGTCCTGTGCCATTATCGGAAATCTCAATCACCACGTTTTTCCCTGTCACACCCATTTGCACAATAACACGTCCTTCAAAATCTAGTTCTTTCTTCTTTAGTCCGGCATAACACTTAACAGCCTCAAAAGAATTCTTGATCAGATTTGTCATTGCTTGTGAAATTAAGCGACGATCAAACATAGCCATTACTTTATGGTTAGGGAATTTCATTTCGAATTTGACATCAGTGGAGCTCATTTGAAAGAGAACAACGGAATCTTTTACCGCATTACGTAGGTCCTGAGCTTCCATTTTTGCTTTTGGTGTGCGTGCAAACGAGGAGAATTCATCAACCATGCGTGAGACATCACCAACTTGGCGAATAATCGTTTCGGTGCACTTGTCGAAAACTTCTCTATCTTCTGTGAGGATTTTACCGTATTTCTTACGAATGCGTTCTGCAGATAGCTGTATAGGAGTTAACGGATTTTTTATCTCATGCGCAATACGGCGAGCGATATCAGCCCATGCTGACGTGCGTTGCGCACTAACTAAATCGGTAATATCATCGAATGTAACAATAGCACCGCTGTGACTTTCGCCGTCTTTACGTGTCAGTCGAACGGCAAAGATACG
This sequence comes from Hyphomicrobiaceae bacterium, assembly GCA_013214245.1. Classification (GTDB taxonomy): domain Bacteria; phylum Pseudomonadota; class Alphaproteobacteria; order Rhizobiales; family Hyphomicrobiaceae; genus Tectiglobus; species Tectiglobus profundi. The sequence goes on from JABSQE010000088.1 coordinate 4,100, forward strand.
TTCTCCCTCATTAGTGGTAACAACAACGTTCTGCTGACCACGCATATGACCAGCGTTTTGTTCTAATTCTAAAATGGCAGTAGCAAACTCTGGAACAGTAGAGGATAGCAATTGCCCGTGAAGTATGGATGCTTTACCCATTAAAAGCTTTTCAGCTGAACAATTTGCAAGAATAACAACACCATGCTCATCAAGCCTCAGAACACCTGCAGAAACTCCAGATAAAACAGCTTCCATAAAAATTCGTCGTTCTGTAAGCTGTTCGTTAGCTTTAACTAGCGCATCGCGTTGCATTTTTAACTCGGATGTCATGGTATTAAAAGTTTGCGATAATCTTCGTAAGTCGCCTTCACCACGACGTTCTGGTAGATGCACTTTAAGATTTCCGGTTGACACAGCCTGAGCCGCAATTATTAAGCGACGGATTGGAGCAACAAATCGGCTAGCAAACCAAAAGCCCACCCAGATCGCCGCCAATAAAGATGTCAACGAAATCATAAAATACATAAGCGCATGCGCTGCGTGCAATCCACCGCGACGGCGTCTCAATTGTTGATATTCTTTCACGCTAGCCTGAGTTTGCCGCAAGTGGTGCATTACCTTCGGACTTACGCCACGGGCCACAAACAGAAAAAAGTCTTCATAATTAGACAACTTAATAATAGCTGCTACGCGGTAGGAATCGTGCGGCATGAGTAAAGGCACTCGTCCTTGAGATGCAAGCTGGATAATTTTTTGTGGAGGAGCTATGTACGGTATATTTTTATTTTCAATTGCAGCAACAAGCGGTGTCCCCGCACTATTAATAACATATGCTACAGGAAGATCCCTTAGACCAGCTTGAAAAAAGACACGCGCTCGAAATTTTTGTTCGTTTCCTCCATCTAATTGTGCAACATCATCAAGATCTTTAGCCATGTTTATGATATCGGTCCGAATTACTTGGCCATGCTCAAGTAAATAAGCATTAGCAATATTAAGAGAGTTTTCTATAATTTGTCGCGTTCTAACAGAAAACCAACCATCCAAAGAACGTGAAAAAGTAGTCGTTGCAGCGATTGCTAAAAGTATCGCTGGAATTGCTGCAATAATACTGAAAAGGCCAACTATACGACCATGCAATCGCGCTCCCGGAACCCTATCTTGCCAGGCACGCCAGAGCTTCCCGATAGGCCATGAAATAACAACAATCATAGCAATTATCATACAGACATTAGTTAAAAGCACCGTCAGAACCACAGAGCTGTGTGGTACTATAGGCGTTAGGCCTGTGAGTATAAAATAAGTTGCAAGGCCAGAAATAAGTGAGAGTGTTACAACCACAAGGCCGATGCTAAATGCCGGACTTTCTGCCTCTGCGATTTGCAAACAGTCAACTTCAGTCCCTTGTGGAGATATCTCTTCCTCAGACAGTTTAATACTCCTAATCAATCTGTATGGAACGAGCAGAGGGTTTGATGGCATTGACTGTATAACTGTGGCCAAGTCGTAAATAGTCTTAGTTTTAAGAATACTGTAGTAGCTTTTCATCAGTCAGTCGCATTAAAGCTGCTGTAAATACATTTTAATGTAGATTAGCAATGCACAAAGCCTCGCTTTACTTTAATAATTAATAAATTTAAGTTGATTTGTGTTTATAAAACGACAATTTCGAGAAATTTATCGACATGTTATTTATGAGATGGTGTTTTAACGACTTGAATGTTGAGTGTTCTAATACGATTCCTCAGTGTGTTACGATTAAGGCCGAGCAATTCTGCAGCTTTGATTTGGTTGCCACGTGTGGCAGACAGTGCAGCTGAAATAAGCGGAGCCTCTACTTCACGTATAATACGATCATATAAACGTGGTGGTGGCAACTCGTCCCCAAATCCAGCAAAATACCTAGACATATAGCGCTCAATAATATCGACGAGTTCAAAATTTTCTGTCTGGTCTAGCTGCCCCCCAAGTTCTTTGCCTGTCTCTGCCAGCTCAGTTTCAATAATGGTGGCAGTTATTTTTTCCTGTGGATAAATGGCGGAGATACGACGAATGAGGTTTTCCAACTCGCGCACGTTACCGGGCCA
>JABSQE010000089.1 GCA_013214245.1 Hyphomicrobiaceae bacterium
ATAATAGCGTCAGCTACTTTTCTTTCAAAGTTTGTGTAAGCATGCACGATATACCAGCACTTAGCCATGCTCTTAAATTTCTTCCTGTCTCAAAAAAACCGCCACCAACCGACAAGACCTAGCAAAAGAGAAAGCCTAAATCCTGATCTGTAAAATCAAGGATATCAAATACCCCAAGACTTGGTCTACAACCATAAAAAATAACGAAAACAGCACCACCATTAACAGCACTGCGACAGCAGTTATGAGCGTCTCTCTACGTGTGGGCCAAGTTACTTTTTTGATCTCTTGCCGTACTTGCTGGGCAAATCTAAAGGGATTAGGCAACGTCATCAAAACTTTATTTCTCTTACAACTTGGTTATTCATTAGACTCAAACATCCAATAGACGCATTGTTGATAAATTAAACGCCTTGTTTGGCAGGGGCAGCAGGATTTGAACCCGCGACCTACGGTTTTGGAGACCGCCGCTCTACCAACTGAGCTATACCCCTGTAATGTTATGTGGAACAACGTTTAAAGTTCATGAAAATAATAGCCCTAGTTTTATGATCGTATATCTATACCAACCTAAATTGTTGGCCGAACTTCTAAACAATCGAAGCTAAGTAACAATGAACTTTAACAAAAATTATAATAGCTCAATACATAAGTAGCCTATTTTCTAGTTGAGGACAACTTTTTTCTTGACATATTTCTGTTTACACTAAATCCGTTAATATTTTAGGCTTTATAACTAGTTTTTTGCATCACTTCTTAATATTATTTAGATCAAAAAGACGATTTTATTATCACGAATCAAAATAGTTATTAGAAATGGCCTCATTAGATATTAGTTAAATCTCAATTTCTAAGTTCAAGATAGATATGAACTAATCTTATAGATACAGTTAATCTTCATCAATAATCATATTAAATATCTTGGCGCTGGCTCGCATAGTCTCTAGCATTCTAGTCTCCAATAAATCAAAATTTAACTGACCACAAGCATGCGCAAGCAGTTTTTTTAATCCGTCGGGTGCTTTCTCAGGTTTGAAAGCACCCTCAAAGCAGAGCTGTGTCACTTGTCCCACAGATTGTAACAAAGCATGTGTTTCAAGCAAAGTCGTTGCAGTGGTATTATCAATTAATTTATGTTGATGAAGTTTTCGAATCGCATGTTGTGTGTTGGCATCAAGCACATCAGGATGCTTATGTGCATGTATAAGTTGTAGGTACTGTGATATAAACTCAATGTCAATCAGTCCCCCGCGTTTATATTTTATATCCCATAAATTCGTCGTTCCCATTTCAGCCTCTATTAAAGCACGCATCTTACGAACGTCTTGTTTAGTCTTTTGTGGATCTCGTGGGATAACAAGCAAGGCCCTGATAACTGACTCTATTTTTATCCTAAGATTTTTGGAACCTGATACCACTCGTGCGCGCGTTAACGCCATATGCTCCCATGTCCAAGCATGATTTAGCTGATAATCTATAAAACCCGACAGCTCAGTAGCAATAGGTGCTCTTTGCCCCGATGGTCTTAAGCGCATGTCAACTTTGTAAAGTATGCCTTCCTTAGTAGGCGTTGTGAATGCATTAATTAACAGTTGCGTAAACTTTGAATAATAGTGACTAATTGAAAGAGGTCGCGCACCATCTGAATATGCATCAAGAACATTAGAATCGTAAATTGCAATAAGATCAAGATCTGAAGACGCCATCATCTCATGACCGCCCATTTTACCCATTGCAATAAGACTGATACCACCACTTGAAAGCTTACCATGATGTGTGGCTAATTCTTTTAAAACGGTATCCTGAAGCTGCCGTGTTAGCTCCTCAGCCAAAATTGTAAAAGCTTTACCCGCTTGTTCGGCGTTCATCACTTCCGTTAATACTCTGACACAAATCAAAAACATCTGCTCGCTACCTATGATGCGGGCTCGATCTAAAACATCATGGTAACTTTTCGCTGTTCGCAATTCTCTAGCTATAAGTTTTGAAACCTCATCTATTGCTGAAACGTTACTAAGAACAGCGTCCATAAGCCCGCGTCTGCGGCTCAGTATTTTTGCAAGACGGGGAGCACTACCGACAATAGTCACGATCAGCTTTAGCAATTCTGGATTTGCCTTTAACAGGGCGAACCATTGAACCCCAGCGAGTAATCGTTTAAGAAACTGGTCAAACGCAACAATCGCTGTATCTGGATCGATTGTGTCTGATAGAGCTTCGACTATAATAGGCTGAAGTTCTGTTAGCCGCTCTCGTGCTTTTTCAGAACGCACAGCTTCGTAATGTCCGCGATGCCAATCGCGCACAATAGCAATAGTTTGTGACGGACGTTGATATCCCATATCCTTAAGCGCCGAGACTGTTTCAGGGTCATCTTCTTCACCCGCAAAAACTAAATTTGTTGCAGATCCGCTAAGTTGTGGCATGTCTTCAAAAAGTGCAGAATAGTGTGTTTGGACAATTTTCATGTGTGCCAAGACATTCTCGGATAAAGCATCAACAGTTTCGTATCCTGCAAAGTGGGCCAAGCGTTCAAGGTGCTCAAGATCTTTTGGAAGTTCATGGGTTTGTTCATCAGCAATCATTTGAATGCGATGTTCTAAACGCCGTAAAAAACAATAGGCCGTTGTTAGATCATCTCGAATGTGCGCTTTAATCCAATTGAATTTGAAGAGTTGCTCGAGAGCACCCAATGTTTGGCGCGTTCTTAGAGCTGGCTGACGGCCACCTGCAATCAATTGCTGAGTCTGTACGAAAAACTCAATCTCTCTAATACCACCACGTCCAACTTTAATGTTATGACCTGCCACAGCAATTTTATTAAAACCGCGATGTACGTGTATTTGTCGCTTCATAGCATGAACATCTGCAATAGCGCTGTAGTCAAAATATTTTCGCCACATAAAAGGTGACAATTCTCTAAGAAAATCTTTACCAACCTTAATATCACCCGCCGCAGGTCGGGCCTTTATCATAGCAGCTCGTTCCCAATTCTGACCAAAGCTCTCGTAGTATTGTAGAGCTGCTACAGTTGACATGGCAGGTGCAGTAGAACGGGGATCGGGACGCAACCTCAAATCGGTTCGAAAAACATAACCATTACTTGTCTGTTCACTTAAACACCTTACAAGATCACGAGTTATACGAACAAAGAAACTCTGTGATTTTGACGGATCTGATAATTTAATCTTACTTTTATCGTAAAAAATTATAAGATCAACATCACTAGAATAGTTAAGTTCAGAAGCACCATGCTTTCCCATAGCAAGCACAAAATAACCTGAGTTTGCGGCAGGATCCTTATCATCAGACAACCACTGAGATCTAGCTTGTGCTAACTTAAACAGATATCGAACTATTTCATCAATTGCAGTATCTGCAATTTTTGTTAGACCTTTGGTTACCTCAGTTGTTGACCATACACCGCATAAATCGGCGAGTGCAATGAGCAGAGCTGCTTCAGCTTTAAAAATACGAAGCGCTGACATAAAATTAGAAAAGTCTGGAATAGAACGCGTCATTGTACTAAACGTGTCTATCAGGTTTGTTAAATATGATACTGGATCTGCCACTAAAATACGAAAAAATCTTTTAGGATCTTGCCGTATTAAGGTCGTAAGATAAGGAGATCCAGTTTCTACTCCAGCTAACAATTCACGAACTTTATTATTCTGTAAAACAGCCCTTTCTAATGACGAGTTACACCTCATACACACATACTCAAGGAGCGCAGTTCTTTGTGCTCCAGCATTAGTAAGCGGCAATTCAACAATTTGAGAAAACAAAGACTTCTTTAAATTATCGATCACGGTTTTCTCCTGTTGCATTACCTTGAAAGAATACGCAACTGATAATACCAAATCATGGCTAAGGATTTAAAAATCTTTGTTCCACCTCTAAACCGCAACTCATAAAACTTACACAAACACTAGTTCATGGTGTCGAAAAAGCCGAGCTAGCTTGTTGTTTTACATATCCAAGTATTACTTAAGAAGCTAAAATAAAAACTGAACTTATATAATTTTATATCGTGTTTATTATATCTTAGACTAATCACAACCGAAACCTAATGAAGAGCAGATCACCCGGCACCTAGGCCGGGAGACCTGAATGGAAACTATTTATAAAAAAACTAATATCAAGATAATACAAACACTAAATGTCTGATTACCTTAAGTTAGCGTTCCGAAGTTTAAGACCAACGAAAAGTTTAGTGTCACCACGTTGGAGCGTCATAAGCAAAGCTTTAGATTTGCGCTTCATAGCAGTTGAGACCAACTTGTCGACTTCTGCAAGCGTTTGGACATTCTTGCTATTAACCTGTAGAATGATATCTCCTCGGCGAACCCCTTTTTCAGCAGCATCGGAGTCTGGATCAACATCTAAAATTCTGATGCCCTCTTTACCAGAACGACTAATCGCTAAATCAAGACCCAAATTAACTAATGTTGAAGATTTATTATTCCGCTTTGATCCAGTATGGGCGCTTGAAACACGGCTGCCGGGAAATGCACCCAATTTAACGTCTATGATCAGCTTTTGCTCACCAGCACGCTTAATAGCTATCTTAACTGTAGTGTTTGGGGCAAATTCAGCAATCTTGCGAGCTAAATCTCGACTATCTAGGACTTTATTACCATTGACTTGTAAAATGGCATCACCTGAACGTAAGCCGGCTTTTTCTGCAGGTCCACCCGCAGTCGCATCGCTTATCAATGCACCATATTGTTCGTTCAAGCCGAGACTGGCAGCGATATCTTCAGAAATCGTTTGAATACGAACACCGAGCCATCCACGCTGTACAGAACCATTTTTTTTCAATTGGTCGACAATGTCTATCACAGTTGCAGAAGGTACGGCAAAGGCAATTCCGACGTTGCCACCAGAAGGACTATAAATCGCTGTGTTTACACCTATCACTTCACCTTTCAAGTTAAACGTTGGCCCGCCTGAGTTGCCACGATTTACCGCGGCATCAACCTGAATAAAATCATACGGACTAGAACCAATATCACGCCCTTGCGCAGATAAAATACCGGCTGTAACTGTACCACCAAGACCAAAGGGGTTGCCAACGGCAACAACCCAATCTCCCACACGGCTTTGCTCTTTAGCAAATTTAACGTATGGAAACGACTTGCTAGACTTAATTTTCAACAGAGCAAGATCAGTACGAGCATCACTACCTATTAGCTCTGCGTCATATTTTTTCTCGTCCTCAGATGTCACGATAATCTGATCACCACCTCTTATGACATGGTTATTAGTTACCACAAAGCCATCAGCAGAAATAACAAAGCCTGAACCCTGTGCTAAGCGCCTCTGTGGAGCAGGACCATTTTGATTGCCCCGTGGCAGATTTCTAAAAAATTCATTTAGGGGATGGTCACGCGGCAAATCAGGAAATGGTATAAGACCACGGCGACCCTCTTTCTGGCTTAGGCGCTTCGCACCTTTAGAAGAAACACGTATGCTAACTACTGCAGGCTTCACTTTCTCAACAAGATCTGCAAACGTTGAAGGTGCCTGTACTTCTCCAGTCCGGGCTTTCGCAACAAATGAAAGTCCGAAAAATAAGACTATCATAGAACATATAATGATAGTAGCAGCAAACTGATCATAACGAAGCCGGACGGTTTGTAACTCTATTAGGCTAGCCTTGATCGCATTCATCGGTTTCATGCGTTTACCTCTCTAAAAATCGACATAGCTTTACAGGATATATTGATCTCGCTACTAGTTACATTTGTACAGTGACCTTAAAGGTATACTACAGGCAAGTAGCTTTACCTCTGAATTTAAAGCCCGTTTTAATTATATGCGTGAAACAAATCACACCAGACTTTCAGCCCTCAAATTTTCATCCTCATAAATACATCGCACATCTTAAATCACAGCATTTATACGTAAAGGTTGTAAATGTTAAGGGCTTTCGAACTCGTAACCAATGTATTTGGCAGTCACGAATACATCGAGTGCAACAGCCTTTACCATGCACTAACCAAAACTTTTAAACATCGCTCAAATTTTAGCTTTGAGTAAAAACAACAGATTAATCCTGTATTCTAATTTCAATTGTGCATACTACGCGTTGGCTCTATAAATGAAAACTGTAGTCATAGCCTTTAATTTATCTGGCGCGTATTTAATTGAAACGGTACTAATAACTCAAACTGATAGATCTTATAAATGAGGCCGATGTTGTCATTGTTAAACACGAATTCTTTGGATTGCGACCTAACAATCTAGGACGACTGGTCATAACTTGAAAGATACAATCTACAATTCACTCTTCATTATATGCAAATCCTATCCTGCCTTGCGTTAGTATGGTATTACATATTCTTAGAAAGCCGTTGCGATTAGACCGTTATTACCTACGTATCATGCGACATTAGAATGTCAGCTTAACAAGCCTAAATTACTTTGTAAATCTAAGTGCCAATGCAGAAGTCAAACCAAGTGGTTGTATAATGTATTTTGAACTATCAGTGTCTCTGATAAAATTAATATAGAAGCTTCGAAAGACCTAACTTTATACTTGATCTTTCAGCATATAGATCGTCTAACTTCTCACAATTATTAATACCTGGTAAAACAAATAAAGATGTGGGACTTTGCAATAGTTGAATTTCTACATGTTAGAGCTCATTGTCACCAACAGAACAAGACCAGGATCTGAAGCTACTTTTATATTTCATAATGCTACTTACCAGATCAGAATACTAAAAATTGCGTTAATCAAAGTTAAGCATACGTTTCAAGCGTTGTTGCTCTGTGTCTGTCAAAGGTTCCAAATTTTGGCCATCAGCAGTAATCTGAAGACCTTTCTGCTGTTTGGATGCAAAATAGGCGAGCGAAAGACCAAAGGCAAGAAATAACAAAGGCGAGAGCCACAAAAAAAGTGTGTGCCAACCAAGTGGCGGGCGTAATAATATAAATTCACCGTAACGATCTACTATATACTTGATAACTTCTACATCACTGTCACCCATAGTGATACGTTCGCGTACAAGAAGACGTAAATCACGGGCTAAAGGCGCGTTAGAATCAACTATTGATTGATTCTGGCATACTAAACAACGTAATTCTGCTGATAAATTGCGAGCGCGCAATTCAAGCTCAGGATTGTCTAAGATTTCGCCTGGATCTAGAGCGACTGCGCCTGTGGTATAAATTATCATGACCACAGCTATAGCAAGTGCTGATTTAGTTGTCGATGCAATATGTAAAATATGCAGAATGCTTCTCATCATACAGACACCAACTTGTCACTCTTTTTTAACCGTGGTGTGCCAGTATTAATACGACCACCACTCAACGAAACAAGGCCGCCTATAGACATAAGTAGCGCGCCAATCCATATCAAACGCACTAATGGATTGAAATAAACACGTACAACAAATCCACCCGTTTTCTGCACATCACCTAAAACAGCATAGAAATCACCATACCATGCTGCGTGTATACCTGCCTCGGTTGTCTTTTTAGAAGACACGACATAACTGCGTTTAGAAGGTTTTAAGGTAGCTATCTTCACACCAGCTTTATAAACGGGAAAGTGACCAACAACTGATGTATAGTTAGGACCCTCCTGTTCTTGCGTTTTTTCAAATACTATATCATACCCGGCAGCCTGCATTCGATCACCAATCTCCATAACCGAGACATGCTCTACTCTGTAAGTAGACGTTACAACAACACCTACCACAGTAAGGCCAACGCCAAAATGAGCAAGAGTTGTGCCGCAAACCGAACGCCTGAGATTGACCAGCCTTCTAAAGGTGCAGTGTAGTGTTGTTTTAGATCTAATAATATGCGCAAACAGTTCCTGAGTTGTTCCAGTCATAACCCAAATACCAAGACCAACGCCAATAGGTGCAAGCCATAAACTATGCTGGCTTGACATATACACCGTTAAAATCACAGCCAGAGCTATTACCCCAGCAGGTGCTAACCGGTACGCAGCGGCTACAAAATCCCCACGCTTCCAAGCTAAAAGCTGTCCAAAAGGTAAAAGCATTAACAACGGCACCATAAGCATTCCAAAAACTAAGTCAAAATATGGTGCGCCAACAGAAATCTTACCCCCTCCCGACACTATTTCGTAGGCAAGAGGATAAAGCGTTCCAACCAAAATAGCACCGCAAGACGCAGCTAACAAAACATTATTTAGTATCAAACTACCTTCACGACTTATTGCAGTAAACACGCCCTTATCATTTATGGAATGTGATCGAACTGCAAAAAGAACAAGTGAGCCGCCTGTGAAGGTCAACATGATTAAGAGAATAAACACACCACGTTCAGGATCAACAGCGAAAGAGTGAACAGACGATAACACCCCAGACCTCACTAAAAACGTCCCAAGCAAACTGAGTGAAAAAGTTAAAATAGCTAGCAGTATAGTCCAGACTTTCAACGCCTCGCGCTTTTCCATAACTAAAGCAGAATGCAAAAGAGCCGTTCCTATTAGCCAAGGCATAAAAGAAGCGTTCTCTACTGGATCCCAAAACCACCACCCTCCCCAGCCGAGCTCATAGTAAGCCCACCAAGATCCAATCGATATTCCAAGCGTTAAAAACACCCAAGAAAGCAATGTCCAAGGCCTTACCCAGCGCGCCCAGGCTGCATCTGAGCGCTTAAGCAAAAGAGCTGCAACAGCGAAAGAAAAAGCTACAGAAAAGCCAACATATCCCATATACAATAAAGGGGGATGCAAAGCTAAAGCAGGATCCTGTAATACTGGATTGAGGCCCAAACCGTCTGGTGGAGCCGATAAAACACGGATGAATGGATTTGAAGTTAGTATTATAAAACTTAAAAACGCGATTGCAATCGAAGACTGCATTGCAAGTACAGTTGTCTTCATATTAGATGACAATTTCTTGCCAATTACAGCTACAGCCGCAGTAAAACCTGTGAGTATCAAAAGCCATAACAGCATTGAACCTTCGTGATTACCCCAAACGCCTGATATCCTGTAGATCAAGGGTTTAGAAGAATGTGAATTTCTGACAACGTTTTCGACTGTGAAATCAGCAGTTATGTAGGCGTGTGTTAGGGCTAAGTAAGATATCAGTACTAAGCTGAATTGCAAAACGGCAGCAGGAGTAGCTAACTGAATCAAGCGCAAATCATTAATTTTTACTCCAATAATAGAGATGCAAGTCTGAGTAATAGCTAAAGCAAGGGCTAATATAAGAGAAAAATGTCCAATCTCAATTATCATTGTCTAATAATCCTGAGTGCTAATAACTATGTCACAACATTACAAAGATCTAGATCACGTTAGGCTTCAGCTAATACGCTCAAAATATTGGAATGTGTAAGGAGTTAATACACGTATCAGGTGTATGAAGAGGTAACACATATTCCTTATACTCATCAGATAGCCTGTAGCTAGGTTATTGATTAATATTTTTTTTCTTAAGAGATTCTGCCACTTCCGGGGGCATGTAGTTCTCATCATGCTTAGCTAAGATAGTATCCGCATCAAATCTTCCTGCACGAGTTAAAACACCCTCGGCAATCACGCCTTGGCCTTCTCGAAAAAGATCGGGCAGAATACCATTATAGTACACACGCACAGATTTGAGATGATCAGTCAGATCAAATGAAATAAACTCTTTATCACCACGTACAACTGACCCACTTGCGACTAGACCGCCAAGGCGGAATCGCTGTCCATCTGTTAAAAGCCCAGCTTTAAGATCGCTAGGTGCATAAAAATACACTACGCTACCGCGCAAAGCTACCATTACTAATATAGTAGCAACAACTAGAACAGTGATGCCTCCTATTAACAGCCAAGCTCGTTGTAGCTTCCGTGTCATACTTAATGTTCGCCTGTTTCATGAAAATAGTCATATATGTCTATATGCGCGAAGACGCGCAACGGACAATACTCAGCTAGCGTGCTAAATAGCCGCACAGCAATAAGATCACACACTACATTATCTCCGCGCGGCTAAGATGGACACACCTAAATACTTAAGTCAATAGTCAGTTTTCATCATCTTCATCGCTGGCAGGCGCAATTATAATACCTGACATGTCGCCTCCTTCATCATCCTCTTCCTCAAGAAACGTATCATCATTCGTACTTGATGCATTGCTCTCAATTTCCGCATCTGCGTCCTCTAAGCTAACCAAAGCATCATCATCACTAACTTCGTCACCATCACTACCGTCAGGATCGTTATTTATCGCTGTTGAGCTTGCTAAAATTGTTAGTGATTCGGCTCTTTCTACATCATCTGAGATTTCTTCTTCAAGCATTTCAGGTGCCAGGCGGTACTCAAAACCACAGATAGGACAAAAAACTGGATCCCGGCCAAGATCATAAAATCTAGAGCCACATTCTGGATTTTGACACGTTCTCTTGGTACCTCGCACTTTACTCGTCAGCATTTCGAAACCTCTTATGTCCAATTATTTTTTGAAGTCCTTTGACACAAAACAATAACTTATGTCAAAATAGAAAAAAGTGATTACAACTAATAATATTTTGCATGGCGTTGACATAATTTATTTCAGCGCTATCAAAGTTTAATTAACCGTTAATTTTAGCCAAATTTTATAATATATGTCTATTTTTATAGTTTCAAAACGATCTGATAGTTTGTCAGGTATTATTACAGTACCTGGGGATAAGTCCATTTCTCATAGGGCATTGATTTTTGGCGCATTGTCGTCTGGAACGACAAAAATTCATGGCCTTCTTGTATCACAAGACGTTACTAACACTGCAAATGCACTTACGTCTTTAGGGGTGCCTTCGGAGATAATAAATAATACGTGGCACATCAATGGAGTAGGTACTGGAGGTTTTATACAGCCGACTACTGCCACGTTAGATTTTGGCAACTCCGGAACTGGCGTCCGATTGATGCTTGGGGCACTTGCTGGCCACGACATTACTGTGACCTGTGTTGGGGATAAATCACTAAGTCGCCGCCCCTTGCAACGGGTCACTGCACCACTTAAACAGATGGGACTTACTGTTGATAGCAGCTGTAATACTTTGCCTGTAACAGTGACCGGCACCACGGAGTTATTGCCTATTGAATATACACTTCCAGTACCTTCTGCACAAGTTAAATCTGCTATTTTGATCGCTGGCTTACAGGCACGCGGTACAACTTGTGTAATTGAAAATGAAGCAACACGAGATCACACAGAACGTATGCTGCGTTATTTTGGTGCAAAAATAGAGACAAAGTGTAAAAATGGTAGAACAAGTATTTCAGTTGACGGTTACACGGAGCTAACTGGTCGTGAAGTATGGATACCGGGTGATCCGAGCTCAGCAGCTTTTCTAATAGCTGCCGCAACGATCGTACCTGGCTCAGATCTAACACTTAACAACATCCTTTATAACCCAACACGCACAGGCTTTTACCAAAGCTTACTAGAAATGGGAGCCGATATCACACTAAAAAACAAGCGAGAGTTGGGAGGTGAGCCCGTGGTAGACATACGCGTTCGCAGTTCTAAATTAAAAGGCATAATTGTGCCACCTGAACGTGCTCCTAGCATGATTGATGAATATCCAATATTAGCTGTTACAGCAGCTTTCGCCGCGGGCACAACTGTTATGCAAGGTCTCGATGAATTAAAAGTCAAAGAAAGTAATCGCCTTTCTGCCACCGCTGCCGGCTTAGTTGCTAATGGTGTCGACGCAAACATTTACGATGCAACGTTAACTGTAATAGGAACACAGAGTGTGTTGGGTGGTGGTTTAGTAACAACTAATTTAGACCATCGCATTGCTATGGCTTTTTCAATATTAGGTCTAGGTGCCTTAAATGCAGTAACAATAGATGACGGCAGTGTTTTAGCAACCAGCTTTCCTGATTTTTGTTCTGTCGTGCGGAGTATAGGTGGTAACATCGAAACGGTTTGGAGTTCGAGTTAGTGATTATAGCAATCGACGGTCCCGCTGCATCCGGTAAAGGCACACTTGCAAGACAGATTGCAAAATTTTACGGCTATGCCTACCTCGATACAGGACTACTTTACCGCAGCGTTGCAAGGGACATCATGAGTAGTGGAGGTTCACTAGAGCTTGAGTCTGACGCCATTACCGCTGCTCTATCTATTGATTTGAAGACTTTGTCAGATCCTAATTTGCATTTAGCTAAGATATCCGAAGCAGCTTCCATAGTGGCATTACATCCAGGCCTTCGTAAAAGTCTATTAGAAATACAGCGCTTTTTCGTAAAAAAAAACGCGAATCCTGGGGCTGTACTTGATGGTCGCGATATCGGTACAGTTGTCTGCCCGACCGCAGACGTAAAACTCTTTATCACTGCAGATATCAATGTACGCGCCAAGCGTCGATATCTGGAATTAGATAGCGGCAAAGAAAACATCGAGTTAGAGCTCATTCTAAACTCTCTAAAAGAACGTGACAGCCGTGATTTTAAAAGAAATCAGTCTCCTTTACGTCTGGCTGAAGATGCCTTATTGCTAGATACTACTAATTTAGATAGTATAGAAGTATTCGAAGCTGCTGACGAACTGATCAAAAGGAAGATCAGCCAACAGAACTCGTAAACACGTTTTCAAATCCGGTTGGTGAGCATTGCTCTTCACAAGCAAGCGTTCGACAAAACAACATGAATCAGCAATTTGGATGCGATAGCCGTAATTTTATCATTGCGGTCTTGTGTGCTTCTGCCCTCGCTCCTGAACAAGCTGTTTGAAGGTATTATTGCTGATAATATAATGTGTTGCAGTATACCGATAGAAACCTAGCATGACTGACCTGAAGGCTCAAAAAAACCAAATGATTATTAACGAAACAGAAAACCAAATGATGCCTAGCATCGAAGACTTTGAAGCATTGCTTAATGAAACGCTTGCCGCAGACGTTGCCTATGAGGGTAATGTGGTTCGAGGCCGTGTAGTTGGAATAGAAAAAGATCTTGCTGTTATCGATGTCGGATTAAAAATGGAAGGCCGTGTGCCACTCAAAGAATTCACAGTTGCTGGCAAAGATCCTACTATAATTATTGGTGACGAGGTTGAGGTTTACCTTGAGCGTATAGAAAATGCGGCAGGAGAAGCAGTACTTAGTCGCGACAAGGCTCGCCGTGAAGAAAGCTGGGTTCGGCTGGAGAAACAATTTGAAGCTGGAGAAAAAGTTACAGGTGTTATTTTTTCTAAAGTAAAGGGAGGCTTTACCGTTGACCTAGATGGTGCTGTAGCTTTCTTACCCGGAAGTCAGGTTGACATTCGTCCGGTGAGGGATATTGGCCCGTTGATGCACCAGGAGCAGCCGTTTCAGATATTAAAAATGGATCGTCGTCGCGGTAATATTGTAGTTTCACGTCGCTCTGTCTTGGAAGAAACTCGCGCAGAACAACGGGCGGACATTGTTGCCCGACTCGGAGAAGGACAAGTTATTGATGGTGTTGTCAAAAACATCACTGACTATGGAGCATTTATCGACTTAGGCGGAATCGATGGTCTATTGCACGTGACTGACATGGCGTGGCGCCGAGTTAATCATCCGTCCGAGATCGTTACCGTCGGCGATTCAATAAAAGTGCAAATAGTTCGTATTAATCCGGACACGCAACGAATTAGTCTCGGTATGAAACAGTTACATGAAGATCCATGGCACACTATTAATACTAAGTACCCACTCGGTTCAAAGTTCAGTGGTACGGTTACGAATATCGCTGATTATGGTGCATTTGTTGAACTTGAGGCCGGAGTTGAAGGTTTGATCCATGTTTCTGAAATGAGCTGGACAAAAAAAAATGTTCATCCCGGTAAAATTGTCTCGACAAGTCAGAAAGTCGAAGTTCAGATACTTGAGGTTGATCCTCAAAAACGGCGGATTTCTCTAGGCCTCAAGCAAACTCAAGACAACCCATGGGAAGCATTTCTCGCGAAAAATCCTAAGGGAACAGAAGTAGAGGGTCCGATACGTAATATTACTGAGTTTGGTCTTTTTATTGGCCTTGATAATGGCGTAGATGGTATGGTTCATCTTTCTGATTTAGACTGGAATAAAACGGGTGATGAAGCTATCAAGGCTT
Source organism: Hyphomicrobiaceae bacterium (assembly GCA_013214245.1). Taxonomy (GTDB): domain Bacteria; phylum Pseudomonadota; class Alphaproteobacteria; order Rhizobiales; family Hyphomicrobiaceae; genus Tectiglobus; species Tectiglobus profundi. The sequence continues at coordinate 14,055 of JABSQE010000089.1, forward strand.
ACAACAAAGGAGATACGGTTCGCGCCGTTGTTCTTGACGTTGATTCCTCCAAAGAGCGTATATCACTTGGAATCAAGCAAGTTAGTAGTGATCCGATGGAGGCTATGGAAGGTTTCAAACGAGGAGATCCTGTAACATGCGAAGTAGTGAATGTTCAGGAAAACGGTATTGAGGTCAAAATTGCTGAAAGCGACATGACTTCATTCATTAAGCGTTCCGACCTTGCTCGTGAGCGTTCAGAGCAACGTCCAGAACGCTTCAATGTTGGAGATAAGGTTGATGCTGCCATAACATCTATGGATAAAGCAGCACGTAGAGTCGGTATTTCTATTAGATCTCTTGAGATAGCAGAAGAAAAACAGGCTGTTGAACAATATGGCTCATCTGATTCTGGCGCCTCATTAGGTGACATTTTAGGTGCAGCTATGAAGCGTAACCTAAATACAGATGAATAAATTATTTCACTACAAACAAGCGTTATGGCTAATAGTAAATTTATGAAATACTGTTGGGGTGTGCCGTCACAATGGCGGTACACTTCGTGGTCTAGGAGTATTATCATGCATGCAATTAACCTCACGCTAGCACTGCCGTTTCTCTTGCATTTGTACTATTAGTCACACATGCTTGGCGCTTAGAAAATAAGGTGCATAATCATGAGTTTAGAAACCGAGGCTGTTTTAGATCGCCGGCGATTAAGGCGCAAGCTAAGCGCGTGGCGATCGTTTGCAATCATTTCAGTTGCAGGTGTGATTGCGGTTATTATATCTCTTACAGTTAATGATAGAAGTCTAATTGGCCAATTGCAGATTGCACGTGTCTCAATCTCTGGAGTAATTACTGAAAATCGTCAGCAACTAAAGATGCTCCGCGCCATCTCCAAAGCTAAGCATGTAGAAGGGGTCATCATAGCTATCAACAGTCCAGGAGGAACAACAACAGGTGCTGAGGCTCTGTTTGAAGAAATTCGTGCGATCTCAAAAACAAAACCTGTTGTTGCTCAGTTTGGCACCGTCGCAGCTTCAGCAGCTTACATAGCCGGATTAGCCTGCGATCACATAATTGCGCGAGGTAATACAATTACTGGTTCTGTAGGAACTATTATGCAGTGGCCGGAATTCTCTGGTTTACTCAATAAAATTGGGATTAAAATAAATGAGATAAAAAGTGGTTCTCTAAAAGCCGAACCTTCGCCCTTCAAACCCTTAACGCAGGACGCGCGTGAGGTTTCACAGGATATGATTGTTGATGGACAACGTTGGTTTATAGAACTTGTGGAAAAACGTCGTAAAATCAAAGTTAATGATATTCCTGGGTTACGTGAGGGTAGCGTTTACCTTGGCCGCACAGCTCTTAAATACAAACTTATTGATGAGTTGGGAGGGGAGGCAAATGCAGTAGCTTGGATGACTAAGAACCATAATGTTTCATCTAAATCTAAGATAGTGGACTGGGAACCAGAGAACCAACTTGATTGGCGACTGGGACGCTCTGCAGTATTAGGAGTACTGACTGAAAATCTCTTGGATATAATGTCTTTTTTTGGTACATCGGCACTGCCCAGCCGTCTAACGGGTGCTATAACACATTATGGTCTCTTTTCCTTATGGAAACCTGATGAGATCGAAACAGAATAACACATTCCTTATGAGTTAAGAACAGTGATAAAATCTGAATTGATTCAAAAAATAGCTGTCGCAAATCCACATCTTTATCACCGCGATGTCGAGCATATTGTTAATATAATTTTTGATGAGATAATAGAAGCTCTAGCACGTGGGGATCGTGTCGAACTTAGAGGATTTGGTGCTTTCACTGTAAAACGACGTGCTCCTAGACTGGGTCGCAACCCTCGAACTGGAGCCACTGTTAGTGTTAGCGAAAAACATGTTCCATTCTTCAAGACTGGTAAAGAACTACGCGATCGGCTGAACAATGGTAATCATCACGATATAAGCCATTAGGATCATATATTGGTTTTATTCTGAAACGCATGTTACTTCTGGTACTTGTCACAACATTTAAACGCACGTATATTAATAAATTATGTGTATATCATACTTGCAGTGGTTATTGTTAACTGCACTTGATACAAGGAGCTCAAAAGTGCTGGGACGCTTGATTGCAATGCTATTAATTGTTGCCTTAACGGTAACTATTTTATTATTAGCTGTTGCGAATAGGCAAGAGGTGCGTTTGATATTAGACGCGACCAACAGAGACAACCCAGCCATTTATTTGTCAGTTCCGCTATCAATATTTATTCTCCTAATATTAGCACTAGGTGCATTTTTAGGCGGCATAGCTAGCTGGATCTCTCAGGGAAAATGGCGAAAAGCGGCGCGGCAGCGGGCCCTGGAGGCTATGCGTTGGAAGGTTGAGGTGGAGCGTTTGACTAAAGAACGTGATGAGAATGTAACGGGTTGAATGCCTACAATCTCACAGATTATGCATTACAGCTATAGCAACCTTACATTAGGTTAATCTCAGCTTCACGATAGTAGGATACTTTTCATCTTTATTAATTTAAAATTGTGAAGTAGATTTCATTACTAAATTCTATTAATAAAAGTACTTTTTAGTTTGTTTTGTTTGCATGACCATTAAAGTTAAGATATGCGGTCTTCGTGATGAGGCGGATATTGACACGTCAATCAAATACGGTGCTGACTATATTGGATTAGTTTTTTTTACCCCCAGCCCTCGAAACATCTCCATCGATAGAGGCAAACACCTTGTTAGACACATCGCAGGGCGTGCTAAAGTAGTAGCTCTTACTGTGGATGCCCAAGATAAAGCTATTATGCAGATTGTTAATGAAGTCCAACCCGACATTTTTCAGCTTCATGGTAGCGAAAGCGTTGAACGCATTCATAGAGTTTCAGATTTGACGGGCTGTGACATCATAAAAGTTGTAAAGGTTAGAACTAGTGAAGACGCAAAGAATGCATTTGTATACAAAAATGCTGCTAGATACATTTTATTCGACGCTAAGCCAAACAGCGGATCTATTTTGCCAGGTGGTAATGGAAAACCATTTAACTGGGATGCTCTCGAAAAAATTACACTTGACACCAACTACTTTCTTGCTGGTGGTCTTACACCTGAGAACGTTGGCCGCGCCATCCAATTAACGAACGCTCAAATAGTTGACGTATCATCTGGTGTTGAGGTTTCACCTGGCTGTAAGGATCCTGTACTGATTCGTGCCTTTCTTAAAGCTGCAAAAGGCCTCTAGCTAGCCCTTTAGAAACAACTGGGGAAAAAAGATTCATTATGGCACAATTTAAGGCTTTAGCCGATCAACCAGAGCTAGATAAGTATCGCTCTGGTCCTGATAACTATGGATACTTCGGCAACTTTGGTGGCCGATACGTTGCTGAGACGCTTATGCCACTTGTTTTAGAACTTGAACGTGCATACGACAGTGTTAGATGCGACCGCTGTTTTCAAAACGAACTAAGAGAGTTATTAAACCACTATGGTGGTCGTCCATCACCGCTCTATTTAGCAGAGCGTTTCACTGAACACCTTGGCGGCGCAAAAATCTATTTCAAGCGCGATGAGCTTAACCACACTGGTAGTCATAAGATTAATAATTGCCTTGGACAAATTTTACTTGCTCTTCGAATGGGTAAAACGCGAATTATCGCAGAAACAGGTGCAGGCCAGCATGGGGTTGCAGTAGCGACTGTGTGCGCTAAATACGGGATCCCATGTGAAATATATATGGGTGCAACTGACATTGAACGCCAAAGCCCGAACGTTGCTCGGATGAAACTTCTAGGCGCTCAACTTAACCCTGTTACCTCTGGTGCCGGCACTCTAAAAGATGCAATGAATGATGCTCTTCGCGACTGGGTTACAAATGTAAAAAATACGTACTATATGATTGGCACTGCTGCAGGCCCACATCCATATCCACAAATGGTTCGCGACTTTCAATCTGTTATCGGCAATGAAGTCCGTGAACAAATGTTAGCCTGTGAGGGGCGCCTGCCCGATAGCCTAGTAGCTTGTATTGGTGGTGGTTCTAACGCTATCGGGCTATTTCACTCGTTCCTTAATGACAAGCAAATTAATATTTATGGTGTCGAAGCTGGTGGCCACGGAATTGAGGTAGAAAATGGTCACGCAGCGTCTATGACATGCGGTCAGCCTGGCATTCTACACGGGAACCGCACCTATTTACTACAAGATGATGATGGTCAAATTCTTGAAGGTCATTCACTGTCAGCCGGACTTGATTACCCCGGTGTAGGGCCTGAACACGCTTGGCTAAAAGATAAAGGTAGAGTACAATATGTAGCTATAACTGACAAGGAAGCGCTGGATGCATTACGAATTTGCACGCAGTTAGAAGGAATTATTCCGGCATTAGAACCTTCACACGCCATAGCCTACGTTATGAAACTTGCTCCTACACTACCTAAACAGCATCTTTTAGTAATGAATTTGTGCGGTCGTGGAGATAAAGATCTTTTTACGGTAACTAGAGCTATAGGAATGAATATTTGATATGTTTCGCTAACATGTGTATCTCTAAAAAAACCAATGAAGAGTTTGGGCGTGAGAAAGATTATTAACAATCGAATCGATCAATGTTTTACCGAATTGAATGCGCTAGGACGAACAGCGTTCTTGCCATACATTACTGCTGGTGATCCAGATTTTGAGACATCAAAGCGTATTCTTCTAGGCCTGCCTGCCGCAGGTGCTGATTTAATTGAGATTGGTATGCCGTTCTCCGACCCAATGGCCGATGGGTCTATAATTCAGGCTTCATCTGTACGAGCATTAAAATCTGGCCAAACAATGAACAAAACTATTGATTTAGTTCGTCGCTTTCGAAAAAGCGATAGCAAAACACCAATTATTCTTATGGGATATTATAATCCCGTTTACGTTTATGGTGTTAATAGGTTCGTTTCAGATATCAAAAAAGCTGGCGTTGACGGAATAATTATTGTGGATTTACCGCATGATGCGGATTGCGAACTATATGCTCCAGCAATGAATGAAGGGCTTAGCTTGATTCGACTTGTAACACCCACTACTGATCATGCTCGTCTACAAAACATTATTCAGCATACTACAGGATTTATATACTACGTTTCAATAACAGGAGTCACTGGCTCGGAATTAACTAATATTGAAGAGGTAGCAGCAAATGTTAAGCGTATTCGTAGTGCAAGCGCTCTTCCAATAGGTATCGGATTTGGTATAAAAACGCATGTACAGGTCGCTGAAATTTCAAGGTATGCAGATGCCGTCATCGCTGGCTCGGTTTTAATAAATAAAATAGCGGGCACTCTTGATGAAAATGGTAAATCTACAAATAAAACAGTGTGTTCAGTTTTGAACTTGGTCTCTAAACTATCTTTACCCTTAAAACTTAAGGTGTAATACGACCTGTAAAATTAACGCTTTTGTATTATCAGTAGAACAATTGTATATCTCTAGTCACATCAATTCAGTAACATTAAAGGAACACTTAGCGTGAATTGGATCAGCAATGTTGTGCGCCCACGTATTCGAAGCTTGCTCACAACCAAGCCAGAAGTGCCGGACAACATGTGGATCAAATGTCCAGAAACTGGACAGATGGTTTTTTACAAAGACCTTGAATCTAATCAATTTGTTGTTCCTGGATCTAACTTTCATATACGCATGACTGCTGACACACGACTCAAACATTTATTTGATGATGCATGCTTTGAGAAAGTTACAGTTCCTGTTGTTCCAACTGATCCACTCAAGTTTCGTGACGGGCGTCGTTATGTGGATCGCCTGCGTGATGCTCGCTCCGATACTTCCTTGGAGGATGCAGTAATTGTTGGGGCAGGCAAGCTTAATGGCCAAAATGTTGTGGCTGCAGTTCAAGATTTCCGCTTCATGGGCGGCTCACTCGGTATGGCTGCGGGTGAGACTATAATTACAGGCATGATGCACGCAGTTCAGTTGAAAACTCCTTTTATTCTTTTCACAGCTTCAGGCGGTGCTCGAATGCAAGAAGGCATACTTTCATTAATGCAGATGCCACGCACTACGATTGCCGTCCAGAAATTACGAGATAATAAACTTCCTTACATTGTTGTACTTACCGATCCAACAACTGGTGGAGTTACAGCATCTTATGCCATGCTTGGAGATATTCACATTGCTGAACCCGGTGCTTTAATTTGTTTTGCTGGTCCACGTGTAATACAACAGACAATTCGCGAAGAACTTCCTGAGGGCTTTCAGCGTGCCGAATATCTTCTAGAGCATGGAATGCTTGATATGGTTGTACACCGCCACGATTTACGCAAGACATTGTCTAAACTCGTGAACTTATTAACTGTAAAAGTTAACAAAAGTTCTAAATCTGAATTCGATTCTCCAAAAGATATGGTTCTAACATCGAAACATATCGGCATGCAAAATAGTAAAATAGACCATTCAACTAATCGTAATTTAGCAACGACCTCGCTTGAAAGCACTTCTACAATTGGTACCAGTGAGATTGCCTTAACTAATGGCCTCAAAGATTCAATTTTTCACGAATCGGGTTCATCAAGCTCATCGGTCATCAGTAGCATTTCAGAAACAGATAAAAAACAAGATTAGACCTTCTTTTTGAGAGATGATTGCAATTGTGAATTAAGTGCAAAAAATTACATGTGGAGCATTTTTTGATAGTGTATTTATTCACAAAATAATTATGTCTGAATATTGTAGATATAACTCTTCTTTATTCATTAATTAATGTTAAAATTGAAATAAAAACAATGCATTATTAATTTTTATAGAATTTATTCTTAGTTATTGGTAGTAGATTATGAATCCTTACAAGAGCACAGTTGTTCTAGAGGAATTAAAAAAACTGCACCCGCTTTTAATTGATCTTTCACTGGATCGCATTCATCTTTTACTTGAGCGTCTCGGGCGACCTCAGGATAATTTGCCGCCAGTTATTCATGTTGCTGGCACTAATGGTAAAGGTTCAACCATAGCCTTCCTAAAAGCTATCTTTTCAAGTTATGGGAAGCGTGTACATAGCTACACTTCACCACATTTAATAAATTTTCATGAACGAATCCAGCTTGCTAGTGATTATGGGCTAGCTCAACATATTAGCGATGACTTTCTCTCGCACATTTTGAACCACGTTAACTATGTTAATAATAGGTCGCCTATAACATTCTTTGAAATAACTACAGCAGCAGCTCTTGTAGCTTTTGCTCAAATTCCAGCTGATATACTATTACTCGAGGTTGGC
>JABSQE010000009.1 GCA_013214245.1 Hyphomicrobiaceae bacterium
AGCCCAGCGTTTGGGTAAGCAGAGATCCTGGTATCTGCAATAGCTGCAAGCTCAGCTATATACGGTCGCATAAGTTCAGCACCAAGTGCACAGTTCAAGCCAATAGCAAATGGCTTAATATGACGTATCGAGTACCAGAACGCTTCTGTGGTTTGTCCTGATAGTGTTCGTCCCGATTTATCAGTTATTGTGCCTGAAACAATAATCGGGAGCCGAATACCCATACTGTTAAAAACCTTTTGGGCAGCAAACCCTGCTGCTTTTGCATTTAGAGTATCGAAAACGGTCTCAATTAAGACTAAGTCAACACCTCCTTGTATCAGACCGCTAATTTGTTCACTGTAAGCCATCACAAGTTCATCAAATGTGATATTGCGAAAGCCGGGGTCATTCACATCAGGCGAAATAGACGCCGTGCGATTAGTTGGACCTACGGCTCCAGCCACAAAACGCGGCTGTTTTGGTGTTTTTTTCGAAAACTCATCAACTGCTTGACGCGCAATTTTAGCAGCTGCGACATTCATTTCAAAACTTAGGCTCTCCATACTATAATCGGCCATGGAGATCCTTTGTGCATTAAACGTGTTAGTCCCAATGATGTCAGCGCCAGCTTTGAGATAAGACACATGAATATCAAAAATCTTTTTGGGTTGAGTCAGTACCAGTAAATCATTATTACCTTTAACACTATGCTTCCAATCCGCAAAGCGTGTTCCGCGATAGTCGATTTCGTTTAGCTTTAGACGTTGAATCATGGTTCCCATTGCACCGTCTGTTACAAGTATGCGCTTCAAAGCAGCAGCTTCTAATAACTTGGTGCGTTTGTCTGTTTTTTTCATATTGTTTAGCTCCGATCTAGTGGTTCTTTACGCGGTCGAAGACCTAAAAGATGACATGTTGCATAAACCAAATTTGCACGATTGAGTGTGTAAAAGTGAAATGTTTGGATGCCGTGATCCACCAAATCCATAACTTGCTCAGCTGCGACTGCAGCAGCAACAAGATTAGTTGTGTCTGGGTCATGCTCTAACCCCTCGAATCGACGTGTTAACCAATAAGGTATACTTGTACCGCAGCGCTCTGCAAACATTGAGACCTGCTTATAATTATAGATTGGGACAATACCTGGAATTATTGGGCACCAGATTCCACGGGCTCGCACCTGATCAACGAAGCGTAAGTAATGTGCATTATCGAAAAAAAATTGTGTGATAATTTGAGTGGCCCCAGCATCAATTTTAGCTTTTAAATGGTCTAGCTCACTTTTACGAGAGAGACTTTCCGGATGCATTTCCGGATAGCCGCTCACGGATATCGTCATAGCAGCAATTTCACGTATACTTTTAATAAGGTCTACAGAGCTTTTATAGCCTGATTTGTGTGCTTCAAATTCGTGACCTATACCTTTTTGTGGGTCGCCACGAAGAGCAACGATATGGCGTACGCCTGTAGCCCAATAGTTGTGGATTACATCATTCACTTCTGCTTTAGAAGCGCCTACACATGTAAGATGTCCAGCAGGTTTGAGGCTTGTTTCACGAATTATTCGGCCTATAGTAGAATGAGTACGCTCCCTGGTTGAACCGCCAGCACCATAAGTAACAGACACAAACTCTGGTGCGAGCGGGGCGAGGCGTTTTATAGCTGCCCAAAGAGTTTCTTCCATCTTTGCTGTCTTAGGCGGAAAGAATTCAAATGAAACGGCGATTTCATCTTCAGTTATCATGTGGCTACGGCGTGTCTTTTCAGCAAGCCTCGTCATCGAATAGTCTCCAAATTGTGTTCCATATGCTGTGGCTTGAAGTCTGTGGTAAATGCATTGCTCCACGCATATTTAAAGGATGTAGCAGTTATTTGTGTCTGACATAATGTGTGTCAGAAAGTTGAATTGAGTAATTACCAATATAGCAGTGGCATGAACCAAAGATGTCTGCCGAGTTAGAAAGATCAGGCGTTTTCGCGTACTCTTAATTCAGAATTTCAGTTGAATGAGAAGCAGAGTCTACCATTACTAAGACCGTTCCATTAAATAATATTTATGGTCGCAAGTGGTTCTGTTCGATAGTTATTACGATGATACATATGCACAGAACCGATTTAATCACTACTTAAGTTGAACATAAAAAGATTGTCCTGATGTATCTCCAGGTTGCACCACACCTGACTTTGAAGGTGTAAACAATATACACTAACTTAGCATTAGCGTTTATGGTAATACTGTTTTAGAGATGACCTTCATTAATTCTAATTGAGTTTGACCATAAGATCTGAATTCAACCGTGTAGACGCGGATAAGATGTCTAGAATTGGTGCGGTTAAAGTTTGACTATTGTCATCCTTTATCTAAAGCTGCTAATTGCATATTGATGAATAACTAATGTAAATGTATTGAAATTTACCATTGGTATTAATTTGCAAATACTCATATGTTATGGCTATGACAGGACTTAGTTTGAGTGTATGCAACGACGTTGTTCAGAAAATCAGAATTAAATATTACTGTCATCACTTTTGTCACTTCACTAACTTGCATTATACTAATGTTTAAATAGCAAGATAGCGCTGAATTATTTACCTATCTGTGTTATAGTTATAATTTTTCTGAAGTTTGTTAAGTTAATTAGTTAATTAGAAATTTTGTACATGAAAAATTCTCCTGATTATATAGCTTAATAGACATGTAGTTTAGGAAGTAATTATTTGAACAGTGTCAAGCAATTTGCAGTTAGTAAATAATCATAAATCGCAGATCGCAATGTAAAAACATTAACTTTATGAACTCTATGCGATCGTAAGAAATGAGATCTATTTAGCTGATATTCTAAAGCTTTAGGACTGAAATAGAGATATAACTGGTTAAATTATAAAAGTGCTTAGTGTATTTTTACACAAGTAGTACTATTGAAGTGCATAGAACCTTTACAACCTAGGGTTTCTTTTATAGGGTAATAAGCTCGACACGCAGTCATTAAAACTTCTGTTTTATTAGTCTAAAGTTGGCGTTTTATTACCTGGATTGACATCATCTAGTTCATATGACTAAGGACGATATGGTTTAAATTAAATATGTTTTAGTCCGCCCATCTGACAGATTGTTGTCCATTCTATAGTCGTTACGGGCTGTACTGATAGGCGAGGTGTGGTAACTAGTGCCATTTTTAAAAGAGCGGGCTTGTTTTTTACATCAGTAAGTGTAACTGGAGTTGGCATGAGGCAAATGGCACGCACATCGACGCATTCCCATCGCTTATCATCAGTCGTGGAATCCTGGTGGGCTCTCTTGCAGACTTCACAAATACCTATAATATGCTTACCTACTTTAGAGTGGTAGAAAAAGCCCAGATCGCCAACATTCATGGCACGCATGTTGTTACGAGCTTGATAGTTTCGTACTCCATCCCACTCTTCCCCCTTTTCACCTTTGGCGACAAGCTGGTCCCAGGAAAACTTATTCGGCTCGGTTTTGAAGAGCCAATATAGCCGTTTATTGTCGACGCATTCCATTGATATTCCATAATTATTGTTTTCTGTAGCAAAACTTGTAGTGTCTCTTCTTCCTGCTGACTTTGTTGCACCTTTACCCATTATTAGGGCTCATTAAACTAGGCTTATCTAGTACTGAGAGCTCAGTAGCAAAGCTATCACGCTCGGCACGCAAAGCTCTCTTCATCAATCCATCAATTGCTTCATTCACAGTTGTTTTTCCACCGATAATGGCGTTAACGGCAGAAGAAATTGGAACATTGATCTCTTTTTTCTGAGCGATTTTCACAATAGCTTGAGCGGTGTAGATACCTTCGGTGACGGTCTTGCGCGCTCCTAAAATTTTTTCAATAGAGTGTCCTTGACCCAATGCTCGACCTAAAGTCATGTTGCGTGAATGCGAGCTGCTACACGTCAACAACAAGTCCCCTAAGCCAGAAAGCCCGGATAATGTCTCTGTTCGTGCACCAAGTTTTTTAGCAAACCGACACATTTCAGCAAAACCTCGAGTTACTATTGCCGCATGAGCGTTAGCACCAAGCTCTTTACCTTCAACCATGCCAGCGGCAATCGCAAGAACATTTTTAATAGCGCCGCCCAATTGAACACCGATCATGTCGTCTGTCCAATAAATGCGAAAACATTTGGAGCCAAGGGTTCTAGCAAAGCGTGTGTTTAAATTTTCTTGTTGAGACGCTAAAGTTAATGCCGCAGGCAGGCCACGAGCTACCTCACAAGCAAAACTTGGGCCGGAAAGTACTCCAAATGTAATATCGGGTAATTCTTCTGTAAGGACTTCCGTTAAAAGTTTTCCACTGGACTGCTCAATACCCTTCGCGCAAATCAGAAGTGGCGTCGAATTATTGATGTAAGGTAGAATCTTAGATGCAATACTTCGTATGTGTTGCGAAGGAGAGGTCATTAATAATAAGTCATTTTCAGCAAGCAACTCAAGAGATAAAGTGGCTTTGATATTTCTGTTAAGCGATATCCCAGCTAGGAAAAATTCATTTGTATGATGATTATTGATCTCGCTAGCAGTGCTTGCCTCGTGGGTCCAAATCATAACTTCACAGCCAGTTCTTGCTAATGTCTGAGCAAGTGCTGTTCCCCATGCGCCACCACCGATGATACCAATGCGTCGAAAATTATCTTGTATCATTATATTCTTGCCTATTCACCTTTAGTAGATACGAATTTTAAAAAAAATCTTTATTAGTTCTAAATTATCTGCTCCTATACCTTAGGACCATTCCTGCCAAATCCATAAACTGCAGTTGATTTCTCGTCTAGCGGCCAGCGAGAGCGGGCAGAAAAATCCAAGTTATCGTGATATCCATTTATGTACCGCTGTGCTCCTGCCCAGGCAACCATTGCACCGTTGTCAGAACAAAGATCAGGCGGCGGTATGAATAAACCGGAACCCAAATCATGAGATATTTTTTTTAAGGTTTGGCGTAATCTTTGGTTACGAGCAACCCCTCCAGCAGCCACCAGCGGCAAGCGTGTATGGCCACGTCTATTTTTAGCAACTTCATACGCCTTAATTACTCGGTCTCGAATAACGTCACACACTGCATATTCAAAGCTTGCACACAGATCGGAAACGTCTTTAATGTTTAAGGGAGCTAACTTTTGCGCCTGCCGTCGAACAGCGGTTTTTAAGCCTGAAAAAGAAAAGTGCGGTTCTGCTCGCCCCTTGAGCGGAGTTGGGAAGCTAAAGCGAAATGGATCACCATCACGCGAATGTCGTTCAACAGCAGG
>JABSQE010000090.1 GCA_013214245.1 Hyphomicrobiaceae bacterium
ATCAAAGACAACATCGAAAATCGCACCACAAACCACACGGACTAGCTTGCATTGCGGGTGAGGATAGGTTTGAAAATGAAGGCCCCTTATTGTACCTCTATCTTTTTAAAGTGAATGATTGTCTTGAACGAAAGTCATCTCTAAACCTTGTCAGGAAAGTGTGTGTCGATTATGTGTCTCTGAAAAAAACTCGATTATCTGTAAAGATCTTAGGTGTGATAACGACCATGTCTTCTATCTTTAATTTTTCAATCATTAACGTTGTACCTTTTTCTGAGGTTAATACTCGAAAACTATCTTACTATAGTTAAACATAAGAACTTTTCACCGTCGCTAACTTTTTAATGCTCAGCTTCTATATTGGATTTGAATTAAGCAGTAATAACTCCACTAATACTGAAAAATTTCAATGAAGTTCAATAAACCTTCAACCTTTTTTTGAAGAAATTGCTGACAAAATAATAAGACTAACACCTGATTAATCAAGGCACACTTCAAAACTCTCAAAATGCTAACGCTAGATCTACCACTTCGGTTTAATTTAATTGTTTGTATAAATTTACACGAATGATAGGAGAAATCTAAATTAGATGAAGGAAATTATTCTTGCTGGAAGAAGTGGCACACGATTACATCCAATGACACTGACAACATCAAAACAGCTTCTACACACATATGACAAGCCCATGATCTATTGCCCACTGAGTACTCTAATGCTAGCAAAAATAAGGGATATTATGATTATCTCTAATCAAGCACCTACTTGGAAACGGTCAGCAAATTGGAGTAAGGTTAATCTATACTGAACAACCATATCCTGGAGGTCTTGCACAAACATATATAGTTGGTGCTGATTTTGTAGCTGGTAGTAATTCTGCGCTTATACTTGGTGATAATCTTTTTTATGGTCACGACCTTCAGGGACTACTTCTCAAATCAACGCATCTAACCAACGGCGCAAAAATTTTTGCCTATCATGTAAACGATCTCAGCCATTATGGCGTTGTAACGTTTGATCAACATGGAAAGGCTAGTAATATTGTAGAAAAACCTTACAAACCGAAATCAAATTAGGCGGTCACAGGGCTTTATTTTCATGATCAGGAGGTTGTCAACATCGCTGCATCACTTAAGCCTTCAGAACGTGGAGAACTTGAAATAACAGATGTCAATAAAGCATATCTCGAGCGCAAGAGGTTGCACGTCCCAACAATGGGGTGTGGCTTTTCTTGGCTAGATACCAGAACTACTCAAAGTCTATTTGAAGCGAGCCAGTTTATCAAGACATTAGAAATACGACAAGGACTACGCATTTCTTGTCCAGAGGAGATAGCTTACCGTAATGGTTAGATTTCAAGTGACGAACTACACGAACTTGGAAAACGTTTATCTAACTCATCTTATGGTCAGTATCTTATTCGAATAGCAAACAGCAATTTTATTTATGAAGCTTAAATTAGGCATTTTATATTACTAGCTACAGAAAGCTGAATCCACACGATAATTTATATAACCATTTATAACAATGTTGTGAGAATGCTTATTCAAACTTTCAGCTTGGCGCTCCAATAACAAGTGTCCAAAAAGTTCTAAACTCTGTATCTGGATCGAACACGAGAGCAACACCAACATGTTCAGCTTCAGTAAGAAGCAAGTTCTTATTATGACCTAAACTTTTTTTCCATCCTGCCATAACTTCCCTAAAGGTCAACTGCCCTGTTCCGATATTTTCAGCCGCAACACGTGCAGTGTAACCAGCTTTCTCGATCCGATCCATAGGATTTGATCCGTCTGAACCAAAGTGTGAAATACGATCTAATTTTGCTAGGTCGCGTGAATGTTGCTTCGCAGCTTTTGTGAGCAATACATTGAGACGAATTGGTTTTAGGTTATGTTTAAGACGATATGAATTGATAAGACGAACAGCTTGATCTACATCCAGATGCGCGTGTGTATAGTCACTTGTTATCAGAGTATTGCTCAATTTTTTGGTATTTAAATTTGCACCTTTATTGCCATTTCTTCTACTAGGTGTTGGCATCTCCCCTGATCTTACTGTATTTTCTTCAGTGTTAGTCTTAGTCTGAACAAATCCGTCATCTAGCTTATCTGGAAAGCTGGATGGAATATGAAAGTCGTTAAGGCTATACGAATGTGATCGCGATCCTACGCTACAACCTGCCATTATAAGCAATATGATACTCATCAAAACACGTAACCTCAATCTCTCCCCCCGAGTTAAGCTTATGAAAATTCCACTCAAACTTGCCAAGCAAGCACAGTCCAGAAAACTATCTACTTTGACGCTGAATTTTGGAGCTTATTGATATTATAAGAAAAATATATGCCTAGGCATAATGATAACAACTTTAACATTAAGATATCCACGTAATTAAAAAATTGTTGATAATTATATGCCAGCGCTATGACTTAAAATTTTTAAAGTGTTTCACATTGATCTTAAAAGCTTAAATATTATAAAAATATTGAATCGTAGTTTGCTTTAATGGGGACTAATTTACATAGCATCTGCGTTATCTATTATAATAGATTTTTAGAGACATTATCACTTATCCTATCACACTAGCTAAACAAATCTCACGCCATATCAGGATAGTTTTTTATTAGACTGCTAAAAACCCATATGATTAGCTAGACAATTAAGCTATTCGCATATCTAAACCAATTAGCATAATTTCTCTGCAAATTCTTATTAACCTGAAAAAAGGCATTATACTAGATTGCGAATCTTACATATCTCGCAATGTTAATAATATTTATGAAAATCAGGTTTATGAACTCGATGTATACGTATGTAATGAATATAAATTAAATAATGTATGATAAGTGAAACTACACTGGAAAATAGCCTAAACTTAATCAAATTCGTATTATCATGCCATCTGCAAGAGAATGTTGACAAGCACGCAACGCAGGCAAAAGGCCCGCTATTATTCCTGAAGCAATTATCATAGTTAAGACCCCGAATTCGACCAACGAGGGAGCCGAAATACTAATATACAATCCATACCAGATATCAATAAATGGCCTTAATAAAAAAATCAAAGCATAAGTAGAAAATACACCGAGTAAGACGCCTGTAAAAGTTAGAATGCCCGCCTCTGATACGAGCAGCCCTACGACAGTACAAGACCCTGCACCTACCGACCTAAGAATAGCAATCTCTCGCCGCCGTTCATTAATTGTTGCAAGAATCATCGTCATCATACCAAGAATAGCAGTTACCACTACCATAACAGAAGCGACCATTAGAGCAGTCTCAGCAATTTCAACAAGATTCCATAATTCATAAAGCGTAGCTCCGGGTAAAATTGCTGACAACGGTTCAGAACGATACGAGTTTACATAATGTTGTAACTTGAATATCGCAAGCTTTGATTTAAGTCCAACCATTGCAGCGGTAATAGCCTGTGGACGCAGCTTCATATTACGTATTTTATCCGCATTAATGACAGAATGCTTTGTCTGCACTCTACCTTTCCAGTCAACGTGAATAGCTTCAATAGCCTCTAAGCTGACGTGCACCGTGCGATCTACTGGTGTACCAGTTTTAGTTAAAATACCACTAATACGAAATGGTTTATCATCATGCTTTTTCATGCTCACTCTCGATACACCATGAGCAATAATTATTTTGTCGTTAACTTTATAACCCAACGCAGAGGCTACGTCAGCACCAACAACTGCATCGAACAGATCAGTAAAACGCTCACCTTTGCTAAATACCAAGTTGCGGCCACGACGATACTTATAACGGTCGAAGTATGCCTGCGTGGTACCAAGAACTCTGAAACCACGATGACTGTCACCTAGTGAAAGTGGAATGATCCAATCAACCTCTGAGCGCCGACTAATATCTAAATAACTACGCCAGGTCATGTTGTTTGTGGCACTGCCAATTCTAAACACTGAATAAAGAAGTAACTGGATACCACCACTTCGAGCACCTATTATCATATCAGTACCTGATACGGTATTTATAAAACTTGACTTAGCACCTGTACGGATTTTTTCAATACTTAACATTAGGGTTACGCTGAAAGCAATTGCCATAACTGATAGGAAAGCAGTTAACCAACGATTACGTAAAGATTGTATAGCTAAGCGAATTATTGTTACGTCTACTACGCCATGGTTACAACCGAAGAAAGTCCACTGTATTGAAAGTAAGTAATCAAAAAACGCTTGTAAAGTTTTTAGGATATTACTCATTATTATCCTCGTTCAATGAGCAAATCCTTTAACTCAAC
>JABSQE010000091.1 GCA_013214245.1 Hyphomicrobiaceae bacterium
AGTGATTTCCTCTAAAATTCGCTCCACTCCAGGACCGCATAATACTAAACAATTCTTTTCACCACACTCCGGACATTCCTTAAGTATTGGTAGTGTAAAGCCGCAATGATGACAAGTAAGTCTTTGTCGAAAGCGGTGTTCTACCATCCAGGCAGAACATTGTGGACATTTTATGCGATACCCACATGTTCGGCACAGTGTGAGCGGAGCGTAGCCCCGGCGGTTTAGGAACAAAAGGCTTTGACGGCCATCGTTTAAGGTCTCTTTTAGTGCGTTGATCAGAATTGGTGATAACCAGCATCCCTGTTTAGGCGGGTTCGATTTGAGATCAATTGGTGTGATGTCAGGTAAATTGATACCTGAATAACGCCCTGGTAAAATTACGTGCCGATAACGTCCAGTGCGTGCATTAACATGACTTTCTATCGATGGTGTCGCTGATGCTAGTATGATTGGAAATTTACCGAGGTTCGCGCGCACAACAGCCATGTCTCGCGCTTGATAATTCACCCTATCCTCTTGTTTGAAGCCGCTATCGTGCTCCTCATCCACGATTATGAGGCCTAGGTTTTTATAGGGCAGAAAAAGCGCAGATCGCGCCCCGACAACACATTGAATTGCACCCTGTGCAACAGCTCTCCAGATGCGCTCGCGTTCTGTTTCTTTAGTGGCGGAATGCCATTCTACTGGTACACAACCGAATCGCTTCTCAAATCTGTTTAAAAACTGGCTTGTTAAGGCAATTTCTGGCAGCAAAATTAAAACTTGATGCCTTGCTGCTAGTGCGCTGGCTACTGCTTCAAAATATACCTCTGTTTTGCCAGCTCCTGTAACACCATCAAGTAACGAAACTGAAAATGCTTGGGCCTCTACAGCAGCTTTGAGTAGGTGAACAGCAATTTTTTGATCTTCATTAAAGTCGGTGAGTTTGTATGCTGGGTTTGGCTGTGCATATGCTTTTTCAGGGATCACGACATTAGTTAGAATTCCAGCTTTGATAAGGCCCTCAACAACAGCTGTTGTGCATCCTGCGGTTTTTGCAAGATCTGCTTTAGTACGTATCTGGCCATCTGCAGACACTTCTACAACTCTAATTCGTGCTGGTGTCATACGTGATAGTTGCGGCGCACCTAAAACATATTGTACGCCGAAATTTTGCTTTCTGGACCCGGCAGCAGAGCTTGCACCTATGGTCATGCGAACTATCATACCAATAGGAGACAAGGTATATTGGGAAATCCATTCGGCAAATCGCATTGAAATGATGGGCAGTCTGGGAATGTCAATTTTGCCGGCTATTTGTTTAAGTTTCGCAGACTGAACGGGTTTTTGTATGCCGACTGGGCTGTCCCAGACAACAGCAGTGCGTATTTGTGTACCCAAAGGTACTAATACAAATGTGCCAGGTGCAACTGTGCCGATTTCTCCTACAAGATAATCGTAACTTCGATCAATCGCGAATGGCAATACAACAGACACGTATTGTTGCTTTGCTTTAGCATCACATGGTTTTAGTTTTTCTGTTGAGTTTTGAAGCTTGTTCAAAGTATTTTTCTCGGGCCAAGTTATTCCGTCTATGTTAAGAAAAATCGTCTAATTTGAAAGCAATTGAAATATTAAGTACCTAATCAGTAAAGTGATTTTTACACAAGAATAACTCTACGACTCTAATTGAATATGTCTATAATTTAGTTGCTCAAATTAGAGAGTTAATTGAGAAAATGCATTTGGAGAAAATAAGGAAACTAAATTTTCGACTTCTAAGCTATGATTATTAGAATAATGTTCATTCTTGTAGCTGAAATTAGTCAGGGTCTGGAATCCGGCTCACTATCGCAAGTAACAAATTATGCTTTTTTATTTTTCAAATATTAGCATATGGCCATCAACAACATACTTTTTGTAAGCTATAATATCTGATTAAATTAAATGTCTGAAAGTACGTCGATTTTGTTACTTAAATTACGCACTTAATAATTCTTTCTCGCGATTAATAACGTACAGGTCGTTCAACACGGCCTAATTGTTAGTACAATATCTTGTTTATTATTTAATTATTTTTGGTTTAGTGATTATTGTAGAGCAATTTATCCGCGTATGCTGTTAATATGAAAGACGTGTATAGTTTTCTTGTGAGAGGTGGTGTAGCAAATTTAGTCAACAATTATTGATAAAACTAATTCTCAAGTCAGCAAAAAATATATACTATCTTGAAATATAAGTTTCAATATGTACTTAAAGGTATAACTATTAGGAACATATATTTTCAGATCTTAAATGTCCATCTTGAAATTTTAATACTATTAAGTTTTATATATACTTCAATTATTCTATAATATATTAATGAAATCAAAGTAAGTCCATGCATAGAACTTCTTGGAAGTATTTTTATAAAAATCCGAAAGTTCGGCAACAAGAATTGCACTATCAACAATTATACAAATTAAGTTACCATGGAAAAACTTAATTTCTTGAAATATTTTCGCGTAACAAATAATAGTATAGAAAAATACGCTACAAACCACGCGTATATAATGGTTTCTTACATATAAGACTTCGTTGCAAAATATTTAGTTTATTTTTTAGTTTCAAGCGCTTATTAATTTTACAGAAATTGTGATTCCTTCTTTCAACTCACCGTTGTCCGACAAATTTTACAGGGCGTTTATGGCCATGGAGAATTCATGAAAACCTACTTGGATTGGCGAGCTTACCAAGATGCGGGTATGGGTGATCCTTACGCCGATATACCTAAGCACGGCGGTAATTTCGCTAAGGCAATAGCAGCCTGCATAAATTCCCGCCAATGTGAGACGCATGACCAACAGGTAATGTGTCCGAGTTTTAGAGTGACTAATAACCCGAATTTGTCGACGGGAGGGCGTGTTAAGTTATTAAAAGCTGCGCTATCTAATAACTTACCAGAAGTAGCACTATTAGACCCATTACTTCGTGAAGCTATGGATCATTGTGTGAGCTGCAAAGGTTGTAAGCGCGAATGCGAAGCTAGTGTTGATATGGCTTTAATTAAGGCTGAGTACAAAGCACAGAGAGTTGCACAAGATGGGCTCGGGCTTCGAGATAGATTGTTTGCATTTACACCATATTGGCTTCATCGGGCACATTGGGTCAATAACCTAATTAGTCTGCGTAATAAATATGCATTTATGCGGTGGCTTAGTGATAAATTTCTTGGCGTTTCTGCTAGGCATTTGCTCCCTGTGCCTGCGCAAAAACCCTTTTCTTGGTCTTCGGATGGTTGCGCTACAGACGATATATCCCAACCTGTAAGTAAAGTAGTTTTGTTCATTGATACATTTACGCGATATTTCGAACCCAATATTGCTCATGCAGCTATTTTCGTGCTTCAAGCAAGCGGTTGTCTCGTTCACATTGCTGAACCTGCTTTAGAAACTCCTGATCCGCATCGTCCATTATGTTGCGGGCGCACATTTCTAGCGTATGGATTGATTGAATTAGCGAGAAATGAATTAAAGCGAGTGTTGCATGCGCTGAAATCTTACATTGATGATGGATACACGATAGTTGGTCTCGAAGCCTCCTGTGTGATTGGTCTTCGAGATGATGCGCGTGCACTTGGTCTTGGTGATGAAGCTGAAAGCTTATCAAAGCACGTGGTCTTGTTCGAGGAGTTTTTATCGAAAAAGATAGCTGCGAAACGTTTATCTTTATCATTCCGGTCCCCAAGAAAAACTCGCTCCCTGGTGCATGGTCACTGCCATCAAAAGGCTGTTGGTGCGATGAAAGCGATGCGCCGAGTCTTGAAATGTATTCCAGAACATGAATTTGAAATTGCTGACTCTGGTTGTTGCGGAATGGCCGGTAGTTTCGGTCTTGAAGCGGAGCACACTGATATTGGGTTTTTAATGGCAGAGAACGGACTTTTGCCTGCATTGCGGGCTTCACGTGACGCAACTATTGTATGCAATGGGTTTTCCTGTCGGCAGCAAATCAAACACTTAACCGGTCATTGTGCAATTCATCTCGCTGAATTGCTGAGAGAAACTATCACAATCGAAAAGGTTAAAGTATTATAAGCACAATAAATATTTAGTATCACTATCACAGAATTAAGCGTTTCAAGCAGATACCTTTTTAAGGTCTGACTACTATGTTCAAGAAGCATTAGGTAGTTATCTTACACTTCTTTTTATGTTTACAATTTTCTTACCGCTTATAGTTCGTTAATTTAGAAGTCCGTTTCATGGCACATCGAACTTTTGATTGCAGCGTTTGTGTATAAGCTATACCTAAATTCGGAAATAATTAGTCAAAAATTGTGATCTGGTAAGGTTGTTGTGAAACGAATTACTGCTTTAGTACACAATACTTAAGTTTTTACTAATAATTGTAGACTTACATTATTTTAAATCGACATAACGCGCTTATTTTTGTAATTTGAAGTCAAAATTTGGAGAGTTGTTAATAGACAAGATGAACTGTATAGCAAACATCAATTTTGCTGTTATTCCTTTATCTAATAATTATTTCGGTTCAAGGTAATATTTAGAGAGTCATTAACGAATTCCAGGCTTTATTATGAGGTGCAAATTCCTTTGGGCTGTTTATACCTCGTGAAATCACCAGACTTGATTTTTTCAATTTTTCGTAAGAAATTAGTGTTGTTAACAGAGCTTCTTTAATGACCTAAATATTATTGTGATTTTTGAATTTGATCTTTACAAATTAGTTGATGACATGAGCAATGACGTACCAACATTACAAGACTACATGCAATTGTTCCGTTCTTATGGCAAGGATCTTGGTACAATATACACTGAACCTGAAGACGATAGTTATGCATTATTATTTGAACAGGTAATTCGTTTGTTGATCAAGTCGTCACCTTATAATTCATCGATACCAAATCAGTTTCGCACAGCTGCGAAGTGTTATCATCAAAAGGATTTTACGACCCTCGAGCATTTGGGTAATCCAGCTAATAGGCATTTTATGTTATGCGACTTGCATGATTGGATTATGATTAATGGTGGGTTGGCACTGCTTCGAAAGGCTAAAGGCTAATGCTAGTACCATCATCAACAGTCGCTCCTTATGAGCTCGTAAGCGATGCGGCAGCAAGGAGTAGTGATATAGTTGAGCACCTGTGTCTTGGTGTAATTTGGACAACTTGTAGGACACCCAAAGGTATGGGTTTTGCTATGAGCCCAAATACACGGTCGCGTGTTCTGAAATGGCCCGGAACACTCGCTGGGCAACCTGTTCGTAAACTCGCGACGTGGTTATCCGCATGGGAACCTTTTGAAGCAACAGTTGGTCTTTCAGCATGTAATGCTGCAATTAATACATGCCAAAATGTAATGATGCGTGAAGCTGAACCTATTAATTCTAGATATCCAGCTAATCTGGCGGTGTTCGAGTATTTTCGACCTCGTTTATCGGGGATGCGCACGGTAATTATTGGACGGTATCCAGGGATCGACGACGTGCTTCGTGGACTGAACTTTTCAGTTTTAGAGCGACAGCCACAAGGATCTGACTTACTTGATACATCTGCAGAATTTATTTTACCTCAGTCAGACTGGGTATTTATTACTTCAACTTCACTTATAAACAAAACGTTTCACCGGCTTTCAGAGTTGTCGCGCAACGCAATTACGGTATTAATGGGACCCTCCACACCTTGGCTGGCTGAATGGGCTAAATTTGAGATTAATTATGTGGCTGGAGTCCAAGTTATGAATGCTACAAAATGTGAACAAATCGCAACTGAAGGAGGAGGAACGTGTTTATTTCGTAATGGTGCACAGTATGCTGTCTCTAAACTTAAATAGTGAGTCTTTCAACTTTTGATTAAAATTTTTACTCTTAAATTTAAAAATTAAATTTATTAAAGGGTCGTAGTTAAGTTCTTCTACCCGATTTGAGCTTCTTGAAAAAAGTTTTTGAAATATGGTACATATACTGAGCAATTAAATTAGGATGAGTATAATTATTACTCTTACATTAAAATATTGTATTCTGTTTTACAAGGCGCTTTAAAGATAGGATTATTGGGGAAGTTTGTATGTGGTGTTGTCGTGATAGGTTATATTTTCTATGAAACAATCCCCAATAGTTGTTGTAGGCACAGGTCAATGTGGATTTAAAGCAATTGAAACGCTACGACATTCAGGTTACCACGACCAGCTAATTTTTATAGGCGATGAACAATACATTCCGTACCAGCGCCCTCCGTTGTCAAAAGCCTTCTTGAGAGGTGATATAGCAGAGCACAGTATGAAACTTACAAGTCCAGTGTTTTTTGATGATTTTGAGATAGAGACTCTGTTTAGTACAAAAGTTACTTCCATGGATGCTAACGCCCATACAATTTATCTCGATAACGGTGAGCGGCTTCATTATTCAAAGCTGTTGCTTGCTCTTGGCTCACGCCCTCGTACGCTTGATATACCGGGAGCTAGTTTAGAAGGTGTGCATTTTCTGCGAACACTTGATGATGCTAAGTTTTTGTCTGCAGAGTTGAATTCTGGAGATCACACTATTTTAATTATAGGTGGTGGCTACACGGGTCTTGAAGTTGCTGCATCCCTGCGTATACGTGGCCATAATATCACTCTTATAGAGAGTTCAGATCGAATATTGAGCCGTGTTGTTAGTCCATCAGTGTCATACTTTTTTGAGGATCTTCATAAGCACCATGGTGTTAGAATATTGAAGTGTACTATACCTACCTGTTTCTTAGGTGATCAACGCATCTCAGCTGTAGAACTCTCTAGCGGTGAGATAATAGAGTGCGATACTATTTTAGTTTGTATCGGAAACGTTCCTGAAGTCGGACTTGCCATCTCTGCAGGGCTTGAAGTAGGTGATGGCATCAGAGTTAATACGTTTTGCCAGACATCTGCAACGGATGTTTTCGCAGCAGGTGATTGTGCATCATTTCCATCATGGCGGTATGGTAGAAATATTCGTCTTGAAAGTGTACAAAATGCGATTGATCAGGGTAAAGCTGCGTCGAACGCAATGCTTGGTAAACCTACGCATTACGATCCTTTACCGTGGTTCTGGTCTAATCAGTATAACGTCAGATTACAGATTGCAGGACTTTCTAATGGCTACGATCGTATGGAGATTGAAAAGGGAAAACACCCGGGGAGTTTTTCGGTTCAGTATTTTAGAGCTGGTCAAATGATATGTACCGATTCTATCAACAATACTCGTGCATATATGCAAGCTCGTCAAAGTCTTGAATTATCTTTACAGTATAGAACAGAACGCAATATTAGCAGTGATTAGTTGAACATTACGCAGTTTTCTATGTAGATATCTACTCTAGTGACGCAATTTTGATAAATTTTGCATGGTTCACATTTAGAATCTGCGCTAAAAAAGTATAGTCATGATAAATTTAACACTGCGCGTATCGATTTTATTTTTAGGCCTTTGCCAATTAAAATAATACGCGTGCGTCTGTCTTTGCTTGGCCAACGCTCAAGTCTATGAATTGGATGAATGGTCTGTTGAACACCATGAGCTACGAATGGGCGTTCCGGATCATCTGTAAGTTTAAATAAGCCTTTCATTCTAAGTAAATCAGATCCTGAAATTACTTTCAATGAATTCAGAAATAAACTGAACATTAGTGGTGTTATTGCTTCTTCTAAAAGAATGCAATGGCTCGTTATAAGAGAAGTATCATGACTTTGGTGTTTATGATTGTGCGTATGAAAATTTTGTCCCTCTTCCATGTAGTAATCTGTATCAAGCCACGCTGATGCATTTTCTTCTTTGCTACGCAGATCATATGTTTTAGGGGTAAGCAATGCGTTATTCAAAAGTCTCCAATCATGTTTCTTGTCTAGAATATTAGCACCTGGATTAAGCTTAACCAACGCTTTTCTATCCCGATCAACATTAGCTTTTACTTTAAAATTATCTACTAAATCAGATTTTGTGAGGACAATAATATCTGCAAGAGCGACCTGTTTAGCAGCTTCAGGATGTTGCTCAAGTGTGCTATAGCCATGTACAATATCAAAGAGTGTTACAACGCTGGATAACACGAATTGAGTGATAACTGTGTTCTGAATCAAATTCCCACCGGGTGGCGTAAGTAAATTTGCAATTGCAGGTGCAGGATCAACAAGACCTGTTGCTTCAATGATGACGCGAGAGAATTTAGATATCTTACGCTTTGTTCTGCGATGCCAGAGCCCAAATAAAGCATTCTGCACATCACCAGCTGCAGTACAGCACATACAACCAGTCGTTGTTGTAATTAGTTCATCATCTATATCTAAAATTAAATCATGATCAAGAGATACGTCGCCAAGCTCGTTAATTAACACAGCGGTGCCAGTGAACTCAGGTAAGCGTAATAAAGAGTTAATTAATGTTGTCTTACCGCTTCCAAGAAATCCGGTTAAGATAATGACGGGTATTGGTGCTAGCATTCTTGAACTATTGATGAAGCCATTTGATGTATAGTAAGTATGTATTCAGATGTTGTGTTAAACTACGAACCTATACAAGCTTAATTTTACCACGTTACCAGTTATCTAAAATCTATTCTAATATTTTTGATACTGATTAACGTTGCACTAAAGGTTATATATAATTTAATAAAAGATTCAAAGATTTTTCTAGATTTATAAAATATATTTCTCCAAACAAGTCAATATTTCTTCTTAAGTGTTACAGTAATTATTTAGTGTACTAAAAAGTGCTCCAAATCTAAAAGGTTCTATAGACTAGCTTTTACCGATCTTGGTCTCATGCAGGTCTAGCGTAAAAAGTTGTTGGCTGCAGGACAAGTGATCTTTAGGTTTATTAGGACTAGTGTTCTATTTAATTTAAAGCCAGGTATGCACGTCTATCGTGTCATCCCTGGCTCCTGCCTGTGTGTTAGTTTGATGAATTACTTACCTTCCTAGAACGCTGCTGCCTAAAACCTAAAAGCCTAGTAGCCTTCCTGGAAGGTAAAGAACTATGCTAGGAAAGGCTATAAGTCCTGCGATTGTGAGTGCGTCAGCAACGAAAAATGGACTGGAACCGCGAAAGACGTCTTGAACTGTAATATTTGGCTGCACACCAGCTACAACAAAACAGTTAAGCCCTATAGGTGGTGTGATTAGACAAAGTTCAGCCATTTTCACTACGATAATACCAAACCAGATGGCACAGCCGACATCGTTCATACCAAATGTACCAATACCATCTGGAGCACTAGCACCAGCATTCAGCGCCATTACAGCGGGATAAACTACAGGCAATGTTAACAATAACATTCCGATTGCATCCATAAACATGCCGAGCACTGCGTAAGCAAGTAATATGAGAATTAGTGTTAACATAGGACTTTGCTCTAATGAGGAAATCCAATCAGCAAAAGCTCCTGGCAAATCGGCGTATCCGAGGAAGCGAACATAAATTAGAACACCCCAAATAATGGTGAATATCATCACTGATAGCCTTGCCGTTTCTAGCAAAGCTGATTTAAATTCAGGCCAGCGCATGCCTCGCACTTCAGGATCTCCGTTTGGATCGGGTTCAAAGAATGTCAAGCGTGGTAGAAAAGCGCGTAACCCCTTAGAAGTATTTTTGAAATCATTTCTGTCTGATCTGGTCGCACGTTTTTTTAGGTCTATCCTTCGCGATTTAACAGTGTGGCCATGTAACTGATCAGTACTTTTTCCTGCTAGCCAGCATTTGAGTCTGTTATTTATACCAATTAAGGATTCTTGCCATCCAGCCCAATACCCTCGAGTTACAGCCATAGTAAATACAACGAATGCTCCAAGCGCACCACCCTCCGTTGGCGTACCCCAAGCGTCACCACCTGTAGGATTGTAGATGAAGAGAATGATGATTGCTATTACAAAAAAAATGGGAAACACGCCTGGTAACGACTCTAACTTTTGAAGCAATGTAAATCCACGAACAGGTGGACCAAAGTTCTTGAACATTAAAGCAAGGGAAACAACTAGGCCACCGTAAATAAAAGCAGAAAACAGCCCCGGGAGAAATCCTGCTAACAATAATGCACCGACATCTTGTTCTACAATTATAGCGTAGATTACTAGGATAGCTGAAGGTGGAATAAGTGATGCTAAAGTACCTGCCGACGCAACAACACCAGCGGCAAATCGTTTGTCGTAACCAAGCTTAAGCATTTCTGGAATTGCAACACGAGCAAAAACTGCAGACGTTGCAACAGAAGCTCCAGAAACAGCTGCAAAGCCAGCCGTCGCAAAAACCGTCGAAACCGCCAAGCCTCCTGGTAGCCATCCTATCCAGCGTTTAGCTGCTTCGAAAAGAGACTTTGTAAAACCAGCGTAATAGGCAAGATAACCAATTAAAATAAATGTTGGTATTAGCGATAATGCTTGGGATGCAATTTTTGAATGCGGAACCTGACCAGCAATGTTGCCTGCTATAGATAGTGCCCAAAAAAATTTACTCGGATTGTAGTCGTGTTTTGACCAAAAAATCCATATAAGTCCTGTTAATCCAGCGATAGCGGCTGCGAAAGCAACTCTCACGCCGATTATGACCATTATCAATAGCGCGCCTGAAACAGCGAGCCCAATTTCAATAGGTGTCATTGTGCTTCTCCATACACGAACTGACTAAGATCTAGATTTTTGTGCAGAGACGCTGGCTGCTTCATTTGCAGCAACTGTTGCGGCATCTTCAATCATAGGAACTGCCGCAGGTGTCTTTTCGTTTTTTATGAAGGCTTTCACGTAAGCGATTAGCTGCAGCATAAGTCTTAGTGCGATCACTGCGAAAGCCAGAGGTGCAAGCAGCTTTGCAGGCCAGAGCGGTAGACGAATGTCTAAGCTTGAATCACGACTCCAATATGGAGCACTTAAATCAAAGGAGCGTGCAAAGTGTTCCCAACTTCCCCATAGCATAACTAATACAAGCAATAACATAAAAAAAACGCCAATTGCTTCTATAAGCCAAAGCATACGTCCTCTAAGTTGCCCAACTATAATGTCCATGCGGATGTGACCACCTAGGCGTTGACAATAAGCCATTCCAATAAATGCAATGATCGGCATTATCTGCTCTATCCAGTCTATATATCCTGGTAGTGGAGCACTGAATGCGTTGCGCCCGCCAACGTTAATTACGGCAAGGATCATTAAAGAAAAAACTGCGAACCCGCCAATCAGTGCGAGCAAAGTCTCATATTTATGTAGTGTGCTATCAAGTTGACTTATAACAGAGCCATCTTCATGCACTGGATTAGCACCGGCCATGGGAATACCTAGAGATTATATTGAATTAATATTGCAAGAACCGGCCAAGATCTTCATTATAGCCAGTTTCG
Organism: Hyphomicrobiaceae bacterium; assembly: GCA_013214245.1. Taxonomy (GTDB): domain Bacteria; phylum Pseudomonadota; class Alphaproteobacteria; order Rhizobiales; family Hyphomicrobiaceae; genus Tectiglobus; species Tectiglobus profundi. The sequence continues at coordinate 11,324 of JABSQE010000091.1, forward strand.
ATGAGTTTTAGTTATACTAGTTATTTTGCCAATTCTTCACGCACAAGGTTTAACAGATCTTGTGCTGGAAGGCCGCGGCGATTGTTATCTTTAACCCAAGCAGCTGCTGCCGGGCCAGCAATTCCTAGACGAAAAGCCTCTAAGTTCTCAGCATTGTATGTTATTTGTTCGACCTTCTTTTTTTCAAGAACAGGCCACCATTTTTTCATCGTATTTTCGTTGTAGTAGGAGATATAGTGTTTAATTGCTTCATCAACTGAACTGGTGAGAGCCTTACGTTCCGTGTCATTAAGAGAAATCAAAGCATCTGTATTTACAACTACGGGACAATTTACTGTGCCAGGATTAAGGTTAGTTGTCCACCATTTTACAATTTCAACCGTACCAAATGATATGTGAGCATGTGGGGCAAAAGCTACAGCTTTGATGACGCCACTGTCTAGAGCCTGACGTACCTCTGCTGCTCCCATGGATGTTGGAACTGCACCGATTGCACCCATAGCGTTTCCTATGCCTCCAGTTGCGCGGATGCTCATGCCTCTGAAGTCTTTTAAAGTTTTGGGTGGTTTCCCAATGCCTGCAATATTGTACTGCGGTAATGGTGTAGGCATAAGTAGTGTAGCATTCCAACGTGCCAGGTCTTTCTTAACAGCTGGGTGTTTGTAGACAGCCATAGAAATTCTAGCTTCTTGTTCGAGCGAAGTCACACCCAGAAATGGCAACTCGAGGACCGTGATAGATGGGTTTTTATCCTCGTGATAACTAGCGCAAAACTGTGCCATTTCAAAGGCGCCAAACGATATGTTGTCTAAGTTTTCTCTAGCTTTCGAGAGACCACCATAAGATATTTTGAGCTTCAAACTACCATTGGTCTTTTTATCGACAAGTTCGGCAAGTTTGTGCACATGCTCAGTGAAAGCGCGACGCTTTCCCCAAAGCGATACATTCCATTCTGCAGCGTATACGTGGGTAGCAGATATGGCCAACATAACGAATGCTGATACACTAAAAAAAGTGCGATTCATCATTTCCTCCATTGATTTGTTCATAATTAACTATTCATAGCACAACTTTTAATCTAACTCGGTACTATCATCTGTGCACATGAAAAAATATGCACAATAACTAAAAAATATTCTGCGGAAATCCGCATGATTCAAAATTGCATGTAATTATAGGATATTACCCGGCAGATCATGAGGTTGTAGCTAGGTCTAATGTACATCTTCCAACATCGGCAGTTTCAATTATTATGACTAATTAGATAGGATCCTACCATTAAGTTTGGATAGCAATTTAAGATAGGGTTTAGAAAAGGGTGTTCTTATCAAGACCAAGTTTAACTATTTTCTCGTTAAGTGTTCTTCGGGCAATACCTAATGCCCTTGCCGTTGGATCCATTCTGCCCTGATTGGCTTTGATTGCTTGAGCAATTAGTTCCCGTTCAAGTGCAGCGATTGCAGTGCGTAGCGTCGGTGGTACATCAGACGGTTCTCTGTTTATTGCAAGTGCAGTTGCAACCGATGGATCCCCACGCCTCACACCAAGCATTTGACGTTCCGCGATATTTCGTAATTCACGAACGTTACCTGGCCAATTATAAGAAAGCAATTCGGTTAAGTCTGCTGTTGTTGGAATTGGCGGATCTAATTGGTATACCTTACTAAGCAATGCTAAAAATTGCCCATGAAGTTCTGAAATGTCGCGTGGGCGATCACGCAAAGGTGGGATGGTAAGCACTACGGTACTAATCATAAAATAAAGTTCAGCGAGCAAATGAGATTCATCGAGCAGTGAAACTAAGTCCTTTTCTGCGGTGGAAATGATTGTAACTGTACGTTCGACTGAAGATGCGTCTATAATAGGTTCAATCAAACGGGTTAGTGCAGGCTGCATCGTTATAGGGCAGGCATCAATATGGTCGAGTAATAGAGTACCACCAATTTGTTTCAGTGTTCGCAAGTCTATTTCATACTGTATTAAGTTTTCATCGCTAAGCCGACTGCATTGGAGAGTAATAAAGGTGCTGTCAGACTTTGCGCGCATGTTATGGCAGGCACGCGCAACGAGTTTTTTGTTAGTGCCGGTTTCACCAATCAACAACAGCGGGGCATTAAATGGATGCAGATTGACGATTTCTTCGCGCAAAGTCACTATAGATGCGCTCGAACCTGGTAAAGCTCGTTCAAGACCAATTGTTTCGCTGAGACAACGTTTTAGCTGATGGGCCTCGCATTGGAGTCTATGTTGTTCGGCGGCATTATTTAATGTCTGTAAAAGCTGATGCGGGTCAAATGGTTTTGCAACAAAGCTATAGGCACCATTATGAATCGCTTCAACAGCCTTTGTGATATCGCCATGAGCTGAAATCAAAACGACAGGTGGAGATTGTTTTTTTTTTAATTCAGCCATAAAATCAAGGCCAGACATTCCAGGCATTTTGACATCTGTCAATACTGTTGTCACATTTGAAAGCTGGCCAGATTTGATGGCTGTCTCTGCACTTTCACTAAGAGTAACATTCCATCCAGTTGTCTCTAATAGCTGTTTTAGAGAGTCACGCATTGAAGGATCATCATCTACGACTAAGATATGTTTATCAATGTTAGTCATTTGAAGCCCTCTTGTTATTACTCAGCGGAAGGCGAACCCAGAATTGGGCGCCTGTTGGCTCTCTGGAGGCGACGTCAATAGAACCAGCATGCTCACGTATAATAGTTGAGACAATCGCTAAACCAAGTCCAAGACCCTTACCTGAATTTCGCGTTGTAAAAAATGGCTCCTGCATATCTTCAAGTGTCGCATCGTTAAAGCCTACACCCGTATCTGATACAGAGATTAGCGCTTGCTCGCCCTCTTTTGTGATCGACAAAGTGACTTGGCGCAGCAATTGACCTTCTACTGCGGAAATAGCATTGGTTATGAAATTGACTAGCACTTGTTCAATGCGCAGACGATTAGCTACAACTATTACGGCTTGGTTGCAAAGGTAACTGCGGAACGTGATATCATTAGCCTTGATATCATGTTGAACTAAGTTGAAAACAGAGGATTTGAGTTCACGCAAATCAAAAACTTCTCGCTCTCTATCAGGAGATTGTGCAAAAAACCGGAGTTGATGCGTAATGCCATCCATACGTTCTGAAATAGATTTTACATTTTTTAGGAAGGTGCTTTTTTTCTGATGTTCGGTGTTTTTTCTTAGTTCTTCGGCTGCAATGTAGGTTTTGAGTGCCGCAATAGGTTGGCCAAGTTCGTGAGTTACACAAGCAGCTAGTTGACCAAGCGTAGCCAGTTTATTCTGCCGCTCTAGTTCCTGCTGAGCAGTTGTAAGCTGACGCTCAACTGCATTGCGTTCTGCGATCTCTGTTGAAAGTCGAACATTTGCTTTTTCACTGGCCATAAGTGCAGCACGGACACGATTGGAGCGAACAAATGCAGCTAAAGCTAAAACTGAGGTAAGCAAGGCGCCTGTAATTATGCTGGTGGATATTGCACGTTCATTGGCACGCTGTGTTGTTGCTAACAAATGGAGTTTCCAGCCAGAAGTTTCAGATTCAGTTCGGGCGTATAAAAAGTTTGTTCCTTCGAATTTCACCGATTTAGAAGTGGTTTCTATCCACTTAACTCGGTCTAATTCGTGAGTGCCGTACTGACGGTTTTTTCTTAGACTTAAGCGTTTATTTTCTGGTATTGTTTGTATAGCTTTATAAAGCAACCGTGTCTGAGATGCTAAAATAATGATGCTATTTTGATCAGAAACAAGAATGGTATCACGATGATTTCGCAAGGTGTTTTGAAGCGTCTGCATGTCTAACTTCACTACAATAACGCCTAAGACGATGCCGCCCGATGAGAGTACAGGCTCGGAAATAAAATATCCTGGGCGAGTGGTTGTTGTGCCGATTGCAAAATACTGTCCTGTCTTTCCCGATCTAGCATCTCTAAAGTAAGGTCGAAAGCTGTAGTTCTGACCTACAAATGTTGGATCTGAGCCGGAATTAGATGAAGCAATTGTGTGGCCACTCATATCTATTAAGAATATTGCCTCCAGTCCTGCCCTGTGTGTAAAATCTTTTAGAAGTAGGTTGAGCTCATTTGTTGAGAGATCCTCTAAGCCTGCAATGACTCGCGGATCTTTTGCGAGGATGTAAGGAAGCTGCTGATAGCGTTTTAGAAAACTGTCAAGTGTCGCTCGATAGAACGCTATACGCGTAACAACGTTTGCGTGTTCTAGTTTTGCGAAATAGTTGTGTGAGCCAGCGTAGATAGATGTCAGTAGTGTGGATATGAACAATGTAGCTATAAGCCATGTGGTGTATGGTTTATGTAATCTCTGATATCCATACCTGTGAAGGTGTCTTAGTGTTCTCACGAACCTTTTTATAAATTTAAACAATCGTTGCATAAAGTACCGTTGTGGCCTTTGATTATGATTATAAACACCATGGCTAATGTTGAGGTCGATGGGGGAAGCATTAACGTGAGATACTTTTTAAGATCATTGTGCACGCAACTTAGGCCATGAAACTACAAAAGCTTTTATACATTTTTAACTTCTCAAGAGCCTTTAAAAATAATTTTTCAATCTCAACGATTAAAATTACATCATATTATGATTTTGCGTAAGTTTTTAATTTAAGTGTGTTTCTATTTTATTATTCACTGTTTGACAATTATGAATATAAGTTGAGGCAATAGCAGCGAACTGAATAATCGATTTTCTGTTGAAAATCAGCGCAGGTGTTTGCTATTGTTTCTTACAACGACCAATGCGCTTGACTTGGTAACATCGTAACTAACTGCTGTGTTACAAACGCACATTGATGAAGTGTGATAAAACTAGACCAGGCTCAAGTTCTGACATTTTACAGGTGGACAGGAATAATTCCAAAATATGGACATGCCGCACGTGAGTAAGGTATCTTTACTTCGGGGAAAAGATCCTCCTAACTGCCACGTAAGAAAAAAACATATATTACTAAAAAACGTAACAGATAATTAGTATTTGAAATAATAACTTGTGTGCAATACGTTAATAATGATAATTTTGGCAGAAATTATTTGTCAACACTAACGTTACCGTATTGTCAAAATTATCAAGATTCTGCTGAATGCTAAGTTTCAAAATAATTATGAGACACGTACGATTTTTTACGTTTGGTAGTATTTTCTATATATTGTCTTAGCTTGAAAAGCATTACGACATAAACTGAATTCCCTTCAGATTAATAAAGCTGGATTTTCATTTTTCTCTGCGAACAGTTGAATGCCATGTAGTTTGCTTTTCTTTTGGTGAATTCTTGGCCAGCTCTAAAGGGATTAACATTCAAGGCTGGCCGAAGAAATAGTTTTTAACTACTACGAATAGCTTTGAGCCTAAAACTTTTTCAGAGATTAACTCACTAGTTGGTTGCTTCTGTTGTGAAGCAATCATTAAGTAGATTGTAAGAACAAGCTAACTGCAAATTAAATTTGATTAGTAAAAAAAGCTGAGGCGATAGGGCTTTCGATTATTCCTACAAATGGATGCCGATATATGCTTATTCGTAGTGGATTTAGGAACTAAGCATCGATTGCTTCCGTGCTTTTACCCTTTTGCTGAATGAATGTAACTTGTTGCTTTGAAGTTTGGCTTCTTCGCTTGCGAGATTGCGGTACATGAAACGCACGTTTGCTGTGATGTTCGCAGTAAGGCAAACCTGGAACTTTCTCAGCATTACAAAAGTGAAACTCAGGCGTCTGCGGGTCACCAATCGGCCAACGACAACTATTTTCTGTCAAATCCTGCAATGATTTACGTTCTGCGATAGGTATTTCAACTTCCTCTGCCGGTGCAGAGTAGGGTTCAGCGCCATTGAGATGATTATATAAAGATTGCAGAACAAGGTTCTCAGGCTTAGGAAGTTTCGCTTTGTTAACGCGCTTGGTGGTGACAACCTGGCGTCTAGGGCGGGAGGATTTTAATCGGTTTGTAGTTGAACGACCGGACAAACCGAGACGGTGCACCTTACCAATTACAGCATTACGAGTAATACCACCCAAACGTCCAGCAATTTGGCTGGCACTCAATCCTTCACTCCAGTATTTTTTAAGTAGTTCGACACGCTCGTCGGTCCAAGACATGTATCTGGCCCTCTCATGTGGGAAGCTACGTGCAAAGATTATGTCCTGTCACGCAGTTATTCCGATCAATTTTGCAAATCTAGAATGGTGAGCTAAAACGCGTATCGCGCTAACTAAAAAATGATCACCGACTAAATTATTTTATTAACTCTGTTACTAATTAAAACTGAAAGGTCAGTTTTGATCTTAATTTCGCAAGGCATCATCTACTCTAAAACAGGAACTTACTTTGATGCTGCTTTGTACACGAACACTAATAAGTGATTACAATAAATCCAATTAAGACCTGTTAGGTGAGAATCACAAGTTGCTGAATGCTGAAATATGCCCTTTGAGACCATTAGTGGCAAAAAAACCACTAAACACTTGCTATTCTGTGCATCTTTTTTGAAAAGTGAAAATAAAGCCTTGACAAATGCTGATTCAAGACTTGCAAAGATCTTTATGAGGTGTCTGAAACCAATTGGTTGTATGCTTAATATCCGACCTTAAATTAACTATTAGGCTATCCTTATCGAGAAGTATGCGATTGGCTTAAGGATTTTTGTGTTGCGAAGTTTTGCATCGTTAATCTTACGCGGCTAATCTTTTTAGCCTGGCTGATGTACTTTTTGCTTACATTTTAATAAATATGATACGCTAACTATAAATCTCTAAAACAGAGCTTACATGCGATGTATCACGGAGTGTCGACCTTGGTTACAATAATAATCACGATTTTTAAAATATAAGTTGAATATTTTTTCAATGTCGTATTCGAGCATTGCTCCAAGTTTATTGAGGTGTAAATGTCTTGATTGAGCTGGAGACTTTGATCTGGCTGACAGTCGGCAATAATTTAAATTTATTTAGTAGCGCTGATCACAACTTAAATGAGTTGCTATAGGTGCTTCAGCCTTGAGTGCATTTTGAGCGATATGCTTATTGGCCCGATTTTTAAGAGGGTACTGGTAACATTGACAGAGTAGATCGCTGGCAATAGCATGTGCTAAGTCGCCTCAGTGAGGCGACTTTTTGGTTTCGTCATTTCAGGAGTAAACTCATGGGTGAGCAGGTTGGGATTCTAGTGGATGGCCCTCATCCTGCAGTGATGGGTACCTATCAACGCACAAATATAATGTTTGAACGCGGTGAAGGCGCCTGGCTTATCACAAAAAGTGGTGATCGGTATCTCGATTTCACAAGCGGCGTAGCAGTTAATACATTCGGTCACGCTGATTATGATCTCGCTAAAGTCCTTTCGGATCAGGCTCATAAACTTTGGCACACATCTAATCTTTATCGTGTTGAAGATCAGGAGCGCTTAGCTAAATTGCTATGTAAGCATTCGTTTGCCGAATCTGTTTTTTTCTGTAATTCTGGCGCGGAAGCATGCGAATGTGCCGTAAAGCTTGCTCGAAGATATCATTTTGAGAATGGCGCTCCGCAGCGAAATCGTATTATTACTTTCGAAGGTAGTTTTCACGGTCGGACTTTGGCGATGATTGCAACTGGCGGTAATCCTAAGTACACGAATGGATTTGCTCCTAACGTCCCTGGTTTTGACATAGTGCCATTTGCACGTCATGATATTGTTAAATCTGTGATTAGTGATGAAACTGCAGCGGTGATGATAGAGCCTGTTATGGGTGAGGGCGGCATTCGTGTTATCCCTAAACAATGTTTAAGAGGGCTTAGAGAGTTATGTGATGCTAATGGCCTGCTTTTAATCCTTGATGAGGTGCAAACAGGTGCTGGTCGTAGTGGAAGG
>JABSQE010000092.1 GCA_013214245.1 Hyphomicrobiaceae bacterium
CGAAAACCTAGCTCTATCGTAACCCAATGCGCTAGCGAGCAGAAACCATTTGTTATTGCTGCAGATGGCCTCTCCACATCGGGGACCGTCAATAAGCTTGAAATGATTTTGCTCCCTCTTGTCAGTGAAAATGGCAAATTTGATCGTGTGATTGGTTCGCTTGCGCAATTATCTCATGGGTTTCAGGGCAATAACAAACATATTATCGGCATGTCCCTCACCGCTATCAGGCATCTTGATAAAGACACAATACCGGTCGATTTCAATGCGTTGGGAAGCGCCGTTGCCATAAAATCAGGTGGAAAAATCGCGGAAGACGCCAAACAAATTGGTCATCTTTTTGTAATCGAGGGTGGTGTGAAAAACTAAAACCATTTTCAATGAATTTATGTCCACCTTTACGCGTAAAACTTACACATTATTAACCATAGTCTTTTAGTTTAAAAATCAAATTTAAGAGCTTGGGAAAGTTAAATGCTATCGGCAGCACGCAAAGACATCGGTACTGAAAACGAAGAAGCGAATACATTTTATAGTGTTAGCGTCGAACTTCAGGGTCGAATGATGCGAGAAGACTACACAGAACAAAAGTGTTTTATTAGTGAAATGTCTCCCGCAGTTGCTTTCCTAGAAGCTACTCACCTACCCGAGCACGGTGAAAGAATAATCGCATATATCGAACAGATTGGACGGCTTGAGGGCCATGTGATTAAAGTTTCCAAAGATGGTTTTGAAGTTGCAATTAACGCCACTCCACGCAAACAAAACAAATTAGCAGCACAACTAACCTGGCTTGCAAATAAGCATGAGCTAGGTATGGAAGAAGATCGTCGTCACGAGCGTACGACGCCACGTAAGATGAATTCTGAGATCCGATTAGAAGACGGTCGCACATATCCAGTTCGAATCATTGACCTGTCAGTATCAGGTGCTGCATTTGAAATCGATGTTAAACCTGAAACAGGCACATTGATATGGCTTGGTTCTATGCAAGGTCGTGTTATTCGTCATTTTGAAACTGGCATTTCAATGGAATTTCTCAATATTCAACCCATTGAAGAGCTTGAAAACCGCCTTTAACGAACTCAACTGACTTCCATTTTACTACATGTATCGCGGTTGTAACCGCGATTTTTTTTGCCCAGAACAATGCAAAAGATCAAAAACACAAAAAAAAATCATTTTTTTTGATTTTTTTTATCGCCTTAAATTGCTGAATTTCATTCGTTCTCTTTATCGCGCCTGACATAACACCGTAGTTCCACGTATAATAAATACACGGCTTGTCAATGTAACTGACCAATTTCAGAATTGGCTCTATCCCTTGCATTACAACGGGTTGCGCAATATTAGCTACAAATTTAGCTAATTTTTCCAAAAATACGCTTCTATTTTAAGCTAAATTATCATTGCATTTGAATAGAAGGATAATCAAATTTATCTATATTTTTCAATTATTTAGCATCTAATTTTAGTGCCGAAATTTGGCCAAAATAAAAAGCGTGCTGCCATATTCCTTCCCACACAGGGGAGAACGAAATGGTTCAATTCAAAAGTACAATAAAAACAAGTGCGCTTTTAATAGGGCTTGGCACTGCATCATTAAGTAACGCATATGCAGCGCATGATTATCTAAGCCCAATCAGTCAAACAAATCCACCAATCGGACATTACGAGTTCTGTAAAACCCATCCAAACGAGTGCGGTGTCATCGGCCGGGACCAAGGGCCAATGCAGCTCACGAGAAAAGCATGGGACAAGATGC
>JABSQE010000093.1 GCA_013214245.1 Hyphomicrobiaceae bacterium
ACTGGATCTATACTCCGAATTAAGCGCCAGTTCGCTGTCAAATTAGTAGAAATTACTGCATCCCAAGCTTCATGTGCGATATGCGCAAGAGGTGAAAGTGGACCAAGAATGCCGGCATTAGCAACAAAGATATCCAAACGTCCCCAGCGTTCAAAAATAGTCGGGCCAAGAACATCAATTTTCTCACCATCCATCAAGTCAAGCTGAACCAGCGTAGCGGTGCCATTGAGTGTTCTTATTTCGTCATCAAGATCTTTTAATGCGGCAACTCGGCGAGCCACAAGAATAAGGTGTGCACCTTTCTGAGCTAAAGCCTTGGCAGCAGCACGCCCTATACCAGCAGATGCACCGGTGACAAGTGCTAATCTGCCATCAAATTGATTATTTATCATACTATTGCCTTCATACAGTTCGCCCGGGCAATTATTACCGGCTCAAATTAGCGTTCAAATATGGTATCTAAAGTAACTATTGGTAATGTCTTAGCAATTACTGAACACGCTTCGAGTTATAACAATAATTGAGATGATCATATTTTGGAAATCGTTATACATTCTTTAGTAACAAATAGAGACGTAATTTACTATGGATGAGTAAGACGTTCGACCTATTTATCTGATAGGGGATCTTTGAATATTCTGTATCACTAAACTTCATTTTCGAATGATAGTAAATTATTCTAAGTTATCAGTATTACTGTTAGATTTTAATAGCCTTGTTGCACAAAATCCTACGGACTGCATTGACACCAATTTCTTATTTAAAAAGTAAGATTAGACAACTCGAGTTTCTAACACAAAAGGCGAGCTTTTGTACGAGCATCAGATCCATATCTTTTATGTGATATTTAAACACACAGTATCTGGACTAGTAAGCATGCATAGCTAACAATTTAAAGTAATTACTTACTAGCATAACTTTCCGATAGCCAGTTAGTCCGCTCATGATATGGTAAGGCTATTAAGTATTAGGTAATATAGCATGTATAAGCACAGGATTTGAACAGATGTACATTATGTACCTTATCAACATTCAATGAATTTAAACCTCGCAGGCTAACAATTCTGACCAAGCTAGTATTGTATAGACATGCGCACTTAGTGGAATGGTTACGAATTAGATACAGTTCCGTAATTAGCTATGACACTATGTTAACACTGTAATATCGCAGAACTAATTAATGTGGCACAATTACCACTAGCCACACACGGAAGGTAGAAAATTAATCTTGGTCGAAAATAAATATGTCCTTAATCATTAATTAGCTTAATAAGATACTCGCAACTATGTTGTATGTTATCTAAATTATCTGAAACATTAGTAATATAAGGTCTAATGTTCAGTAAATCCTATGTTATAAGTAATATGCACGTTTCTTATTGTCTGCAATTATCAGGATCTTTAAGCCTAAAAAAATCAATATCTAGAACCCCAGCGACTTCAAATAGTACGTTACTTACCCCGGACTTTAAAGTAGTTAAAAATTTGAACGTACATGCAAGTGTATTAATATACGCATTCTGCTATATGCGTGGTTTGGTGCTCTCCTTGATGTGTGCTGGTAAAATCAGCTCTAATTTTATTATCAAGGTTTACTGAACTCACAATAATTGCAGTTACTTTTTTTATCAGACATATAGGAAGCCCTAGGTTCACCAGAAGAACATAAAAAAAGTTTTTGAACGAGTTTTTCGAATGAGCACAAAACCCAGGGCACCTACTCCTAATCTTTCTGTGCTTATTATGACAGTGATCAATCTCTTACCACCAAATTTTGGGGAATACAGCTTATTTGATAAATACAGTTTTTAAAAACAAAGTTGCATCTAATACACAAGAAGTTATACTCAGACTTAGTTTAAGGAAGCACCGCAAATACATTATTAACTAGAATTTACAAGCTACTAATTAGAGCTGCAAACAGGTAATTGCCTATTACATTCCAGCACCGAACGAACAAACGCTAACGATACTTTATAGATCACATCAAAAAATCTAGATCACAAAAAGTTGATTGCACAAGCCATACCAAGACCATTATTGCTTATATGTTTCCCACTTCAATCTACTATACAATTGCTCATTATATTCATCACGCTCATAAAACTTAAGATACTACGACCAAGAAAAAACGAGATGCAGAAATGTGTCAGTCTCGAAACATTAACCTAGAGAGAAAAATTACATATATGAAATGCCTCAAAGCTGGAAGCCTATATTGCAGGTATATGCAAAAAACTATTCTTTTTATGATAAATCAACTTTGGTAAACATAACTTTATGAAAAAGCTATTTATAGAAGTCTAAATACCAATGCACGAATTCTCGCAAACCTAAGTTGACAGGAGTGGAAGGTGAGAAATTAATGCGTTCTCTAAGAGAATTTGTATCTGCCCATGTTGCAACCATATCTCCAGTCTGCATGGAAAACAGTTCTTTTTTTGCAGTTTTCCCTAGCTCTTCTTCTAAAATTTCAATCATGTTTACAAGTGTTACTGGAGCACTATTACCAACATTATAAATGTAATAAGGAACCATGGCATTAGCAGGAGGAAGATCAATTATGCGCAAGATAACTTCAACAATATCATCAATATAAGTTAAGTCACGCACATGGTTGCCATAATTAAAAACTCGAATCACTTTTTCAGCTAAAATAGATCTCACAAATTTAAAATAAGCCATATCTGGTCGCCCCCAAGGCCCATAAACAGTAAAAAATCTGAGACCTGTTACTGGCAACCCATATTGATAGGCATAAGAGTGTGCCATTAATTCATTTGACTTCTTACTTACACCATAAAAGCTAACCGGATGTTCAGTATCATCTGTTTCACTAAAAGGCACCTGAGTATTACCACCATATACGGAGCTACTAGATGCGAAAATAAGATGCTTCACTTTGTTGTGGCGACAAGCTTCAAGAATATTTAAAAAACCAACAATATTTGACTCAACGTACGCATAAGGGTTAGTAAGGCTAAAGCGTACTCCTGCTTGAGCCGCTAAATTGATTACAATATCAGGATGATAAGTTTTGAACACTTGGTTCACGGAATCCTTATTGTGCAGTTCTGATCGTACAAATTTAAATTTCGAATATGTTCGTAATACATCCAAGCGTGCCTCTTTTAACTCTATATCGTAGTAATCATTTACATTGTCAAAACCAATGACAGACATAGTTTTCTCAAGCAGATGTCGAGCTACGTGAAATCCAATAAAACCAGCAGCTCCTGTTACTAGGACCGACATATTTATATCCAGAATAAATATAACTTGTAAAATGAACTTTACAATTTACATTGTTGATATACGCTCATTAATAAAGTAGTTCTCAATTTTTCAGCAATTTTTACTACATCTAAAACTAGAGCTTCGAAGTAACAACTTGATACATTTAACAAATTTCTGTCGTTTGTAATTTTGCATAATTCTTTTCCAAAAACAAAAATGCAATAGACAATGAGTCACGATAAAACTATAACTGATAATTATCTAAGTATCAGTATTCATCACTAAAATATATTGTAAAATAAAAATTTCCTTTACTATGCTATTATTACTTGTGGCGTAACAATGTACCTACACCATGATCGGTAAAAAGTTCAAGAAGAACACAATGGGATACCCTCCCATCAATAATAACTACGGCTTCGACACCACCTTCAAGAACTTCTAAACATCCTTCAACTTTCGGCAACATACCACCAGATATTATACCATTACTAATTAACTTTTTGATTCGGTTGATATTCAATTCCGGTATCAATTTTTTACTCTTGTCAAGAACTCCAGGTACATCTGTGAGCAATAGAAGACGCTTGGCACCAATTGCAACAGCTAATGCCGAAGCAAATGTATCAGCATTTATGTTCAGTGTTTTTCCAGTTTTTGTTACGCCTATAGGAGCAATTACAGGAATAAGATCCGACTGAGAAAGTACTTTAACAATATGAGGATTAACCTCCACCGGCTCGCCAACGTAACCTATATCGACATCTCTCATTAAATTCAATTCGCGGTCAGATATCCGAGTAATACGCTTTGCAATCATTAACTTAGCGTCCTTACCACAAATGCCAACAGCATTTCCACCCTGAGTGTTAATAGCGGCAACGATATCTTTATTAATCTTACCTGCAAGCACCATTTCTGCGACCTCAATGGTTGACTTATCAGTCACACGAAGACCGTTAACAAACTCAGACTTTATCTTAAGCTTATCAAGCATTTCAGCAATTTGTGGTCCACCACCATGAACAACGACCGGATTAACCCCGGATTGTTTGAGATAGACTATATCCTGGGCAAAAGCTGCAGAAAGAGATTCATCTCCCATGGCACTACCGCCAAACTTTATAACTATGGTTTGTCCATCGTAAGCAAGCATATGGGGCAACGCCTCAGCTAAAACTCTTACTTTACCGTGAGAGCATGCGTATGACGCCGAAATTTGTGCTGAATCAAAAGTATTTAGTTTTATTTGCACCATGTTAACATCCGTATTAATTTCTTACTATTTTCTCGTTACACAAGAGAATCATAGATATATTAAGTAGTATTGTAGATCCAAAACTTAATCTATTGAGACGTCGTACTTGTTTATAGATAACAATATGATATTGTAACAAATAAATTTTTGGCGCTAAGTAAATCATAACACACAGATATCACTTGAACTTAGCACCAAATGCGTTCAGCTTATTTTTTGTTCTGGGCACACTTTATTCACCCATTACGCTGTGTAAAGTGATCGGATTGGAGCTTGAATGTCGCAACCTGTGCATGACAGTGAGAATCGTGCGGTGCTGTCGGCTAATCTACGGGCAACATTGCAACGCGCTAGTGAATATGCTGAAAAACAGAACCATCGTCTTGTTACAACTGAGCATATCTTACTAGCTCTCAACGAAGATCCTGAGGCAAAAGCCATATTTGAGGCATGCTCAGTTGATAGAAATAAACTTGATAAAGACGTATCAGCTCACCTGAAAGCTCTGCGTAGTGTGCACCTTAGTCATGAAAACACCACAATCACGCTTGACCCAGAAGCTACGCGCATCGTCAACTCTGCCGTGATGGCTGCTGAAAAAAGCCGACGTAATAAGGTTAATGGTGCTATAGTGCTTGCCGCGATCATAGGCGAAGGCAAAACGTTGGCGGCGAAATTTTTAAGCTCTCAGGGCTTGACATTTCAAGCTGCCATCAGTGCATTACAAACAACACATCCCTATTCTTCTCCAACTTCCTCACGCACCAATTCTAAGATTGGCCTGAACGATCAGGAAGTATCGCACGTTAATAACAACGTGCATTCAACAGGCAAGTATTTCGCAGTTGATACTAAACGAATGAACAGTGCTCCTGAGAAGACAACATCTAAAATAACCAAAGAAGAATGCTCTCTTACACAACCCGGTCACCACTCCACATTGCAATCTCAAACCTTTAACAAAAAATCTTCAAAAGCACTTCATTCTCTTTCAGGTGTATCTCTGTCCAACACCTCTGTTGTCGCACAATATCCGATGGAGAAATCTTCCGCAATTGTCCCCAGTAACTCATCAAAACCAGACACAAATACTAATTCTTTACGACAACAACGTGTAGAAACAACATCTGCGGATATATCAACTTCATTATACCGACACTCAGATATACCATCACTGCCTAATTTATGTAATAAAACAAACAAACG
>JABSQE010000094.1 GCA_013214245.1 Hyphomicrobiaceae bacterium
ATTTAACTCTTAATTTTCTTACTTATAATTTTAGTAGAGTTTTATACGTTTGTATTTGGCTCAAAATAACGTAAGCTAAATTTCTGCGCAACTATTAACGTAAGTGTTTTATTTAATTAATCTCACGCTGATGTCTATTGTCATCTAGTAATGTATTCCTTAAAGATATAATCAGAGTGATTGATACCTATGGAGGTTTTAACTTTATCTAAAATCTTACCAACTCTTTCTCTTCCTACCTGTGTCCCCTGATAGACGCATTGTTTTACATAACCGAGGTCTTTTTTTAGTTCGGTACGTTTCTCGCGTATTGGGGCGATTAATTCAAGAAGACACGGGAGTAGACGATTTTTTATATCTCCATCGCCTATACCACCTTCAATATAACGTTGCTTAATATTTTCTAATCCCTCAACATCTGGATCGAATGCATCTAGATAAGTTAAAATAACATTACCATCAATTAAACCTGGCTCATCAATCCGACGACCATTCATCCCCGGATACAGAGAATTTACAAACGACTTGATCTGTTTCTCGGTCGCATCAAGAGCAAGAGCACCACCGAGTGATTTGGACATTTTTGCTTTACCATCTGGTGTAGGAAGGCGGCCAACTTTAGAATAGAGACCTTCAACCGGTTTAAGCACGTTTGTTCCATAGAGTCCTCCAAAAGTTTGCACTATATCATTAGTTAACTCAAGCATTGGTGCCTGATCATCACCTACAGGTACAAGATCCGCACCAAAACCCACAATATCTGCCACTTGAGAAATCGGATACATGAAAAATCCAGCTGGAATATGATCCGTCATTCCTTTTAGTTGAATTTCTGCCTTCACTGTCGGGTTGCGTTCTAAACGGCCAACGCCAACTAGATTGGACAAATACATGTAGAGTTCAGCTAATTCCGGTACCATGGATTGAACGACAATGTGAGTGCGTTTTGCTTCAATGCCGGCGGCAATGTAATCGCATGCTATTTCCATGATATTCGAGCTTACAACCTCTGGCGTGCGTGCATTATCGGTCAAGGCCTGCATATCTGCAATAAGAATGAAAACATCATATTTATCCTGTAATGCTATGCGAGTCCTAAGTGAACCAACATAGTGGCCAAGGTGTAACTGCCCGGTTGGACGATCACCTGTTAGAATAGTCTTTTTGGGCAGTTTAATATTCATAAAAAGTAATCCGAATATTGATTATCTAAATCACGCGCCTGGATTCCTGGCAATGCTTGTTGCATATGTGTAGTAGCTGAAGAAACATCAAAAACAAGTATCGTACAGTTCGAAAATTTAACAAGACATCAACGCATTAATTTTTTGTTTAAATAATAACGTGCATTATAATTATTTGTGAAGAGGATCTCGTCTAATTTAATAAGTTAGTAAGAATTTAAACGCAATGCATTTGTTAGTTTTAGTTTTTGATGCTTAAGGTCGAATCCCCAAGATGTTGTATTTTTTACATGGCGTTTTTTAGTCTACGTAATTCTGCAAATACCTCGAAAGTTGTTGTCGTCTTCATGTTTAGACGCGCTCGAATTTCTGGACTGTCCGCGCGAATGAAAGGGTTTGTTGCCAATTCATCCGAAAGTGTAGTTGGCAATGTTAAAAGCTTTTGTGAGCGCAACGCTTGGACCTTTTTAAAACGAGCTTGTAATTCAATGTTGTTAGGCTCAAACATAAGAGCAAACATTGCGTTGGCGACGGTGTACTCATGACCACAGTAGACTTTGGTTTCTGGTGGTAGCCTGCAAAGTTTTTTTAAGCTTTGCCACATCTCATAAGTTGTGCCCTCAAAAACTCTACCGCATCCCATGGGGAAAAGCGTATCGCCAACGAACACTACGCTAGCGTCAGGTATCCAATACGCAATGTGACCGGATGTATGACCTGGTATGCCTAATACAGTGATTTCCAAGCTGCCAAACAAAAAGCTCTCACCCTCTTTTAACTTTATATCTATGCCGGGAGTTTTCTCGGCCTCTTTAGATGACCCGATTATTTGACAACCAGTTTTTGATTTGATTGGAAGGTTGCCGTCTGTATGATCTGCATGGTGGTGAGTAGTTAGGATATGTGTAAGTTGCCATTTTCTTCTATGTAGCTCTGTTAGGACCGGCTGTGCTGCTGGCGCGTCAATTGAGGCGACTTTTCCGCTTTTTGTATCACGAATGATTATGCCATAATTATCAGCACGGCAAAGAAACTGATATATTTCGAAATGTGCCATAGTTTCATATGCACTTTCTCATTATTGCGAATAGGTATTGAATTATTAATTTTATATATCATTTACTAGATACCGCGTATAGTTCGCATGCTTTTTTACGAGACGGGAATGCATCTACATGTGTCTAAATTACAGTCATTCTACACCCGCCCTCTAGGGCTTGCTGTACGCCGGCTGTTATCACACCGCATTCGTGCGCGTTGGCAATGCGTTAACGACAAGACACTTATTGGACTGGGTTTCGCAGTACCATTTTTAGGTACTTTCATTGGTAAGGTGCTTCGTGTTTATGCAATGATGCCAGCTAAACAAGGCACATTAGTTTGGCCAAAAGTAGGTGCAACACGATGTGTTATGGTCGAGGAAACACATTTACCTTTACATGATAATTCTGTAGATCGATTGCTGCTTGTACATTGTCTAGAGTACTCGGATACTAGAAAAAAATTGTTACGCGAAATATGGCGTGTTCTATCGCCAGAAGGTTGCCTTATGCTCATTGTTCCTAATCAAAGAGGGGTCTGGGCCATGACTAATGCAACACCATTTGGTTATGGGCGGGCTTACAGTCGTATAGAGCTTCAGGGATTGTTACAAAATTCTTTGTTTGCTCCAATAAGCTGGACATGGGCACTGTATTTTCCACCAGTTGAGCATCAGATTTTTCTAAAATCGACAGTGGCATTTGAGCGCTATGGGGCGCAGGTTTTACCTGGTTTAGGGGGAATAATTATTGTGGAAGCCCGAAAGGAATTGGCTGCCCCTAAGATGTTTGCACTGCAGGACTCTGCACGTCCGTTACGTCCATTGGGCAATCTTGTTACTGGATAGAAATCACTATAGTTTATACGATTGCTTACAATAAATTGGTTTCATTTGTTATATTAGTTGCAAAACTTAATAACTTGACGGTTTTGGTAAGGGATCAATTAAGTTTAGTGTAATTATTATATAGCACGCTTACGTCTCCTTTATCCTTTAGTAGTTTTCCCCAATCACCCTAGAGGTTTTATGCAGTTTAGCTTGACCACTTTCAAGTTACGATGGATTGTCTTGCAACAACCAGAGTGGAAAATGAGCATACTTTGGTCGCAAAATGTGGGTTTAAACAATAATCTTCAATTTTACTTAAAACATGTTCACGTTTTTAGTAGTGTATCGTAGGCGTTCACGTATCTTTTCTGGTGGATGGGATCAAAGCTATGCAACAACGAAGGATTAAACCTCACAAAAATATTAGACCAATTAGTCCTATCGAAGCAGTTGAGCCGGCAAAAGCTCCAAAGCGAGCTGTGGAAAAAAAACGCAAAAAACTTAAAAAATCGGTTAAGCCGGTCATACGTTTTTTTAACAGCATTTTTACAGTTCTATTTTTTATCACCACTACTTTGGCAGTTGCTCATTTCTGGTTTGAGCGCACAATTACTTCTGCCGGACCATTGCGTGAAGATAAGTTATTAAATATATCCAAAGGTAAAACGGAACATCAAATCGCAGAGGCTTTAGAGCGAGAAGGTATTATTTCAAGCCGCTACCTAGTGTTGGCACATCAATTTCGTGACCGCGTATGGAATGTAGTTGATAAACATAATACTATGGCTTTTAAAGCAGGAAATTACCGTTTCAAGGCATTCTCTAGCTCAAAAGAAATAGTATATACTCTAAGGGGTGGTGCATCCGAGTTGATATCGATTTCTTTTCCTGAAGGCTTAACTAGTTTCGAAATTGTATCACGGTTACGTAATAATAGAAAATTAACCGGAGATATTATCAATATTCCGGCTGAAGGTACTTTAAAACCGGATACGTATCGTGTGCATTTCCAGGGATCTCGCAATAGAATACTTAAGCAAATGGCACTACAACAAACTAAATTTTTAGATGCTGCCTGGCAAAGACGTCAGCCAAATCTTCCATATGATAATGTCACGGAAGCTTTGATCTTAGCCTCCATTGTTGAGAAGGAAATGGGACCACGTGACAATCCCGGTAACATTGCCAGTGTGTTCATAAATCGGTTGCGGCTCGGTATGCGCCTGCAGTCTGATCCGACTATTTTATACGGTAAATTCGGCCCGTCTGTTTCGTGGGGTAGTTTAATATATAAATCTGATATCCGTAAGAAAACAACACACAACACTTATCAAATTGGAGGGTTGCCTCCAACGCCGATCTGTAATCCTGGAAGCGTTGCAGTCGAGGCCGCATTGAACCCTAAAAAAACTAATTTTCTATATTTTGTGGCAGATGGAAAAGGTGGTCATATTTTTTCCAATACATTAGCTGAGCATAATCGTGCCGTAATGAAATGGAGAAGTATTGAACGTAGAATACGTGCAGTGCAAAAAATTGAACGTGAAGTGTTAGCTAACTCTACAGGAATTGAGTCTGCACCTATCAGCACGGACTTTAATCGAGGACGCATGCGATCAAGTAGTTTAAAATCAGTAGACTTGCTTACACCTAATGGTACACTTTTACCCCAACGCCATCCTACACGTTAGGCGTGGAACTGTTTGGTATAGCTTTGTTAAGAAATGTTCTTTCTGGACTACACTTTAATTCATTTGCTTCTGAGATGTGAAAACTAATATAATAAAGTTGATTTCTACTGTGTGTCTACTTAATTAATAGTATCACTAAACATCGAATCTGTCGTGAATTTAAAATGTGGGGCAAGATACAGTTTTTATTATGAAAAGCGTTGACACTTTTAAAAAGTTATAATTTGTGTGACTGTTTTCGAACAGCTTTGATTTGGATGCTACTTTTATACAACAAGCACTCTAGGCTGTAAGCTTGACTTTATTATCCAGTTATTTAATCCTATTACTATGTGATGATGACCAAATTCAAAAATAAAAAAATGACTGAGCTTGGTCTGTAAATGGAAACTATTTCCGCTCAATTATGCGGATAATTTCATAATTTAAGTTAGTAGCATGTCACTGTCTGACCTACTCCCACGTCGTGCAGGTTTAAGTTTTGTTTTATCATCACCATCTGGTGCGGGGAAAACAAGCCTTGCCAGTGCGTTGTTAGCGTATGATGATAATTTAAAATTTTCAGTATCACTAACAACACGCCGACCGCGAGAGGGCGAAGTGGATGGCAAAGATTATTATTTTGTGAGTCGAAATGAATTTGAGCGGTTGAGAGACAGAGGTGATTTGCTTGAGTGGGCTAATGTGTTTGGTAATTTTTATGGGACTCCGCGCGATGCTGTTGAGGAGACGCTGAGCACTGGTCAAGACATTATCTTTGATATTGATTGGCAAGGTATGCGGCAGCTTCAATCACATAATCTTAAGAACTTAGTAAAAGTCTTTATTCTCCCACCCTCAAAATTAGTCTTGGAAAAGAGGCTGTATAAACGTGCTTTAGATAGTGAAGAAGTGTTAAAAGAGCGCATGAATCGCGCAGCTTTAGAGATGAGTTATTGGCATGAATATGACTACACTATAATCAATGATGATTTTGATCGAAGCTTAAGCACGCTCAATGCTATTGTGGTTGCTGAGCGCCACAGAACAGGCTTACAAATCGGCATTAATAATTTCGTGCGTGAATTTAAGTGAACGTTTTTCAGAAATTGATAATTTTAAGCACAAAGTCCTCAAAATATCGTATACCGCCCGCAGTTAAGTGACCATCAGTTCATAACTTAGGATATCTTAAATCATGAACTAAAGTTTGTTTTTTATTAGTTTTCCTAAAAAGTTACTAACTACACGGATGCTTCATTTAGAAAACTAACCGAAGCTGTCAACTTAGGAAAATTAGATATTTTTTTCCGCACTAGGTAATTGACTGAAAGGTCATTACGCTCAACTTAGGTGCAGTCAAAATCACTTTAATTTGCAAGAAAATCAATAATTTTAAGATCCTGGTTTTGTGATCAAGCGAGGTGAGTTGGTGCATATCTGTTATATGTGTTGGGAGTGAATAGCAGATAAATAAAAGGTAAAAACTGACATGTATTAGTGTTGTCGTTATGTACTAATCTGCTCAATAATTATGATAATTAAGTAATAACGTTAAAAGATCTTATCGACTAGCATGAAGTCTTAACAGACTTTATGAGAGACCTAAAACGCGAAACGATAAGTCTATTAAATTTATGAAACAAAGTGACTTTTAGCTTCTGACATCATAGTACCTTTGAAGGAAGTCGAACCTGAACCAGCTGTTTTCTTGAATTAATCGGCGCGACTAATAGCTATCAACTGCACATAAGCACGATAGAAAAAACATCTAGGATAGTAGTGTACCCAAGATTTCCATGATTACGAAAAAGATCGAAAGCCTGCCTATACCGTAGACTGGGCGGGTCTATTACTTAGATACAGACAACAGAGGACTAACCCTCTACACTAACCACAACGGTGCGAAGACTGACTGAATACGAACTAGCGGTACGAGGTGGAAAACGTGTCTTTGACTGTGGAACAAAAGTGGTGAAAGAAGATCAGTTCGACGCATTCAACCAAATTGAAAAATTGGCATTATTTATCACTAGGGGATTCTATCCAAACGTTTCCATTAACGGACATAAGGATTACTCGAAGAACCATGACTGAGATTTTCACGCAATTCTGTACCCGAAAGGGCAGCCATATAATCTTAAACCAAAGCAACTTCAGCATTAGAAGGACGTGTGTACGGTTTAGATCTTCATTAAAGGATTTGATAGCCGAAGCCAAACAAATGGGAAGCTGAAGTCAACGAATGAGCAAGCAACTATCTTCCACATAGTGAATTAATACAACAACGACTTTGGGCGATTTATTAGTGTAGTTTTGTGCAGGAAATAGCACAAGGAACCTGACCAATGTCGTACCTACTGATAAAAAGAGAAAGTCCTGAAGCGGACTTCTATTAAACTCTGTTAATTGCGAGGCATTTGAAAACGCTACCTGTCTCCTAAGCCGGTTAAGCTTATCACAAAGATGATCGCACCGGGAAAGACTGTCTCTGATCAGCCAACGCTTTTTAATGACGAATTCTAATGAGGCCGGCATGGCCTGCTAGATACTAAGGCAAAAGTTCCCGGTCCTCCTAATCGGAGAATTTCACTAGAGAAAAATTTTTACTGACTTATTAACACACCACGATGCGTCTGATGGTCCATACTCCCTAGATAATGATAGTGGACCTGTGGTCGCGTTATGTGGATGTAACGTTCGTTGGTGGATTGCGCGGTTTGGGTAAAACAGCTGGCTTCATTCTGACTTTAGTCCGCATCATTCTGGAACAAGGTGCTGTTGCCCGTATCTTCGTGATTCGCGAAAGCCATGTTGGCTGCATCTAGTTGGACAACGAATTGTTCTTGATGCTTTATCTCACTTTTGAGCAAGGAAGCGTGACTAGTAATTAAAATACATGGACGATTTCGATTAAGTTCACAAATGGTATAGCATCGATAGAAATCCACCCGTTCTAGGACATGAAACAATACGTAAGCATCCAAGTGAGAACTTATTCAGCGGCAGCTCTCAATTAAAGCGGTGGGCATTCTAAAGCTGAGTAGGGCCTGATGTGGCCAATCATGTCCAACATGTACAGGCCAAAGGGAATGTATCTGCTGGTTCTGCTTCTCACTAACCCATTTGGTACTTCGCATAGCCTGATCGTTAAAACGTTCCTGAACAAAGCAGCTTGGTGGACACCATATGAAGACGAAAGGGAGCTTCGCTACATCAACTGTCAGGTTAACTAGATGGATAATTAGCACATCATCCAACAAGCCTATATTGTGTTCCAGAAACCTAGCTGCAGCGGGAACCTCAACATTTATCTGTTAACCGCTGATCTGATCGCCGACGATCTTTTGCAATACCGTTCTATCCTTGCCGGCGCAGTCGACTGGTCTTATGGCGCAGGTAAACATGCCCTGCTATTCATTGTCGAAAAATCTAAATGGTGGGTGGGCCTTGATCACTTGCTTATGGAGAATGCTACGACCTGCAATGGATCAGGTTTATACAACCACTAGTCCTGTTAATACCTATTGTCAACATTGCCCGACGCGCTTAACAATCCAACTCCCTCTTTGAATTTCGAGCCGAGGTGAGACGCGAGCTATGCGGTCTATTCATTTTACCTTATTTACACTTTCTTGATCCAATACCGTGGTAGGCGCGGTTGCGAAATGGGAAATTTCTGATCGTCACTGTCCAAACCCGTAAGGACATTAACCATAACCACTGAACAAATAATAACCCTGCCGATCAAGGTCTCCATTGACGTTCAACCGAAAAAAGCTAACCAAAATATCAGTTACCTGATCATTTTCCATTTCTGGTAGTTGCGGATTTACGTATTTTGACAAAGTTCGAGACTCCTACCTGTGAAGGAACCGGCTTTATCGCGAACAGTATCAATTCGATAGCGAAAAATACACTTGAACACATGCAGCATGACTTTACCATTCTCGGTAAGAGCTAAGATGCCGTGGCTGCTAAGCAAGCGAACCTGCTGAAGCCATACCACATCCAGGTGATCATACTCCGCTGTAACTGTAATCTATATGCGGCCAGTGGTTGGTCTGTTGAACTGGCTGGCTTATCGTGACCGGTTGTAGAAAAAAGTGACAACATGGTCTGCGAAGTTGCGGTCCGTGACACCAACCTGCGCCAAGACAGCCGGTAAGAGCTTGTTAGTTTGGCCCAGGAAGCAAGAAAGGCAGAAATCGAAGTGGCTAGTGATAGTGATCTGTTCATCACTGACACAATACTGACTTTACCATCGCACGTGAATTGGCTATTCCATTATGAGCATAAGTCTTACAGTATACAAGGCAGCTAATAAAGCCTGCGCGGATGACGCACCGAAGAAATTGCGCAGCCTGGAACATTCGTTTCTATGTAGGTTTTTTCTTTCTTTCTGTATGTCTAATCTACCGGCTACAATCCAAGCCAGGTATTATACTGTGCTAAGTTTTATCCAAGGTAGACAAGTTGGGCGGGGAAATTTTCGAAGATCACTTATGCCATAAGTTGTTGCTAGGTTTCGCTGAGCGCAACAAGTGCATAGCGTAAAGTAATAATGGGGGATGATGGTTATGCAGGACGAAGCTACCTTTTGCAGCAATCAAGCCAACGGCAGTTTACTTGCAGCGAGGGCAAATATTAAGCCTCCAGTTCAGTCGCTTAGTTTTTAACCAAAAATCAAGCTATAAAGATTATGCTTCTTCTAAACCGCATATGGAAACTGTTTTCCCGTAACCTTTATATTAAAGAGTTTTTTTTAAGATAAATTTGCAAACCTGTCTGCGTGACCTCTCTATGAGACAAACTCAAGAATTTTTCCGATATTTCGTATCCGTGTTTCAGTTCGCTTTACTTATATTTGCTCCAGTTTTCAGAACGATGTTAAAAAGAAGAGCTCTGTTTAGCCCTTTTCACAATTCTATTGCTTTAATATCAAAGTCAGCACCACTTTGTGCCGTAAGTCTGGAGTTTGATATCTGAGCTAATCGATAATTTGTTATGTATGTTCGGTTGGTACAACCAAGAACTAGCGAGCGCTCACAATATTCACGATATTTCAAATTTTTTTGATTAGCTTAGAAACGCTCCACGAGTATATTGATTATGTAGCTAATTTGATCGCCTTTTATAAGATTGGATTATTGTAACGCCTCAGCTAATAATTAGCTCCGAGTCCTGCTTGTGTGAGTCAAGAAAAACATTCCCGCACATTGCCGATTTACACCAAAAGATATCATTGAATAAAACTGGTGCCGCTGAAGGGATTCGAACCCCCGACCCCATCATTACGAATTGTTTGCAGTTTCGTTTCCCCGGCTTGCACGCAGACGCACCCGTTCCGCTAGGCTACTATAACACTTTGTTGTGAAACGTAATTCTCA
>JABSQE010000095.1 GCA_013214245.1 Hyphomicrobiaceae bacterium
CTTCCTACGGCTGTGATTCAGTTGTTTGAAACATCGCGGCAGGGTAACCTTTCTGCTTTAGGACTTATTTTGTTACTTTGTACTATGACATTATCTATCGTTATTATAGTGTTTATGGAGCGTGCTCAACGTAGGCTTCACGTTCAATATCCTAAACGTCAAGTTGGCAATCGTATGTTTCAGGGTGATTCATCACACTTGCCACTTAAGTTGAATACTGCAGGAGTTATACCGCCAATTTTTGCCTCCTCTTTATTATTACTGCCCGTAACAATAGCTAGTTTTACATCTAGTTCAGCGGGTGAGACATTTCCTGTTTGGGTTTCTTACATTACTGCAGCTTTGGGCGCCGGTCAGCCACTTCATATGCTGTGCTACGTTTTTTTAATTATCTTTTTTTGCTTTTTTTACACAGCTGTTGTGTTTAATCCGCAGGAAACAGCCGATAATTTAAGAAAGTACGGTGGGTTTATTCCGGGACGCCGTCCTGGCACACAAACTGCCTCTCACATAGACTACGTTTTAACGCGCATAACGGTTTTGGGTGCCATTTACCTTGCAGCAGTCTGTCTGTTGCCGGAGATACTTATTTTAAATCTTGGTATTCCATCATCTTTTGGCGCAGTTCTTGGTGGTACGTCTTTGTTAATAGCAGTAAGTGTTACTATGGATACTGTTGCGCAAGTACAGAGTCATCTTATGGCTCACCAGTACGAAGGTCTTATAAAAAAAGCTAAACTTCGAGGTTCATCACGAGGACGAAAATGAACATCATACTTTTAGGACCACCTGGCGCGGGAAAAGGAACTCAAGCTTCACGTTTGATTGATAAGTTTGGTATAACACAGCTATCAACTGGAGATATGCTACGTACAGCAGTAAAAGCACAAACTGCTTTAGGGCTTAAGACTAAAGCAGTCATGGATGCTGGTGGGCTAGTATCTGATGATGTCGTTATTGAAATCGTTTCACATCGCATTGATAGTGCTGACTGCGCTAAAGGTTTCATTTTAGATGGCTTTCCTCGAACAGTATTTCAGGCTGAGTCACTTGACAAGTTGTTGGTTAAGAAATCGCTGACGTTAGATTTGGTTGTGGAAATAGTGGTTGATGAGGAGTTCCTTTTGGATCGGATAGAGAATAGAGCTCGCGAGTGCGCATCTTTAGGCGAACAGGTTCGTGAGGATGATAATCGTATAGCTTTTGAAAAGAGATTGATAGCCTATCGTACCCAGACTACACCATTGTCAAGTTACTATGCAAAATCCGGTCGATTAAGAACTGTCGATGGTATGGTTAGCATAGAGAGTGTGACTAATCAAATTGACACCCTATTGATGCAACGTTTAAGAAGCTTTTAATGTGAGTAGTATTATCTGTTGAGTACGATAAATTGATAATACTTGGGTTTGTGCGTTCGTTTGTAGTACAAAAAGGAATTATATTTCCCGTTTTAACTAAGGTGATTGTTATATAACTGATCATCGTGTCCGAAAACTTTCAGTTCCTAAAGCAGCTAGACGTGGTGCTTATTAAGTTAAGCACTCGTTTTGGAGATCTTTCAGATATTTGCTTAGGTGTAGTTCATTAATCTATTTAATCAGGAGAATAGTTTTGGCCCGAATTGCTGGTGTCAATATTCCAACTCAAAAACGCGTCTTGATTTCTCTTCAGTATATCCATGGCATAGGACAGTGTTTAGCACGCGAGATTTGTGAGAAAGTTAGCATACCGCCTGAGCGCCGTGTTAATGAATTATCTGACGCTGAAATATTACAAATTCGCGAAACAATTGATCGTGACTACTTAGTAGAAGGCGACCTTCGTCGTGAGACTGGAACTAATGTAAAGCGCCTTAAGGATCTTGGCTGTTATAGAGGGTTGCGTCATCGTCGTAGCCTTCCTTCACGTGGGCAGCGTACACATACTAATGCTCGAACACGTAAAGGCCCTGCTAAAGCGATAGCAGGTAAAAAGAAATAGTACTTTGTCAGGTTTAAAGTTTGTGTGCAAGGTTTTAGGCCTACAGACGTTATTTATTTGGTATTTAGATAGACGAGAGCATAATCGATATGGCAAGAGAGCAGCAGCGAGGCAAAGTGCGTCGTCGTGAACGGAAGAACATTACATCTGGTGTTGCGCATGTAAGTGCAAGCTTTAATAATACTATGATCACAATTACAGATGCTCAGGGTAACACTATATCGTGGTCATCGTCAGGGCATATGGGGTTTAAGGGTTCACGAAAATCGACCCCTTTTGCCGCTCAGATGGCAGCAGAGGATGCCGCAAAAAAAGCTTCTGAGCATGGCGTCAAAATATTAGAAGTCGAGGTTTGCGGCCCGGGCTCTGGCCGAGAATCAGCTTTGCGTGCTTTACAATCTGCCGGCTTCCAAATAACTACTATTCGCGACGTTACTCCAATACCTCACAATGGTTGTCGTCCTCGTAAGCGGCGTCGTGTATGATTTATCGTAAAATACTACTTATATAAGGTCGTACTTAAGATTCGCGTGATAAAACGTGAATTATGATGTCGGCAAATGTAGATGTTACCACACTTCTAAAACTTTGACACGGCTCTTCAAGAACGAGATTATTACGATGAATGTTTTGCAAAAAAATTGGCAAGATTTGATAAAACCTAATAAACTTGGCGTTGAGCCGGGTCGAGATCGCGATCGCATGGCTACAGTTGTTGCTGAACCACTCGAGCGCGGTTTTGGTATGACACTTGGTAATGCTTTGCGCCGGGTTTTGCTATCATCTCTACAAGGAGCCGCTATAAAAACGGTTCAAATCGACAGCGTTTTACACGAGTTCTCATCGATACCAGGAGTTCGTGAAGATGTCACGAATATTATCCTAAATATTAAAGAGATTGCATTGAGGTTGCATTCTGATGGGACAAAACGTATGGTCCTCAAAATGGACGGTCCAGGGCAGGCAACTGCTGGTGACATTGAAACAAGTTCTGAGGTGGAGGTTCTCAACCCAGAACACGTTATATGTCACGTAGATCATGGCGCATCTATTCGTATGGAATTTACTGTCGATATGGGTAAAGGGTATGTATCGGCAGATAGAAATCGTCCGGATGATGCACCGATTGGACTTATTGCGGTGGATAGTTTATATAGTCCTGTAAAAAAAGTATCCTATCGTGTAGATAATACGCGAGAGGGTCAAATTCTAGATTATGACAAGCTAACTATGACCGTAGAGACAAACGGATCAATTCGTGCTGAAGATGCTGTCGCGCTAGCTGCAAGGATTTTACAGGATCAGTTTGCTATTTTTATTAACTTTGAGGAGCCTAAAAAGCCTGTAGAACAGCAAGATCATCCAGAGCTTACTTTCAACGCTGCTCTTCTTAAGAAAGTAGATGAGTTGGAACTGTCGGTTCGCTCTGCAAACTGTCTAAAAAATGACAACATTGTTTACATTGGTGATTTGATTCAAAAAAGCGAGTCTGAAATGTTGCGCACTCCGAATTTTGGGCGTAAATCATTGAATGAGATTAAGGAGGTTTTAGCAACAATGGGGCTTCATTTGGGTATGGAGGTTCCTAACTGGCCACCAGATAATATCGAAGAGTTGGCTAAACGATTTGATGATCAGTATTGATTGCTTATACCTCCTAGATGTGAAACGAGATTGCGTTTTTCATGAATTTTCGATTTAAGCACGTGGTGAGGCAACAAAACCTTTTTGCTGAATATTATTAGGAATGATATATGAGACACAGAAAAATAGGTCGACGATTTAGTCGTGATGTAGGGCATCGCAAGGCTATGTTTTCGAACATGGCTTCTGCACTAATAAAGCACGAACAAATAATAACAACTTTAGCCAAAGCTAAAGATCTTAGACGAGTAGTGGACAAATACATAACATTAGCTAAAAGAGGTAGTTTGCATTCTCGACGCACAGCCGCCGCCCGTCTCCGCGATGATGCTATGGTCAAAAAACTGTTTGACACTCTAGCTCCCAGATATAAAGAGCGTAGCGGAGGATATACGAGAGTGATTAAAGCGGGTTTTCGATATGGAGATTCCGCCCCGCGTGCTGTTATAGAACTCGTCGATCGTGACGTAGAGGCAAAGGGTGCTGAGGATAAGGAAAGAATTGAGGTTGAGCGTGAGGCTGAGGAGACCACTAGATCAGTATAGTTAGTCAGTTTTGGATCAAGAGCATAAAAATGATTCGTCTAATTGATGTTACCGTCGAAGGTGATAGTTTAGCTCGATAAGTAAAAGACGGTTCTGATCATCTCTAATGATGATATTTTGAATTAAAAAGATCTAAAACATGCAATATGTTTATTTTTTGACACACGATTTGAACTAACTTATAGCGTCATTGTGTGTTGCACTATCTTTCCTTGAAAGGTAGACTATGTAAGTAGAGTTTTACGGACCTGCTCATGGCAATTAGAAACCAAGAGAGAAAACTAAAGTTAGAAAGCCGAGGGCACTTAGCAGAGCCTCAAATGTGTTCTAAAAGTCATATTTTGCTATTTTTGCAAAAATATTAATCATTAGTTAGGCGGCAATACTGCAATCTGTGCATCTGCTCACTGATACTAGTAATATCATACGAGCTTAGCATGAACCAGTTTAGGAAGCTCAATGCAGTACTTAATAAAAGTTTTCGCACCTGTTATCTTTTTATTCCTTTCAAACATCACTGTTCTTTCGTTCGAAAGTGACAATGTCAACGGTAGCAGGTCCAATAAGAACTTTTTTAGAACCGAGGGACTTGGACAGAAAGATAAGTCCGCATTACCTGTAAATGGACAAGACAGTGCTCTTATGATAGACGGGTCTCAGGATCTTGTGGTGGAACTTCCTGCTGTAGCTAAAGTTGTTATTCCGAGTTTAGATTTTGGCATGGAATTTCTTTACAGGAAAAAAAAAGATCCTGTAGAGGATATTTTGCCTGAGCGTAATGATTCGTCTCTTCAGATACGTGGTACGATTAAGCATCGGTTTTGACAATGGCTATACATTGTAATATTGAGAAAATTATTACAGTAACCAAGCTACGTACGGAATATAGCTTAGTACTTAAGATTTTTATTTAATTGTGAATATATTCCGGTAAAGTTATTAGCTATAAGATTTACATTAGAACTTTTAATAATTTAATATTAATATCTTTAGTACTGTACAGTCTACCAGCTTACACAGTTAATTTTCTGGGTTTACTTTTAAAGTCTTCCTCTTGTATAGCTATTCTCCAGGTCGTCCAGTTTTGCGTGGGCGACGACGTTTTGCTTTAATTTCAGAGGTAGCAATTGGTTTAGATGGACTTAAACCGTTGACCTTCCGCAGTGGTATGGTTCGTTCAGAGCTAGGACCCATTTCTCCTGGTTTTGGTTTATGGGGACGCCCGGTTGATTTACTAGAGTTCATCAATGTTCTGTCGTTATATCCAGGTTTGTTGCTATACATTTCAGACTGATGTTTATTGAATTTTGAGTTAGTAGTCTGATCATTATCGATTAGTAATTCTTCCTCTCTTAAACTTTTGATTTCATTGCGAAGGCGAGCAGCCTCTTCAAAATTGAGGTCAGCAGCTGCCTCACGCATATTCTTCTCCATATTTTCAATAATTGTTTTGAGATTATGGCCAACAAGGCGTTTTTCATTGTGATGCTTTGCATTACCATCTGGCTCTAATTTATTGTGCTCGTAAATGGTCGCCATAACATCGCTAATAGACTTACGCACGCTTTGTGGTTTGACACCGTTTGCTTTGTTCCATGCCATCTGTTTGTTCCGTCGCCTATTGGTTTCGGCAATAGCACGCTTTAGTGAGCCTGTCATTGTGGTGGCATAAAGAATCACACGACCGTCAACATTACGTGCTGCGCGTCCTATGGTCTGAATAAGAGAGGTTTCTGAGCGAAGAAAACCTTCTTTATCCGCATCAAGAACTGTCACTAGCCCACATTCAGGAATATCAAGTCCTTCACGCAGTAAATTAATGCCTATTAGTACGTCAAAAGTACCAAGCCGGAGGTCGCGAATGATTTCTATGCGTTCTAGCGTATCAATATCGGAGTGCATGTAACGCACACGTATACCTTGCTCATGCATGTATTCGGTAAGGTCTTCTGCCATCTTCTTGGTCAAAACTGTCACTAGTGTACGATAACTTAACTTGATCGTTTGCCGCACTTCGTCAATCAAGTCGTCAACCTGAGTTCTGGCCTCACGAACTTCTATTTCAGGATCGATTAGGCCGGTGGGACGAATAACTTGCTCGACAAATGCGCCATGAGTTTGTACCAGCTCCCAGTTTCCTGGAGTGGCAGATACATAAATGGTCTGCGGGCGCATGGCATCCCATTCCTCAAATCGAAGTGGTCGGTTATCCAGACATGATGGCAGACGAAAGCCATATTCAGCTAACGTCGCCTTTCGCCTAAAGTCACCACGAAACATACCACCGATTTGCGGTACACTCACGTGACTTTCATCAGCAAAAACTATAGTGTTGTCAGGAAGATATTCAAAAAGTGTAGGTGGCGGATCTCCAGGGCGCCGGCCAGTGAGATATCGCGAATAATTTTCGATTCCCGCACAAGAGCCTGTTGTTTCCATCATTTCCATATCGAACTGTGTGCGCTGTTCCAATCGCTGGGCCTCTAAAAGTTTATTGTTGTTGTGCATTTCTTTGAGGCGCTCTTGTAGCTCAATTTCAATTTGACGGAGTGCCTGCTGTAACGTTGGCTTAGGTGTTACATAGTGGGAGTTTGCGTAAACTTTTACCAGCTTTAAGGAATCGCTTTTGTGACCAGTTAAAGGATCAAACTCTGTAATGCTTTCAATTTCATCGCCAAACATTGAGACACGCCAGGCTCGATCTTCAAGATGAGCAGGAAACAATTCAACAGTATCACCGCGCACTCTAAAAGTACCTCGTAAAAAGTTATTATCATTACGTTTATATTGCAAAGCGACCAAATCAGCCAATAATTGGCGTTGTGAAATCTGCTTACCTATTTCTAGGGTGAAAGTCATAGCCGTATAAGTTTCTACCGAACCTATACCGTAAATGCATGATACAGAAGCAACAATGATTACGTCGTCGCGCTCAAGCAGAGCGCGTGTGGCAGAATGGCGCATACGATCAATCTGTTCGTTAATCGAAGCTTCTTTTTCGATATACGTATCAGTACGTGGTACATAAGCTTCAGGCTGATAGTAGTCATAATAAGACACAAAATACTCTACGGCATTCTTTGGAAAAAAACCTTTGAATTCGCCATAAAGCTGTGCC
Organism: Hyphomicrobiaceae bacterium; assembly: GCA_013214245.1. GTDB lineage: Bacteria > Pseudomonadota > Alphaproteobacteria > Rhizobiales > Hyphomicrobiaceae > Tectiglobus > Tectiglobus profundi. The sequence continues at coordinate 7,291 of JABSQE010000095.1, forward strand.
GCCAGTGTTTTATTAGGTGCAAGAATTAGTGC
>JABSQE010000096.1 GCA_013214245.1 Hyphomicrobiaceae bacterium
CTGCAACACGCTCGCGCGACGGAGCTGCGGGCCGTCGCCTAGCAATTCGTCGTTTCTCCTGCATAATGTTCTTATTTACTGAAGTTAAGCACTCGTTGTGCTTTAGAGGGCGGGCGTTCGTCGAAGTGAGAGTACCTTCGTCTTTGGATTCTGTTTGTATATCCTGAGGTAAAGGAGGAGGAGTACTATTAGTACCGTTGCGCCCTCCACTTTTATAGGTGCTAAGTCTTTGTCCAGTTAGTTCTGTATTAGGTAAAGAATTAGGCAAAGGAGGCGGTCCGCAAGAAGTGAAAAATGTGTCGTGAGTTCTATTTTTTGCTTCTTGAATACGATTTTCTAACGACTCGCTGAAATGCTTAACCTGCCCTTCATTGCTCATATTAAAGTCACCCACATCGATAACTGTGCTTAATTTTCAAGTCAAATAATTAATTATAAATTTAGTAAGCTCTTAAAAAATTAGCTTCATTTTGACTCAAAACATAACACACATGAAGAAGTACCTCGCCGATAATTACCGATCTTACTTAATAAAGTCGATACGAAAGATCGAAATTTATGACAATGAGCTATATAAGTAAAATAGCTAATGCACACGACTGGTGTCTGAGTTATTGATAACACATACCAATTTTATTTTCAGTCGAGACAGTTCATAAACTCTTTTTTACATTACAGACTTATATGTGGCATTTAAACGGCAGACGTTGAATAAATAACAAAAATTAATATTTCTATGTGGAAAACATTTGTCTCTTATGTGTTATTGATTAGTAAGAAAATTTATCTTTACATAACTCCAGCATCTGCTTTTGTGCAACATTAAGGCTCGAGAAAAGCATCTAAATGTTAACGTAGCTATTAATTACTTTAACATCGAAAAATGTTTTATCACAAAAACTACTCACCAGAAAAATAATAATTAGGATGTAGCGCAAGGTAATTGGTACCAAGCTACCAAACTTAAGTTGTTAGAGCTAGAGCAACTTGCGAAGTGTGATGTACTGCTAATATGCTAAAATTAAAAAAATAACCTGGCTTTTACAAAACAAAGCTTCAGTTTCTTATATTAAAGTGCCGTATGTTTAGAAAGATTCTAGAGTTTTATTTTTTAGATATTGTTAGTTATACGAATATTCTTGTATTACACTTTAATAATTTAATAGCCAACAACTAATAGTTATTCCTAAATTTATGCGGACAGATAAAAAAATCTTATCGGAATACCGTCATTACTAAAGTTGAACAAATTGTAAAACTTCGCTATGCGCTGCATTGTATATACCGTTTAAAGCTGTTACAGGGCGCAACGGGTATGCTTTTTCTGTAATGGAATAACATAAAGTGTCGTTTTGATTAGATATTTAATAATTTCGCAATTGTTACGTTAGTGTTCATTTGTGCTGCACAGCAAGTGTACTTTTAATTTAACCCATTAAACTTAGTTTTTGGTTTGAACAGGAGCTGAGATCAGTGTTATATTTTAATTACAGATATGGTATCTAGGATGAAATGTAGGGGGTAGATCTATGTTTTGCGCAACCCCACTAATTTCATCCGCTATATATTTCGCGATGCGATGGGCAATACCAAAGGTGATTTTATAACCACCAGTAGCAACAAAAACAGCGCGATCATCTAGAC
>JABSQE010000097.1 GCA_013214245.1 Hyphomicrobiaceae bacterium
GCGTCCTGGAATGTATATCGGTGATACTGACGATGGATCAGGCCTTCACCATATGGTTTACGAAGTTGTCGATAACGCTATCGATGAAGCTCTTGCTGGCTTTGCTAACGAAGTAAAAGTTACGCTTAATCCAGATGGATCATGCTTGGTCTCAGATAACGGTCGTGGCATACCTGTTGGTGTGCACCCTGAAGAGGGTATTTCAGCTGCTGAAGTTGTGATGACACAACTACACGCAGGTGGAAAATTTAGCGAAGGTGAAGATGACAATCCTTACAAAGTTTCAGGTGGGCTTCATGGGGTCGGTGTGTCTGTTGTCAACGCACTCTCAAAATGGCTAGAATTACGAATCTACCGCGATGGTAAAGAATATTATGTACGTTTTGAAAATGGAATCGCTCTATCACCTTTAAAAGCAGTTGGTACAGATGATATACAGTGCGGCACGCAGGTAACTTTCCTTCCTAGTTGGGATATATTTCAGGGTACAACAGAATTCAACTTTGAAACTTTGGAACATCGTCTGCGTGAACTTGCATTTCTAAATTCAGGTGTCCACATAACATTAGAAGATAATAGACATGCTGATCAACGCAAAGAGATTATGACTTATAAAGGTGGCCTCGGCGCCTTTGTTCAATATATTGATCGTGCAAAGGCTGCACTGATGGAAACTCCAATAATGATGATGGGAGAGAAAGATGGGCTTTCAGTTGAAGCTTCCTTGTGGTGGAATGAATCCTATCATGAAAACGTCCTATGCTTTACTAACAATATTCCGCAACGAGATGGTGGCACCCACTTAGCTGGTTTCCGTGCCGCTTTGACACGGGTTGTTAATAAATATGCTGAGCTAACGGGTGTTTCTAAAAAAGAAAAATTTTCTATTATTGGCGATGATGCTCGTGAGGGGCTAACATGTGTTCTTTTAGTTAAAGTTCCTGATCCCAAATTTTCTAGTCAAACTAAAAGTAAACTTGTTTCATCAGAAGTAAGACCAATCGTTGAAAGTGTAATTTCCGATCAGCTTGCAACTTGGTTTGAGGAACATCCGCGTGAAGCTAAAGTCATATTAACAAAAGTTTTTGAAGCTGCTGCTGTTCGAGAAGCTGCAAGAAAAGCTCGTGAACTGACACGCCGTAAAGGAACGCTTGATGTTAATAATCTACCAGGAAAGCTTGCTGAATGTCAGGACCGCACTCCCGCAAACACGGAGATGTTTATCGTTGAGGGTGATTCAGCCGGCGGCTCTGCAAAACAGGCAAGAAATCGCGAATTCCAGGCTGTACTTCCTATTCGAGGAAAAATACTAAACGTGGAGCGCGCTCGTTTCGATAAAATGCTCTCAAGTCAAGAAATTGGTACGTTAATCACGGCGCTTGGGACTGGTATTGGCCGTGATGATTTTAATATAGCGAAACTGCGTTATCATAAGATAATTATTATGACGGATGCTGATGTAGATGGTGCACACATTCGTACTTTGTTGTTAACATTTTTTTATCGACAAATGCCAGAATTAGTTGAAAGCGGTCATCTTTATATTGCCCAGCCACCACTTTTTAAAGTTGTAAAAGGTAAATCAGAAACTTATTTGAAAGATGAACGAGAACTAGAAAACTTCCTTATCGAACAAGGTCTCACCGAATCTAGTCTCATTCTTTCTAATGGTGAACAAAGAGCTGGCTCAGACTTGCGAGATATAGTTGAGCAGGCACGAATAGCAACCTCTCTCATTAATGAAATGCATTTACGTTACACACGCTTTATTATAGAGCAAAGTGCTATAGGCGGAGTGTTCGACCCGGAACTCTTGCATTCTGTTGAACATGCGAATAATGTTGCTGAAAAGATTTCTAAACGATTGGATGCTGTATCAGAGGAAACAGAGCAGGGCTGGAGAGCTCAGTTTGGTGATAAAGGATTTATCTTTACCCGAAAGATTCGAGGTGTTTCTGAAGCTCACATTCTTGATCGCTCTCTATTAGGTTCTTTAGAGGCCCGACGGCTACATGAATATTATAACTATCTTCAAGAGGTTTTTAAACAGCCTGCAAAGTTAGTGCGTAAAGATATTGAAAAAGAGATCTTTGGACCTCGCGCACTCGTAGATGCTGTTTTTGCTGTGGGAAGAAAAGGTATTACACTACAGCGTTATAAGGGGCTTGGAGAAATGAATCCAGATCAGCTTTGGGAAACAACACTGGATAAAGAAGTCAGAACGTTGTTACAGGTAAAGATTGCTGATCTTTCGGAGGCAGACGAAATATTTTCAAAGTTAATGGGGGATGTGGTTGAACCACGCCGTGAGTTTATCCAAGAAAACGCTCTCGCCGCCAGCGTAGATGTTTAGTGGTGAAAATAACTTCTCAAGCAAAACTAATCATTGATGACCTGCTACATTAGCAGGTCCTGAATGTCAACAAAAATACAGCATATTTTCGAGTTTTAAAGTTTTATTAATGTCGTCACCTTACGGCACCAAGAGGATTTTCGTTTAAACGATTACTTCTTTACTAATTAAGTTGATGACGTAGTAATTAATAGATATCTAACCTCTTGCTAACTCGAATAAGTAGTGCACACAGTTTCATTTTTCTGAGTAATCTCATTATCTGAGCTGACATACTCTGAATTGTAAGACGGAACTCTGATATGACAGCTCTTAAGACTGCAAAAATGTTCTGCAGACATGAAAAATTCTAGTTATGTATTAACATTAATTAGTCACCTGACTTGTCAGGCACATCATCATATTCATCTACTATTGAAGATTTACTTTTATCGCTTGTAGTTTGATGCACGCGGCGAACTGGTCGCTTTAAAAAGTCTGGTGGAGAAACATCCATTGTAGAAAAAGCATCCTGTCTAAAATCACCATGCGACGTCTCCTCATTATTAGCAATTGCAACATCACTGTTGTATGACACTTCTTCATTATTGTTTTCACGCCGGACTCCATTACGACGTGAGCGTGTTGAGTTGCGTGCAGTATTGTTGGTACGACGCGGTCTACGCTCTGAGCGTGGTGAAAGCTCTGCAGATATCTCTTCACTACTTTCTCCATTAGCGGATGTGTGTTTTAAGTTCGTCTGAGAAATCTTATTAACCGCTAGCTCATTAGTATTTTGGCTTTCTTCAATATTTACTGATTCATCAATTTCTCTCGATCGGTTACGATTATCACTCACACCATTAAAAGTTTCAGTGTACACCGACTGTTGTTCTCGGTAGGTCATTATGATGCGATTGTAATGTTCTGCATGTTGCAAATGATTTTCAGCTAACACAGGATCACCGGATGAGAGGGCATCACGTGCAAGGGAAACATACTTCTCTGCAATATGAGAGGGTGTACCTCGTATCTTTATATCTGGTCCGCTCGATTCAAAGCTTCTTGTTAACGGGTTTTGCCCTTTACGATTACGGCTACGGCCGCGACGGTTTTGCTGTCCCTGCCTCATAGGCTCCATTCTCATTTACTTAGTTTATCTATCACCCATTGGGTTGCGGTAACGAGCGCATGACTTCGATACGGTGCAACGAAGGACGTCTTCATACAGTAGTCATTCAATGATATCACTCATTTAATAGTTTCACTTATATCGGCATTACTAAATGTAAAATTCTAGAGCTCACTATGCTGCATTACTGTTCTTAGCATTTATTCTGCTGTAGAGTTTTTATCGGACAACTAAAAATCTAAATTTCCGATGTCGTACATTATAATATTCGTGAGCGGTTGCGATCTGTATAATGCACTACTGCCAATGTCTCATTTATGTATTCAAAGGGTAGCGGAATGTGAACCTGATTCCAACTCTTTTTCACTTTAAACTCGCGAAAATGTCTCCAAAATTATACAACGCTCACAACCTGCAAGATCCTGACGTGTACCTAAAACACTAAGCCAATTATGATTTGTACCCGCATTCAAAATACTGATAACTCTATTACAGTCATTGCACGCTGTCTCAAATATAGCAAAGCCTTTTGGAAGGACACGAAACAAATCTGTCTTAACATAACGGTATGCATCCAAGCCATCAAGACCTCCTTCAAGCGCTAAATGAGGATCATGGCCAACAACCTCAGTCTGTAACGAACAGATATCCGCAGATTTTATATATGGTGGATTTGAAATAAGCAGATCAAATTCACCTGTTACTTGGTCAAGATAATTTGATTGCAGCCATGTCACACGATCTTCAATTCCAAGAGAAGTAGCATTTTGTTGCGCAATCACCAAAGCTTGATTACAGATATCAACGCCTATTGCAGTAGTATTACATCGCTCAGCTAGTAGTGTCAGAACCAAGCATCCTGTTCCCGTACCAACATCAAGAATACGCCACGAATTAGCTGGTCCTCTTTGGGTATCAATAACTTGTAATGCGGCATCAATAAGCGTTTCACTATCAGGACGTGGCTCAAGCGTCGCAGAGGACAACATAAATTTCCTGCCATAAAATTCTTGCCAACCCCGGATGCGGGCGAGCGGTTCTCCGCTCAAGCGTCGTTTTAACCAAGACTCCAATCGGATAATTTGTGATCTAGTCAGGATCATTTGTGGATTTAAGATAAAATCTTCTCGACGAATAGCTATCGCGTCAACAATCATCTGCCTCGTTTCATTATGGGCATTCGCTATTCCAGCCTTAGTAAGTTCGGACGTGAAGTGTGTTATAATATCGGAAATCTTTAAACAAAGCTTAAGAGGCATTGTATTCTTAATCATCACTTTCAAAAGCTGCTAACTGTGTAGCTTGATGATTAGTGACGAGAGCGTCAACAACTTGGTCAACCACGTGACCAGAAAGCATTTCATCAAGTTTATGTAGAGTAAGATTGATCCGATGATCCGTTACACGGCCTTGAGGAAAGTTATAGGTCCTAATCCTCTGCGATCGGTCACCGGAACCAACTTGTCCTCGCCTTGTTTCTGCTCTATCGTTTGCTATTCGCTCCCGCTCCATGTCGTAAAGTCGTGACCTTAGAACTTGCATGGCATTACGACGGTTTTGATGTTGAGATTTCTCAGCTGAAACAACAGTGATCCCGGTAGGAACGTGTATAATACGTACTGCAGAATCAGTAGTGTTCACATGCTGACCGCCAGCACCTGAAGCCCGCATAGTATCAATTCGTAAATCTTCCTGTCGAATTTCGATATCAACTTCATCCGCTTTTGGTAATACTGCCACTGTTGCAGCAGACGTATGAATTCGGCCACTTGTCTCTGTTGCTGGCACGCGTTGCACACGATGAACTCCTGATTCAAATTTTAGCCTAGCAAACACACCGTAACCAGTAATTGAAGCAATAACTTCTTTGTAACCGCCAACGTCATTTACCGAGTATTCCATAATTTCAACTCGCCATTTTTTGAGTTCGGCATAGCGTGCGTACATTCTAAAAAGATCTGCCGCGAAAAGTGTTGCTTCATCTCCTCCAGTCCCAGCACGAACTTCAAGAATAACACTCCTATCGTCAGCCTCATCTTTTGGCAGCAATTGCAATTTAAGTTGTTGCTCTAAATTTTCAACTTTTTGTTCAAAATCACTTAGCTCTTGTTTAGCAAGAGCTATAACTTCGACATCGCTCTCGTCGCCCGTTAGCATAGACTTTAAGTCTAGTACTTCTTGTTGTGCAACGCCGAGCTTATGAATAGTTCTGATAATTGGATCAAGATTTGAAAACTCTTTAGACAAACGTCCAAACGCGTTGGGATCGGTATTAGTATTCATTTCTTGCTGTACCAATTCCCAGCGCTCGATGAGACTAGCCAGTTTTTCTTTTGGTAATGAGCTCATTTTTTTTAAGTATTGCTTCTTTCGGAATTAGTTTTTAGACCTTCCATGTATTGTAATAAAGCATATCTGTACCCAACATAGAGACAAATAAGAATTGTATCAATTGATGTGTCACTGGATCCAAATTCTGCTGTTGTAATTACCGCTTTAATATATGGTAATTTGCATTTTGCATTAAGACATAATCCTTATTTTACAAACTTTCACGCCAACAGTGATCATCATTACTATTGTCCATAATTTTTAGAATTCAATCTTTATCGAGTCCGTAGAGAGAATGGAGCGTGCGAACAGCTAATTCAGCATATTCAGAGCGAATTAAAATGCTAATTTTAATTTCAGATGTGGTGATTGCAAGAATATTAATATGTTTCTCCGCTAGTTCTGTGAACATTTGTGCTGCAACTCCAGGATGTGATCGCATACCTATACCAATAACTGAAACCTTAACAACATCGTCAGAGCTAATAATATTAGAATATCCAATATGCTGACGTGCATCTTCCAAAACCTGTCGCGTTCGGTTAAGCTCATTGGCCGTTACAGTAAATGTCATATCTGTGCTCTTACCATCTGAAGATAAGTTCTGGACAATCATATCAACGTTAATGTTAGCCTCTGCGAGAGGGCCAAAAATGCTTGCCGCAATACCAGGTTGATCAGCAATTTGCTGGACAGTCACCTTGGCTTCATCTTTTGCATAAGCAATTCCGCTTACAATCTGAGCTTCCACGATTTCATCCTCGCCACAAACTATCGTACCAATTTTATCCCAATCATGAACACGCATAACGGATGGAATCGAGTCAGGTTCTGAAAAACTAGAGAGAACCCTCACACGCATACTATGAATCATTGCTAATTCAACAGATCTCGTTTGAAGTACTTTTGATCCTAGCGAAGCCATTTCCAACATCTCTTCGTATGAAACACGTGACATGCGCTGCGCCTTAGGCTCAATTCGCGGATCAGTCGTGTATATTCCGTCCACGTCTGTATAAATGTCACAGACATCAGCCTCAACTGCAATAGCTAAAGCAACC
>JABSQE010000098.1 GCA_013214245.1 Hyphomicrobiaceae bacterium
GAGCGCAAGAACTGTGCTACTTTCCAGCGATCTTATCCCTACACTAAATGAAATGCGAAAGGTAATTGCTCAGATTGAATCTGGTAAAGTTGACATTATTGTTGGCACACAAATCGTTGCCAAAGGCCACCATTTTCCGAAGCTCGCAACAGTTGGCATTGTTGATGGTGACCTTGGATTTAGTCAGTCTGACCCGCGCGCTGGCGAACGTTCGTTTCAGTTGATGCAACAAGTTACAGGGCGCGCTGGCCGTACTGTAGAGCGTGGACGCGGCTTTGTGCAAACCCATTTACCTGAGCACCCAGTTATTCAAGCTATCATTACCGGTGATCGTAATGCATTCGTCGAGCGCGAAATTCAAGAGCGTCAGGCTGGAATGCTACCACCTTATGGACGCCTTGCGGCACTGGTTATTTCGGCACGAGACAAGAACATAGCCAAAGCTTATGCCTACAGTGTTGCGCACTCTGCTCCAAAGGCTGACCGAATTATTGTGTTAGGCCCCGCAGAGGCACCTTTATCCATGTTGCGCGGACGTTACCGTTGGCGACTATTAGTTAAAGCAGCTCGCGATATCGATGTACAAAGCTATTTGCGAACTTGGATTAATCAAATTCCAACTGCAAAATGCGATGCACGCCTTAGCGTAGACGTTGATCCATACAATTTTATGTAAACGAGTACTGTGCCTATGCTAGCGAATTAACTATATGTATTAAGATGATCAAAATTACTTTGATCTTTAGTCATCCGATTTGAAGAGATAAAGTACAGCTGCCAAAATCCAACTGGCGAAGATTCCGCTACGTAAGCTTGCTTAGATTTAGCTGATATAATTATTTGATCTTAGCATCGCCAGCTATGCACAAAACAAAAATTGCTTAATAGAGATTTAGAATTTTAGATTATGAATCTAGATAACCACCTGGTGTTCCATAGACTGGTCCCTAATCAATTCTGATTTTGCAAGCAATAGGTACTAAGTATCTGTGTTAGGAACTCGTGATAGATTTATTTCCACAGCATTTTTTATTGTAGCCCAACACTAAACAGTTGTGGTGCTAACCTGTGGTCTGCGCTACACTAGCAAGCATCCATTGCATTGGCTTTGCGTGCAACAAGTTCACCAACACTAAATCATACCGTATAATTTCCAGCCGATAAGACGATCCTAAATTAAGCTTATTGATCGTAGATTGCTAGTGTATTCATTTTGCTCTATAATCCATATAGGTACACTGGATACTGTAAAAAGTGCGTATTACTACTGACGTAAGTCAGACAATTTTTAGGCAAGTGTAGTACACTAAACACAGCAGGTATGTTCAGACGATCACCTAATTAGTAGGTTAAAAATACAACTGTGAATATGTAATTTCTAGATTTTCCTAGGGTTATATTATTGCTTTGACAAAAACATGTTGTCTATTACGACATCCACCCTACATATACATGAGAGCAAAGGGATAGAGCGCAGATGGCAATATTAAAGCACGGTTTTCAAGAATTACAACGCAGGCAGATAAACGAAATAGAAAGCGAAGCACGCCTGTATCGTCATGGTAAGACCGGAGCCCGCCTCTTATCCCTAATAAATAAAGATGAAAACAAAGTTTTTGGAATTTCATTCCGTACACCGCCGACCGATTCAACGGGAGTAGCTCATATTCTTGAACACTCAGTACTGTGCGGATCACGAAAGTTTCCAGTTAAAGATCCGTTCATACGACTAGCACAGGGTTCTTTGAATACATTCCTAAATGCAATGACGTTTCCTGATAAAACGACTTATCCTGTAGCGAGTCAAAACCTACAAGATTTTTATAATTTAATTGACGTTTATATTGATACCGTGTTGCATCCTAAGTTGACCCGGGAAACATTTGAGCAAGAAGGTTGGCACTACTACTTAGACGCATCTAATTCGAGGCTAACCTACAAGGGCATTGTATATAACGAAATGAAAGGAGCCTATTCATCACCTAACTCTGTAATGTACAAGCTAGTACAAGAAGCAATGTTTCCTAATACAACTTATGGTGTAGACAGTGGCGGCGATCCAAAGGTCATAACTGACCTGACTTACGAAGCACTTATAGATTTCCATAGTAAATATTATCACCCTTCAAACTCCTGGATTTATTATTACGGCGATGACAATCCGGAAGAACGCCTTCGCCTCATGAATGAACAACTTTCAGAATTCTCAGAACTTAATGTTCATTCAGACGTTAGCCTACAGACATTCTTCACAAAACCAATCCGAGTTGAAGGCACTTATCCAGCGGGTAAAGAAACTGAGAAAGCCAAATCAAACATATCGATTAGTTGGCTTTTGGATGAGATAACAGATTCTTTTTTATTGCTTGCACTGAATGTCCTTGACGAGGCGCTTATGGGAACCCCAGCTTCACCTCTGCGTCGCGCGTTAACCGATTCTGGTTATGGAGAGGACCCTTTTGGTTCAATTGATTTCGAGCTTCGCCAAGCCACAGCGATCTATGGTCTGAGAGGCATCAACATTGATGATTGTGAACGGGTTGAGGCTCTTATTCTACAAACGTTAAGAATTATTGCAGAACAAGGCTTTGACAAAGATACTTTGGACGCTGCAATTAACTCTGTGGAATTTAGTTTACGCGAAAATAATACTGGTCGCTTCCCACGAGGATTATCTATTATGCTATGCTCGTTGAGCTCTTGGTTGTACGATCGTGATCCTCTTGAGCGAATTACTTTTGAAGAACCTTTAGAAAAGTTCAAAAACCGTATCTGGTCTAGTGAGCACATTTTAGAAAATCTCATTAAAGATAAATTTCTTAGAAATCCTCACCGCGTCACAGCTGTTGTAAAACCAGATTCGCACAAATCAGAACGTCAAGCATCGGAAGAACGTGGACGTCTCGATAAGATTCATTCTAATTTGTCACAAAAAAAGTTAAAGCGTCTAATAAACCGTGCCCATGAGCTTAAACAGCTGCAGGACGCACCTGATCTACCAGAAGACATTGCTAAAATACCACACCTAAAACTTACAGATCTTCCGAGTAATAATATTAATATTCCAAGCACATTATCCTTATTCGATGGAGTTGATGTGCTGACCCATGCTTTACCTACTAACGGTATCATCTACCTAGATCTGACTTTTGACTTGCGGCATCTTTCGATACGTCAGCTTTCATTATTAAACATCTTTGGACGAGCTTTGCTTGAGACGGGTTCTGTCTCACTTGATTTTATAAGTTTTACTCAACGCATATCTCGTGACACTGGTGGCATCTACACAATCCCATATGTCACCACAACTTGTAATGGTACAGAAAGCTATGCTGCGCATCTTCTCATAAGGTCCAAGGTAATTTCAACTAAGGCACCAGAATTAGCATCTATAATTATTGACGCCTTAAATAACTCTATTATTGACAATCGTGAACGCATTAAACAAATTGTTTTAGAAGAGAAAGCTGCGGCCGAGGCTAACTTGGTACCAAATGCTCACATTATAGCGGCACGCCGTGTGAACGCAGGTTTTA
>JABSQE010000099.1 GCA_013214245.1 Hyphomicrobiaceae bacterium
CGCGGCATGCTACCTCCGAGGCGATTGTGCAATCAGGTCACGAATGGCAACCATGACCTCATCTTGCCGTTTAGATCTTTCTTCTTCCCACTTGCGAATACTTTGATGATCACGCCTAATTTCCACTATTAACCTACTTATTCCGTCTATCAATTCTTTTACGTCTTGATCATTGCTTACCATTTGGGCATGAGATTGTATTCGATCCGACAATTCAGATAGTGAGCGCTGGGTTTCTATGATTGTGCTATACATATGCCGGCTAATCTGATCTGAATCAAATGACAAAGTACCTGCAGGGGTCAGCTCAGTTATACCCGACAGCCACTCTTCCAACTCATTATAGAACCGGTTGTGTGCGTGACTGGCTTGTAACTCAAGAAAACCAACAATCAATGAACCAGACAATCCTAAGATTGAGGAAGAAAAAGCTATTCCCATACCTTTCAATGGCCTAGCAAGACCTATCTTAAGATCCTGGAAAATTATAGCACTTTTATTCGTAACAATATCCAATGCATTGATAGTTTTACTAAAAGATTGTATTGTGTCTAAAAGCCCCCAGAATGTGCCTAACAATCCTAAAAAGACCAAAAGGCCCACAGTGTAACGCCCTGTATCACGGGCATCATCTAGACGCGAGCCAATTGAATCCATGATAGAGCGCATCGAAGTAGTAGATAATGACAATGCTCCTGTTCTATCTCGAAGCATTGTTGCCATAGGGGCAAGCAAAACGGGCTGATGGGAAATCGCCAGACCAGGGTCGGCAATGCGAAATGCGTTAACCCAACGTATCTCTGGCTTAATGCGTATAACCTGCCAAAATGAGTAAGATACCCCCCAAAAGAGCACCATAATTATTAAGCCATTCAGTCCTGGATTAGCCTGAAAGACAATTAGAAATTTTGTGGCTAAGAAAGTTACTAAAAATCCTATGAATGCAAGAAAAATTAACATCCTCGTCAAGTAAACTGCTGGCGAGGAAAGAATTCTTGTATACGGTTGCAATCGATCTGACATCCTCTTACGTACCATACATAGTCCAAGCTCTTTGTAGATCCAGACACGATAGATTATAGACAGCGCCGGCTATTGTTTATTTTATTAGCTCATAATATCACATAGACTTTAAGTAACTTCAACTCGTTCAGTCATGATTATGATTTATAAGAGAACGTTAATTTTCTCAACAATGCTTTTTGGATAGAGGGAACACCAGCAACTATAGTCCCGCTATCCAGCATTTTATTACTACCAGAAAAATCAGTTGTGATACCACCAGCCTCGCGCACTAGAACTATGCCTGCAGCTATATCCCAAGGCGAAATTCCATGTTCCCAATAAGCATCAAATCGACCAGCTGCAGTCCAAGCAAGATCAACAGCAGCGGCTCCACAGCGACGGATGCCACTAACTTCTGATGACAACAAGCTTAATTCATGAAGAAACTGATTATGTCCAGGACGTCCCTTATGAGGAATACCCGTTGCAATAACAGAATCAGAAAGTTGACAACGAGAAGAAACACGGATGCGTCGATCATTAAGAAACGCGCCTTTCCCTTTTTCGGCTGTGTAAAGCTCGTCAAGTATAGGTAAATAGATAACTCCGGCAACCAAGTGACCATCCCGCTCTAAACCGATAGAAATGCAAAAGAGTGGTATCCCGTGAAGAAAATTCGTTGTGCCATCCAAAGGATCAACCACCCAACGATGAGTTCTGTCGGTGCCTTTAACACTACCTCGTTCCTCCATTAGAAACTCGTAATTTGGCCGAGCCCTTGAAAGTTCCGTATGAATGATATCCTCTGATCGGTGATCAGCTGTTGAAACAAAATTAGCTGGACCTTTCACAGACACCTGCAAACGCTCAACTTCACCAAAATCTCGCGCGAGCGATCGGCCAGCTTTTCGAGCTGCACTTGTCATAACGTTAATCAGTGCCGAAGCTGGCATGTAAAGCTCCCGAAATAGTTAGTAATACATATAATTATAATAATAATAGTTCTTCCAGTTAATCATTATTTCAAATATTTGATTTTATACATTTTCAAACTCATTTCGTCCAACATTTGATTAACGTTTGAAAATATCAAACAGATCAATTCATTCCCTAAAGAAAAAAGCCTATTACCTCACCTTTTCCAATATAGCTTTTAGCTGCTAATTTTTTGCAGCTTTTCTTGCTTGATCCAAAACCTTTTTTGGATATTGGTTGATCAAATTATCGATATTGGAATCAACAAAACCACTTTTTTTTGCAAGCCAGTACCATTTGGCAGCAAGAAAAGCGTCTGGCTCAGTTCCGGGAATTCCGTTGTGATACAAATAAGCCAATCGATTTTGCGCGGCAGACAATCCAGCGTTTGCCGCTGCAGTGAGGTATGTGATAATCTTGGGTTTGTCTTGGTTCAATCCTCGCCCGCGAAGTAAATATATAGCATATTCGAATTGTGCAGACGGCATTCCTTTTTCAGCTGCCTTTCGCATCCAAAATGCAGCTTTATATGCGTCGGGATTGACACCATAACCACTTTGATAAAGTGCAGCAAGGTCATATTGTGCTTGAGGAATTCCATTAATAGCAGCATATTCCAAGTGCTGAGCTGCTCTGTAGGGATTTTCAGGTTTACCCCGACCAGATAGATAAAGTTGAGCTATATTATAGTGAGCAAGCACATGACCAGCACGAGCGGCTTTCTCAAACATTAGGGCAGCTTCAAAGTAGTCACGCTTCAAATAACTACCACTTGTTAATATAACTGCTAATGCAAATTGAGCTTCTACATCACCAAGTCTAGCTCCTGCACGATACCAGCGGACGGCAGCTAGCTCATCCTGGGCAATTCCAAGGCCCTGAGAATATATCCTCCCCAAGAGTGTATGTGCTTGTGGGTCATTTTGCATGGCACGCTGTTCTGCAATACGCTTTGCAGTCTCGTATTGACCTTGCTCAAAAGCAATATAAGGAGCATCATCTCCTATAACTGGAACCATAATTGGTCCTAAGTTTTTTTTTTTGACCATCGCACACCCTTATGAAAAAAATGTGACGTATTATTTGTCGGCCATGAACCTATCTTAGTGTCAGCAACGGCGGATGTTATTGATATTAAGGAAACTAGATGCAAAACACAGATTGCGTAGCGAAGTAAAATTGATACTATTATACTGGAAAACAC